>NZ_JBIDDG010000048.1:0-40919 GCF_043205005.1 Micromonospora sp. NPDC047620 | reverse complement strand
GGGGTTTGTTCGGGGGCTCGGGGGGGTTTCCCCCAACGGGGTTTTTTTACCGGGGGGGCTTTTCCCGTACTTTTTTGGGGGGGGGGGGGGGGGCCCCGGGGGGCCCACCCCACGCGCCGCTCCAGGCCGGGCCGCACCTCCCGAGCAGCCGAACCGTATCCAACCGCCATCCGCCGGCTGGTCCCTGTCGGGACCTGCCGGGCGTACCCAGCCTGACCGGCCCCCGGTCCGACGGTTGACCCGCCGGACCGGGGGCCGAGTCGTGCCCGGCGAAGACGTGTGGGTGTCCGGCACCCGACCGGGAGGTTTTCCCTGGTGGGGCGGGGAAGGTCGCTCTGCCGGGCGGGACGTCCGGCAGACCACGATCGACGCATGGTTCGTACCGGTCGTGCTTCCTTCGCTCAGGAACGACTCTATTTCCTCAACCAGCTCCAGCCCGGCAATCCGGCGTACGTGGTGGCCTTCGCGGTCCACCTGCGAGGCGCCCTGCAGCCCGAGGCGCTGCGCGGGGCGCTGATCCGCGTCGTCGCCCGGCACGACGCGCTGCGCACCACGTTCGCCCTGGTCGACGGTGTGCTCACCCAGCGGGTGTCGGCCACCCCGCACGCGGACATCGACGTCCAGGCGGGTGGGCGGGCCGACCGGGACACCCAGGAGACCTTCCTGCACGCCCTCGTGGCCGAGCAGGCCCGGCGCCCGTTCCGGCTCGGCGACGGGCCGGTGCTGCGCGCCTTCCTGCGCTCCTGGGGCCCCGACGAGCACACCCTCGCCGTGCTGGTGCACCACATCGCCTGCGACGGCTGGTCGGTGGGCCTGCTGCTGCGCGACCTCGCCGCCGAGTACAACGCCGCGGTGTCCGGCCCGGATGCCGCCGCGTACGCCGAACCGGCGGAGTCCTACCTGGCGTACGCGCAGCGGCAACGCGAGTCCTGGGAGCGCGACAGCTCCGGGCTGGACTTCTGGCGCGCCGAGCTGCGGGACGTCCCGCAGCTCGCGCTGCCCACCGACTTCCCCCGGCCGAGCGTGCTCAGCGCCCGTGGCGCGGTGCTGCGCCGCCCCGTCGAGCCCGAGCTGGTCGAGCGGCTCACCGCGTGGGCCAGGTCGCGGGGCGCGACGCTGTTCGCGGTGACGCTGGCCGCGTACGCCTCGGTGCTGTCGCGGTACGCGCGCCAGGACGAGGTGGTGGTCGGGGTGCCGGTGGCCAACCGGATGGACGAGGCCGAGGAGCGGATCGTCGGCTGCCTCGTCAACACGCTGCCGATCCGGCTCGACGTGTCCGGCCGGCCGGGCTTCGCCGAGCTGGTCGAGCGGGCCCGCCGGGCCAGCATGGCCGCGTTCGCCAACCAGGACGTGCCGTTCGAGCAGATCGTGCGGGCCACGGTGGGGGAGCGGCAGCTCAGCCACGCGCCGCTGTTCCAGACCTCGCTGACGCTGCAGAACTTCCCGTTCGCGTTCCCCGAGTTCGACGGGGTGAAGCTGACCGAGGTCGACGTCGAGGTCGACGTCACCAAGTTCGACCTGGGGCTGACCCTCGACGTGTCCACCGCCGCGCCGTTCCTGCGCGCCGAGTACAGCACCGAGCTGTTCACCCCGGAAACCGTCGCGGCGCTGCTCACGCACTACCTGGCCTTCCTCCGGTCGGTCGTCGACGAGCCGGGCGCCGCGCCGTCCATGGTGGACGAGGCGGAACGGCTGCTGCTGACCGAGGGGCTCAACCCGCCGATCCCGGAGCAGCCCGTCGACCACCCGTCGGTGCTGCGCCGGTTCGCCGGGCACGTGGCGAACTCCCCGGACGCCGTGGCGGTGCGCCACCGGGACGTGGAGGTCACCTACGCCGAACTGGACCGCTGGGCCGGGCGGATCGCGGCGGGCCTGGCCGACCGGGGCGTGCGGCGCGGCGACCGGGTCGGACTGCTGCTGCGCCGCTCGCCCGCGGTCATCGCGGCGATCCTCGGCGTCTGGAAGCTCGGCGGCGTCTACGTGCCGCTGGACCCGGAGTATCCGCAGCAGCGCCTCGAACTGATCACGGCCAGCGCCGCCATGCCGATCATGCTGGTGGAGGCCGGCACCGCGGACGCGGCCGCCGCGTTGGCGCGGGGCCGCGACATCCGGATGGCCGACGCGCACACCCTCGACGGGGCGTCCGTGGTCGCCGAGACGTTCCCCGGGCCGGGCGACCAGGCGTACATCATCTACACCTCGGGCTCCACCGGCGTGCCCAAGGGCGTCATCGTCGGGCACGGCGGCCTGGACGCGCTGAACAGCCCCACCCCCGCCGGCCTCGACATCACCGCCGACGACGTGTGGCTGGCCGCCAGCTCGTTCTCGTTCGACGCCTCGGTGTGGGAGATGTGGGGGGCGCTGAGCACCGGCGGCCGGCTGGTCGTCGCCGACCAGGCCGACCTGGTGGACCGGGAGCGGCTCGCCGCGCTGGTGCGCCGCGAGGCCGTCACGGTGGTGTTCCAGACCCCGGGGGCGCTCTACCGGCTGCTGCCCCCGTACCTGCGGATGCTGGGCGCGGACGAGGTCTCCAGCATCCGCTACGTCGTCCTCGGCGGCGAGGCGCTGAGCTGGTCGCGGGTCACGTCGCTGGTCGCCGGCGCGCCGGGCATGCGCGCGGTGTTCGTCAACATGTACGGCATCACCGAGGGCACCATCCACGTCACGATCGTCGAGGTGCCCACCGGCGAGCTGGCCCGGGTCACGGAGGGCACCATCGGTGTGCCGCTGCCGTCGGGGCGCTGCTACGTCCTGGACGAGGACCTGCGGCCGACCGGTCTCAACGTGCCCGGCGAGCTGTACTGCGGCGGTGTGCTCGTCGCGCACGGCTACGTGGACAACCCGGAGCTGACCCAGACGCGCTTCCTGCCCGACCCGTACGGCGGGGGCGTCATGTACAAGACCGGCGACGTGGTCAAGTGGGGCGTCGACGGAAACATGGTGTACCTCGGCCGCAACGACACCCAGGTGCAGCTGCGCGGCTACCGCGTCGAGCTGGCCGAGGTCGAGGGCGCCTTCCTGACCCACCCGGCGGTACGCTCGTGCGCCGTCGCGGCCGAGAACGACCAACTGGTCGCCTTCGTCGTCGGCGAGGTCGGCCCGGACGCCGAACGCGAGCTGCGCGCCCACGTGCGGGCGATCCTGCCGGCGTACATGGTGCCGTCGCGGATCCTGGCCGTCGCGGCGATCCCGCTCACCGCGCACGGCAAGGTGGACAGCGCCCGCCTGCTGGCCGACAGCCGCGCCGCGCGCACGGCCGCCGCACCCGCGACGCGACGCGAGCACACCGCCGGCACCGGGTTGGAGGAGCGGATCCGGGCCGCCTGGGGCGAGGTGCTCGGCCGGGGCGACATCGGGCTGCACGACAACTTCTTCGACCTGGGCGGGCACAGCTTCGCGCTGATCGCCCTCCAGCAGCGGCTGTCCGAGGTGGGCCTGGAGGTCTCCGTGACGGACCTGTTCCGCGCCGGCACGGTCGCCGGCTGCGCCGCGCACCTGCACCACGCGACCCCCGTGGTCGCCGACGCGCACGCCGCGCAGCGCCGCCAGGGCCGCGCCCTGCTCGCCGCCCGCCGGGCCGGGGGAGGCAGCCGTGGCTGAGTTCGACGACAGCGCGGCGGTGGCCGTGGTCGGCATGGCCGTCCGCGTCCCGGGCGCCGAACGCGACCTGGACCTGTTCTGGCACCACGTGGTCAACGGCATCGACGCGGTCACCTTCTTCACCCCCGAGCAGCTCGTCGGCTGGGGCGTGCCCAAGGACCTGGTGGAGCGGCCCGACTTCGTGCCCGCCCGGGCGGTGCTGCGCGACGCGGACTGCTTCGACCACCGGCTGTTCAGCTACTCGCCGTCGGACAGCGCGCTGATGGACCCGCAGCAGCGGATCCTGCTGGAGTGCGCCTGGGCCGCGCTGGAGCACGCCGGCCACCCGCCGGTCGCCGCCGACGGCAACCGCATCGGGGTGTACGTCGGCACCGGCCTGAACGTCTACCTGCTCGACAACGTGTGGCCCGACGAGCGCGCCGTCGAGGCGGCCGGCGGCCTGGGGCTGATCATCGGCAGCGACAAGGACTTCGCCGGCACCCGGATCGCGTACAAGCTGAACCTGCAGGGCCCGGCGCTGACGCTGCAGACCGCCTGCTCGACGTCGCTGTTCGCGGTGCACCAGGCGGCGCAGGCCCTGCTGACGTACGACGCCGACCTGGCGCTGGCCGGGGGCGCCACGGTGGCCCCACCGACGCGGCGCGGGCACCTGCACGAGCCCGGCGGGATCTTCTCCGCCGACGGCCGGTGCCGGGCCTTCGACGCCGCGGCCGACGGCACCGTGCCCGGCGACGGCGCGGGCGTCGTGGTGCTCAAGCGACTCACCGACGCCCTGCGCGACGGCGACACCGTGCACGCGGTGATCCGCGGCTGCGCGGTCAACAACGACGGCGCCCGCAAGGCGGGCTTCACCGCGCCCGGCCCCACCGGCCAGGCCGGCGTGATCTCGGCGGCGCTGAGCGTGGCCGGCGTCAACCCGGACACCATCGGCCTGGTCGAGACCCACGGCACCGGCACCGCGCTCGGCGACCCGATCGAGGTGGCGGCGCTGCGGCAGGTCTTCGACAGCGACCGGCCCGACCGGGCGCCCTGCGCGCTCGGCGCGGCCAAGTCGGTCGTCGGGCACCTGGACACCGCCGCCGGGGTGATCGGCCTGATCAAGACGGTGCTGGCGCTGAAGCACCGCGTGATCCCGCCGATCGCCCACCTCGCCACGCCCAACCCGGCGGTCCGGCTGGACGGTTCGGTGTTCGAGCTGCCGGCGGCGGCCCGGCCGTGGGCGCCGATCGACGGCGTACGCCGGGCCGGGGTCAGCGCCTTCGGCATCGGCGGCACCAACGCCCACGTCGTGCTGGAGGAGGCCCCGGCCGCCCGGCCCCGGCCGCGCCGCCACGTCACCGAGCTGGTCCTGGTCTCCGCCAAGACCGCCGCCGCGGCGCAGGACAGCCTGGACCGCGCCGTCGCGGGTGTGGCCGGGACCGCGCCCGGGGAGCTGGCCGACCTCGCGTACACGCTGCGGACCGGCCGGGCGGAGCTGCCGTGGCGGGCCGCGTTCCTGACCGGACCGCACGGCTCGCCGCCGACGGTCCGGCAGGTCGTGGCCAAGGCGCGGGCACGTGGTGTGGCGCTGCACCTCACCGGGGCCGGCGAGCTGACCGGCAACCGGCCCAACTACGACGCCGACCCGGTGTACCGCCAGATCGTCGACGAGGGCGTGGCGCTGCTGCGCGGGCGCGACCTCGACGAGTCCGTCCGGGAGCGCTGCACCCGGCTGCTGGCCTGCGTCGGCCTGGCGCGTTCGCTGCGCAGCCGGGGCGTGGCACCGCGGGCCCTGGCCGGCGTCGGCCTCGGCGCGGTGGCCTGCGCGGTCGTGGCCGGGATCATGTCCGTCGCGGACGCGCTGGCGCTGATCCGCGGCGCCGACGTCGACGGCAGCCGGTTCGGCCCGCCCGACCTGCCCGTCCACACGTCCGGCGGAGCGCCGCTGACCGAGTACGACGACCTCGCGTACTGGCGGGCGCAGGCGGCCGAACCGCCCGCGCCGGCGACGCCGCCCGTCGACCTCGACCAGGTGCTCTGGATCGAGGTCGGCACGAGCGTCACCCCGCACCTGGGCCCGGACCAGCCCGCACTGCCCGCCGACCGGCACGCCCGGCTGCTGGCGACCGTCGGCGCGCTGTGGCAACTCGGCGTCGTCGACGCCTGGGACCCCGCGCACGACACCGGCCGGCGCCGCGTGCCCGCCCCCACCTACCCCTTCGCGGCCACCCGGCACTACCTGGACGCCCCCGCGACCCGACTGGACACAGAGAGGCACCACTGATGCGCGACGTACCCGACCGAACCTGGGTGGCCGAGCTCGAACAGCTGTGGATGGAGGTGCTCGGCGTCGACACCGTCGACGACGAGGACGACTTCTTCGACCTCGGCGGCCACTCGCTCAGCGCGCTGCGGCTGAGCACCCTGATCCGCCAGGAACTCAACCTCGCGGTGATGTTCGGCCACGTGCTGGAGAACCCCCGCTTCGCCGACCTGCGCGACATCGCCGGCCAGGTGCCGCTGGACAGGCCCGTGGCGGAGAGCGTCTGATGGCCGCCCCCGACCTCACCGCCTGGGCGCCGCTCGCCGCGCAGGTGCTCGGCCTCGCCCCCGAGCAACTCCGGGACGCGGCGGCCACCGAGTCGTTCGTCGGCCTGGGCGGCACCTCGCTGCAGGCCATCGCGCTGGTGTCGCTCGGCCAGCGGGAGCTGCGCGCGCACGTGGAGAGCGCCCGGCTGCTGTCGGCGCTGCCGCTGGCGCAGGCACTGGCCGGCGCGGTGGACCACGTGGACACCGCGCCGCCGCTGGCCGCCCAGCGGCCCGCCGAGCTGGAGCTGCTGCCCGGCCAGCGGTCCATGCTGGCCGCGCACCTGCTCGACCAGGACGCGCCGTACCACCTGATGTTCACCCTCGAGGCGGACGGGCCGCTCGACGCGGCCCGGACCCGCTCGGCGCTGCGCGAGCTGACGACCCGCCACGAGGCGCTGCGCACCCGGTTCGTCCGCGACCCACGCCAGGCCCGGATCGTGCTGCCCGCGCCGTACGAGCCCCGGCTGCTGCACCAGACGCTGCCCGGCGACGACCCGGTACGCGCCGTGCACGACCTCTACGGCCGGTCGGCCGCGCGGTTGCTGCGCCCCTTCGAGCAGCCGCCGGTCGTCTTCGTGCTGACCCGTGCCGGGCAGCGGGACCTGCTCACCATGCTGGTGCACCACACGATCAGCGACGGCTGGAGCATCGGGGTGCTCTGGCGCGAGTTCGCCGAGCTCTACGCCGGCGCCGGTCCGGCGGGCCCCGCGCCGTCGCCCGACTGGATCGGCTCGCGGCTCGCCGCGCGGGAGAAGGCCGGGGCGGTGGACGAGGCGCTGGCCCGGATCGCGGCCCGGCTGGACGGCGCGCCGTGGACGGTGGCGCTGCCCACCGACCTGCCGCCGGTCGTCGAGGCCGACGGGCGCGGCGCGCGCCTGCACTTCCACCTCGACGCCGGGGCGGCGCAGGCCGCGACCGAACTGGCCCGGCACTGCCGGGTGACGGTGACGTCGGTGGCCATGGCGGCGTGGGCGCTGGCCGCGTCCCGCCGCGCCGGCCTGACCGACCTGGTGCTCGGGGTGCCGGCGGCGGGCCGCTTCGAGGCGGGCATGGACGCCATCGTGGGCCTGTGCACCCGGGCCGTCCCCGTGCGCTGCGCCGCGCCCGACGACGTCAGCGTGCGCGACCACGTACGCGGCGTCGCCGACGCGATGGCCGAGGCGGCCGCCGACGCCGACGTGCCGTTCGAGCGGGTCGTCTCCGGGCTCGGCGTCACCACCGACCCGGGCCGCAACCCGCTCGCGCAGCTCGGCTTCGCCGCCCACCACGAGCTGGTGCCCGACGAGCTGGTCGCGGGCGGGCGCACCTGGCGGGTGCACGAGGGCCACTGCCACGGTGCCGTGTTCGACGCGCTGCTCTACCTCCAGTCGTGGACCGAACGCCCCCGCTTCGCCCTGGAGTACGCCACGTCGGCGCTCACCGCCGCCGACGCCGGGGAGCTGGCCGAGTCGTTCCAGGCGGCGCTGCGGGAGATGGCCGCCGACCCGGACGCGACCCTGCGCGACGTCACGACCCTGTCGGCGGGGCAGCACGCCCGGCTGCGGTCGCTGGGCGCGGGCGGGCCGCACGACACCGCCGACGACGTGTGGAGCCGGTTCGCGGCGCACGCGGAGGCCGCGGGCGAACGCATCGCGCTGGTCGACCCGCACGCCGGGCTCACGCTGACCTACCGCGAGCTGCACGACCACGCGGTCGAGCAGGCGCGGCTGCTGCACGCGCACGGCGTGCGCGCCGGCGACGCGGTGATCCTGGAGGTGCCGCGCTCGGCGGCCGAGGCGGTCGCGGTGCTGGGTGTGTTACGGCTGGGCGCGCACTACGTCGCGGTCGACCAGCACGCCACCGGCGAGTGGCGGGCGCACCTGGCCGCCGCCGTCGGGCCGCGGGCCCGCCTCGGCGTGGACGCGCCCGGCCCCGAGTGGTCGGGCGCCGCCGACTGCCCACTTGCCCACCTGGGCAGGTCGGCGCAGCCGGGAGACGGCCCGGTCGAGGCGCTCGGGGGCGCGCCGGGCTGGGCCAGCTCGGCGGCGGCCGACCACGCGCCGTCCGACAACGGCCCGGTCGAGGCGGCGCCGGCCGACCCGGCGCGGGCCGCGTACGTCTCCTTCACCTCGGGCTCCACGGGCGTGCCCAAGGGAGTGGTCGTGCCGCACCGGGCCGTGCTGCGGCTGGCCGACGACCCGCGGTTGTTCGCCGACCGGGCGGGCCTGCGGATGATGCGGCTGTCCCCACTGGCGTTCGACGCGTCCACGCTGGAGCTGCTGGTGCCGCTCGCCAACGGCGACACCGTCATCGTGTTCCCGCCCGGCGAACCGACGCCGAGCGGCCTGGCCGGGTTCCTGCACACCGCCGGGATCACCCACGCCTGGCTCACCTCGGGCGTGTTCCACCTGGTCGCCGACCACCGCCCGGACGCGTTCGCCGGGCTGCGGCAGCTGTTCACCGGCGGCGGCGTGGTCTCCCCGGCGCACGTGCGCCGGGCGCTGCGGGCCTGCCCGGGGCTGCGGCTCACCAACGGCTACGGCCCCACCGAGAACACCACGTTCACCACGACGTACTCGGTCGAGCACGCCGACGCGACGCCCGACCCGCTGCCGATCGGCGCGGCGGTGCACGGCACCGACCTGCATGTCGTCGACCCGTCGGGGCGCCTCGTCCCGCCGGGCGCGATCGGCGAACTGTGGGCGGCGGGCGGCGGGCTCGCCGACGGCTACCTCAACGACCCCGTGCGCACCGACGCGTCGTTCGTGCGGCACGCGGGCCTGGGGGTGCGCCTGTACCGCACCGGGGACCTGGTGCGCTGGGGCGCGGACGGGCAGCTGCGCTTCCTGGGCCGCAACGACCGCCAGGTGAAGATCGCCGGGCACCGGGTGGAGCTGGTCGATGTCGAGCGCCGGCTGCGCGCGCGGCCCGGGGTGCAGGACGCGGTGGTGTTCACCACCGGCGACCCGGTGTCGGGGTCGGGCGTACGCCTGTGCGCCGCGCTGAAGCCCGCGCCCGAGGGCCTTGTCGTGGCCGACGTGCGCCGCGCGGTGGATGCCGAGCTGGCCCCCTACGCCCGGCCGCAGCAGTGGGTGACCGTGGCCGAGTTCCCGCTCGACCGCAACGGCAAGGTCGACCTCCGTGCCCTGGGCGCACTGGTCGCGGTGCCGCAGCCCGCCGCCGCGACGCCCGCCGTTGCCGCGTTGTCCGCCGCTGCGACGGCGAGCGACGAGGCGACCGCCGACGCGACGGCCGGGCAGCCGGCGCGGGTGCCGGCCCAGCGCTCCGCGTCGCTCGCCGAGTTCGAGGAGCTGGTGACGGGGGCCTGGGTGGAGGCGCTGGGCACCGACGACTTCGACGTCGACGAGGCGTTCTTCGACGTCGGCGGGGAGTCGCTGCGGCTCGCCATCGTGCGCCGGCTGCTCCAGGAGCGGCTGGCCGGCCGGGCCGTCGCGCTGACCGACCTCTACCGCTTCCCGACCGTCCAGACGCTGGCCCGGCATCTGCACGCACAGACCGAAGGAGCAGGCGCATCCTGATGAACGGCGACATTGCGATCGTAGGCATGGCGGGCCGGTTCCCCGGCGCCGCCGACGTCTGGGAGTACTGGTCCAACGTGGCCGCCGGGAAGATCACGATCAGCGAGCTGACCCGCGGCGAGCTGCTGGCCGCGGGCGTGCCCGCCGACCGCCTCGACGACCCGGCGTACGTGCCGGCGCGCGGCGTGCTGGCCGACCCGGACCTGTTCGACGCCGCCTTCTTCGGCATCACGCCGCGGGAGGCCGAGACCATGGATCCGCAGCACCGGCTGCTGATGCAGACGGCGTGGGCCACGCTGGAGTCCGCCGGCCTGGCCACCCGCGAGCCCTTCGGCCGGGTCGGCGTGTTCGCCGGGGCCGGGTTCAACTACTACGCGCTGCACCACGTGTTCGCGCAGCCCGGCCTGGTCGAGACCCAGGGGCTGCTGTCGGTGGTGCTGGGCAACGAGAAGGACCACCTGGCCGCGAAGATCGCGTACCGGCTGGACCTGGGCGGCCCCGCCGTCACCGTGCAGACCGCCTGCTCGACGTCGCTGGTGGCGGTGCACCTGGCGTGCCAGAGCCTGCGCACCGGCGACTCGGACGTCGCGCTCGCCGGCGGCGCCTGCGTGGCCGTGCCGCAGCAGGCCGGCTACCTCTACGAGACGAAGGGCATCATGTCGCCCGACGGCACGTGCCGGCCCTTCGACGCCACGGCCGACGGGACCGTCCCCGGCAACGGCGTCGCCATGGTGGCGCTCAAACGCGCCGAGGACGCCCGCCGCGACGGGGACACCGTGTACGCCCTGATCAAGGGCTCGGCGGTGAACAACGACGGCGGCATGAAGGTCGGCTACACCGCGCCCGGCATCGCCGGACAGGTCGACGTGCTGACGCGCGCGTACGCCGCCGCCGGCGTCGACCCCGCGACCGTCGGCTACCTCGAGGCGCACGGCACCGCCACCGAGGTCGGCGACGCGATCGAGCTGGCGGCGCTGACCGAGGTGTTCCGGCGCGGCGAGCAGCCGTGCTCGATCGGCTCGGTCAAGGCCAACGTCGGCCACCTCGACGCGGCCGCCGGCGTCACCGGGCTCATCAAGGCCGCGCTGGCGCTGCACTTCCGGCAGATCCCGCCGCTGGCCGGCCTCAAGCAGGCCCGCCCCGAGCTGCTCGACGGGTCGACCCCGTTCACCGTGGACAGCGTGGCCCGGCAGTGGGACTCCGCCGGCGGCCCACGCCGGGCGGCGGTCAGCTCCTTCGGCCTCGGCGGCACCAACGCCCACGTGGTGCTGGAGGAGGCCGACGGGCCGGTCGCGCCCGGTCCCGCCGTGGTCGACGGTCGCACCGAGCTGATCGTGCTGTCCGGGCGCAGCCCGGAGGCGGTCCGCGAGGCCGCCGAGCAGCTCGGCGAGCACCTGCGGCAACGCCCCGACCTGGCCGCCGGCGATGTCGCGCTGACGTCGCAGACGTACCGCAGGCACTTCCCGCACCGGCTCGCGGTCGCCGCGCGGGACGTCCCCACGGCGCTGACCCGGCTGCCCAAGGCGCCGGTCCGCGAGGCGGCGCGCCGGCCCAGCGTGGTGTTCCTGTTCCCCGGCCAGGGCGCGGAGTTCCCCGCCATGTCGCGGGGCCTCTACGACCGCTGCCCGTCCTTCCGCGCCGACCTCGACCACGGGGCGGCGCTGCTGGCCCCGGTCCTGGGGCTGGACCTGCGCGACGTGCTGGTCGACGACGACCCGCACGGGATCGTGCACCGCACCGACGTCACCCAGCCCGCGCTGGCGCTGCACGAACTCGCCCTCGGCAAACTGCTGGTGTCGTGGGGCGTCCGCCCGGCGGCGTTGATCGGCCACTCGATCGGCGAGTTCGCCGCCGCGGCGCTGGCCGGCGAGATGTCCGCCGACGACATGCTGCGCCTGGTCGCGACCCGCGGCAGGCTGATGCAGGACGCGCCCGAGGGCGGCATGCTGGCCGTGCTCGCGCCGCCGTCCACCGTCGAGGAGCACCTGGCGGGCCTGGACGGCGTCGACGTGGCCGCGTACAACGCCCCCGAGTTCACCGTGCTGGCCGGGCCGGTGGCGCAGCTCGCCGAGCTGCGGGAGCGCCTGGCCCTGGCCGAGGTGCACTGCCGGGCGATGCCCGCGCAGCGCGCCTTCCACTCGCGGATGATGGCCGACGCGGCACGACTGCTCGGCGCCGAGGCGGACCGCATCGCCCAGCGACCCCGCACCGTCCCGGTCGTCAGCAGCATCGACGGCGTACTGCTCGGCAGGGGGCTGCCCCGTGCCGAGGGCTACTGGGCCGCGCAGCTGCGCAGCCCGGTGCGCTACCACGACGCGCTGCTGACCGCGCTGGACCTGCCCGACCCGGTCCTGGTCGAGGTCGGGCCGGGCACCGCCCTGACCGGCATGGCCCGGCAGACGACGGCGGGCTCGGGCTCTACGCGGCCGGGGCGGTGGGCGCAGGACCGGGGGCGGGTGCCCGCGTTCGCCCTGCAACCCCGGCCGAGGGCGCAGGTCGACGCTGGTGACGTGCTCGCCGGGCTCGGCGGGCTGTGGACCGCCGGGGCGGCCGTGGACTGGGCCGCGGTGCGCGGCGAGAGCGGCGCGCGGCGGGTCGCGCTGCCCACGTACCCGTTCGCCCGTACCCGGCACTGGCTCGACCCCGTACCGGCGGCACCGGCCGCCGACTTCGCGGAACCGGAGCAGGCCTCCGTCGGCGCCGGCGAGCCCGAGGTGGTGGACGAGATCATGGAGCTGTGGGGCAGGATGCTCGGCACTCCCGACATCGAGCCGGACGCGAACTTCTTCGTGCTGGGTGGTGAATCGCTGCTGTTCATCCGCATGATCACGCAGGTGCAGCGCAGGTTCGGGGTGCGTATCCCGGTCGAGGTGCTCTCCGCCGACCCCACGCCGCGCGCGCTGGCCGGGATGGTGGCGGCTTGAGCGGCCACGACGATCTGGACCTGGTCGCGGCGGTGGCGGCCGTGCTCTGCCACCGCCTCTCGGCCGCGACGTCGGTCGCCGTGCACGGCCCGCGGGGCGACGTTCTGGTGCGCGTCTCCCCGGACAGCACCCTCACCCAGGTACGCGCGCAGACGCGCCGCCGGCAGCAGGAGCCGGCGTCCGCGGACGTCGTGCTGGCAGAGACCACCACGGGTGGCCCCGGGGTGTCGGCGGTCCTGGCCGGGGTGCCGGTCCGGTTCGCCCGGCATCATGGCGATCCCGCGTACCTGCAGGAGCGCCTGGACACCCTGCACGCCTGGCTCGCCGCCCATCCGGATTTGCCGGTCCGGGAGGCCGCGCTGGTCGGCCCGGCGGAACGCGCGACGCTGCTCGGCTTCAACCCCGCCCCGACCCCCGCGCCACGCACGCCCGTGCACGAGACGATCTGCCGCCAGGCGGCGCTCACCCCGGACGCCGTCGCGCTGCGCGGCGGCGGACGGGACCGCACCTACCGCGAGTTCCTGGACGAGGCGGCGGCGCTGGCCGGGCGGCTGCGCGCCGAGGGCGTGGGGCCCGGGTCGGTCGTCGGGCTGTGCACCGAGCGGAGCCCCGAGATGGTGGTCGCGGTGCTCGGCGTCCTGCTGGCCGGCGGCGCGTACCTGCCGCTGGATCCGTCTCACCCGCGCCCCCGGCTGGACCTCATGCTCCGCGCGGCCGACGCCGCGCTGGTGCTGGCCGACGACGCGGGGCGGGCCGCGCTGGGCTCCGGCGGCGAGCCGTCCGTGCCCGTACGGCCGCTGACGGGCGGTGACCTGCCCGCCGCCCCGGTCGACTGGCGCGGCTACCGGGCCCCGGCGGAGGTGGTGCGGGGTCTGTCGTACGTCATCTTCACCTCCGGCTCGACCGGGGCGCCCATGGGCGTGCAGATGACGCACCTGTCGCTGGCCAACCGGCTGGTGTGGATGCAGGACGAGTACCGCATCGGCCCCGGCGACGTGGTGCTGCAGAAGACGCCGTACACCTTCGACGTGTCGGTGTGGGAACTGCTGTGGGCGTTCATGACCGGCGCGACCCTGGTCACGGCCGAGGCGCAGGCGCACCGCGACCCGCAGGAGATGGTCGACGTCATCGCCCGCGAGTCGGTGACCACGGTGCACTTCGTGCCCTCCATGCTCGCCCTCTTCGTCGAGGAGGCCGGCCTGGCCCGCTGCACCGGCCTGCGCCGGGTAATCTGCAGCGGGGAGGCGCTGCCGCCGAAGCTGGTCAACAAGCTCACCACCGTCCTGCCGCGGGTCGAGGTGCACAACCTGTACGGGCCCACCGAGGCCGCCATCGACGTCACCGCCTGGCCGTGCCGCCGGCCCGAACCGGACGACACCGTCCCCATCGGCCGGCCGATCACTAACGTCGCCGCGTACGTCCTCGACGAGCGCGGCGCGCTCGCCCCGCTGGGCCTGCCCGGGGAACTGGTCCTCGGCGGCGACTGCCTGGCCCGGGGGTACGCCGGGCGGCCCGACCTGACCGCGGAGCGGTTCGTCGAGACGGATGTCGCCGGCCGGCCGCAGCGGGTGTACCGCACCGGCGACCTGGCCTGGTGGTCGCCGGGCGGGCACCTCCACTACGGCGGGCGCATCGACACCCAGGTGAAGGTCCGCGGGCAGCGGGTGGAGCTCGGCGAGATCGAGTCGGTGCTCAACCGGCACCCGCTCGTCGCCAACAGCGTCGTGCTGCTGCGTGACGACCTGGGCGCCGCGGCGACCCTCGTGGCGTACGTGGTGACCGAACGCGACGCCGACCCGCAGCGGGTGGCCGAACGCGCGCTGCGCGCCTTCATGGCGCAGCAGTTGCCCGACTACATGGTGCCCCTGCGGTACGTGGTCCTGCCGGAGCTACCCGCGACCGCGAACGGCAAGGTCGACCGGCGTGCCCTGCCCGCCCCGCCGGCCCGGGTCCGCCGGCGCGTCGCGACCGCCGACGTCGCCGCCGAACTGTCGAACGTCGGGCGTCGGTGACCGAGACCGGGTGGCCTCGTCGGTGGCCGTCGGCGTTACCGGAGGGCTGAACGGCCTCAGCCGCGACGGTCGGGCTGCGGTCAGTCAACGAGTTGCCGCGATGCGCGCCGGGTCGCCGAAGGCCGCCTCGACCAGCAGCGCCTCGACGTCGCGCAGCAACCCCTCGGCCCGCCGGGGCGGGAGGTACCGGGTGTCGGCGGTGACGATCAGCTCGACCGCGTCGGGCGCGTCGCGCACCTGGAGGCGGCAGCGCCAGGGGAACTGCGCCAGGTCCGGCAGCCACCGGACGGTGCTTCGGGTCAGCATGGCCCGCACGTCGGTCTCGTCCGGGCCGGCCGTCGAGGGTCGGGCGGGGCGCGACAGGCGGGCGTCGTTGAGGTAGCAGAACGGGGCCAGGAAGGTCCGGTGGTCGTGGCCCAGCTCGGTGACCGCCTGCTCCCACGCGGCGGGGTCGTAGTAGGCGTGCCGGTAGGCGTCCAGGGCCGAGCGTCGCGTACGGGACAGCAGCTCGGCGAAGCCGGGCCGGTCGGCCAGGTCCACCCGGCAGAGCCCGATCTGGTTCAGGGTGCCGACGGCGCGGTCGTGGTCGGGTTGGAAACGGTTGTTGGCCATGACGACGATTCCGCAGGCGCCCCGCCCGCTGTCCGCGTCCAGCACGGCGGCGGTCGCCGCCAGCAGGGCGTCGGAGGTGCTGACCCCGTGGCGGGCCGCCACCAGCCCGGTCGCGTGGTGCAGTGTCGGGGACACCAGCGAACCGCGCAGGTGGCGGGCCGCCGCCGCGGTCCGGTCCGGGTCGGACAGGCTCCCGGTGAGGCCGTCCAACTGCCGGACCCAGTACGCCACGGCCCGTTGCGAGCGCCCTGTCCCGACGCGGCGTTCCCGCTCGGCGAGGTCCAGCGACTGAAGACCGGGCGGCGTGTCCAGCGCGCTGCGCAGCAGGAGCGCCCGCAGGTCACGCAGCACGGTGTCGGCGGCGTGCAGGTCCACGACGGAGTGGCTGAACACCGCGACGATCTGCCGTACCCGGTTGTCGACCGTGACCACCGCGACGCGCAGCGGCCACTCGCCGACGTGGTCGAAGCGCGGCTCGCGCAGCCGGGCGGTCAGGGCAGCCGCGGCACCCCGGCCGTGGGGGTCGTCGGCCGGTCGGGCCACGGCGTGGACGAGGACCGGCAGCCGGCCCGTCGCCGCCGCCTCCTGGTGCAGCTCGCGGTCCCGGAGGCGGAACCGGGTGCGCAGCGACTCGTGCCGGGCGACCAGCGCGCCGACGGCGTCCAGCGCCCGGGGCACGGTGAGATCGGCCCGTGCGGGGACCGTCAGGGTGCGGGGGAGAGCCAGCACCCGGTACGCGGCGGGGGAGTCGAACTCCTCGACGGTGCGCCACATCGCGCGTTGCCCCCAGGTCAGCGGCGCGCTCGCGGAGCGCCCGCCGTGGAACGACGCGTATGCCACCTGCTCGGTGCCCGTGACGTCGGGGGTGACCGGCCCGGCGGCGGCCGGGAGCCCGGCGCGGGCGGACGACCACGGCCACGGCACCGCCGCGAAGGCGGCCTCGACCAGCAGCTCCTCCAGCCCGCGCAGGAACGGCTCGACGGCGTCCATCGGAAGGTGGCGGGTGTCGGCGGTGAGCGTGACGCCGACCCCGGCCGGCTCGTCGACCACGTGGGCCAGCAGGTGCCAGGCCGCCTGCCGGAGGCCGGCGGTCCAGGAGAAGGTGCTGCGCTCCATGGCGGCCCGTAGCTCGCCGGGGGTCGCCCGGGGCGCCGGCTCGGCACCGCCGGTGGGCAGCCGGACGTCGTTGAAGTAGTGGTACGGCAGGAACGCCGAGTCGAGGTCGACGCCCTGGGCCTCGAAGGCGTGGCGCAGCGCGGGCGGTTCGTAGTAGGCATGCCGCAGGCCGTCCAGGGACGCGGCCCAGACCCGGGACACCAGCTCGCCGAAGTCGGGACGCCCGGTCAGGTCCACCACGCAGAAGCCGATCTGGCCGAGGTTGGCGACCGCGTCGGCGTACTCGATGCGGAACCGGTTGTGGGCCATCGGGAACAGGCCACACAGCTCGCGCCCCGAATCGCGGGCCGCCATCGCCGCGTACCCGGCCAGCAGCACCGCCGACACGCTGACCCGCTGCCGGGCGGCGATCAGCCAGGCGGCGGTGTCGATGGCGGAGGAGACCAGCACGCCCCGGCGCAGCGGAGGGTCGAGCCCCGGCCCGGTCGGGGTCAGCGGCTGGCGGGGCAGGCGCTGGAACTGCCGCAGCCAGTACGCCACGGCCCGCTCCGAGCGGCGCCGGTCGGCCCCGTGCTGGTGGCGGGCCACCTCCGCCGACTGCGGGCCGGGCGGCGTGGGCAGGGCGCCCCGGAGCAGGATCAGCCGCAGGTCGCGCAGCACCACCTCGGCGGCGTGGGCGTCCACGGTGGTGTGGCTGAACACCACCACGATCTGCCGTACCCGGTCGTCCACCGTGACCAGCGCGACCCGCAGCGGCCACTCCTCGGCGTGGTCGAACGCGACGTCGCCGAGGCGGCCGGCGGCCACCCCGGCGGCCGCGGATCCGTCGTCGGCGCCGGCGTACACCGGCAGCGGCAACACCCCGGCCGCCGCCGTTTCCTGGCGCGGCTCGCCGTCGCTCACCCGCAGCCGGGTGCGCAGCGCGGAGTGCCGGCCGACCAGCTCACCCACCGCGCGGGCCGCGGCGGCCACGTCCGCGCCGGCCCGCGCGGAGACCGCCACGGTGCGCCGCAGGTTGAGGAAGCGGTGGTTGGATCCGAACCGGGTGAGCGCCCGCCACAGCACCTGCTGGGCCCAGGTCAGCGGTGCCGTTCCGGCCCCGGCGCCGGTGAACTCGGCGTGCACGAGGGTCTCCGACGCCCACTCGGCGGGCACGACCATGTCGGTGAATCGCATTCCCGACGGTACGACGGTCCGCTCGGGCACCGGATCGCTCGATCATGTCCTCCACAGTGGACCGATCAGCCGATCCACCGGGTTGGTTGCGCCGTGCACACTACTGGCTCCCGTCCGTCACCGCACCCAGAAGGCCCCGTGTGACCAACGTTGACGTACCGTCGCGGAGCCCTGCCCTCGCGCCGACCGCCACCCGTTCCCCCGCCGACCCCCGCCTGTCGTTCGGGCAGGAACGGATCTGGTTCACCGAACAGCTCACCCCCGGCACCGCCGCGTACGTCGTCCACTCGACCACCCGGCTGCGCGGGCCGCTGGACGTCGACCTCCTGCGCGCCGCCCTCGACGCCACCGCCGGCCGGCATGACAGCCTGCGCATGCGGTTCGTCGAGAACGCCGACGGCGAACCCGTGGTGCACGTGCTCCCGCAGGTGCGGGTGCCGGTCAGCGTCACCGCTGCACCGTCGGAGGCCGCCGCCCGCGCGCTGGTGGCCGCCTCCGTCGCCACCCCCTTCGATCTCGGCCGCGCCCCGCTGCTGCGGGCCCTCGTCGTGCGGCTCGGCGACGACGAGCACCTCGTGCACCTCGCGATGCACCACATCGTCAGCGACGGCTGGTCGCTGGACCTGCTCCTCGGCGAGCTCGCCGCCACCTACGCCGCGCTGCGCGACGGTGGCACCGCGCCCCCGGCCCCGGCCGTCGACTACGTCGACTACGCCGCCTGGCAGCGGGACCGGCTCGACGGGCCGGCCACCGGTGACGGCTTCGCGTACTGGACCCGCGCGCTGGCCGGGGTGCCTGCGCTGGAGCTGCCCACCGACCGGCCCCGGCCGCCCGTGCAGTCGTACGCCGGCGCCACGTACCGCTTCGCCCTCGACGCCGACCTCACCGACGGCCTGCGCCGGCTCAGCCGCGCCCACCGGGCCACCCTCTACATGACCCTGCTCACCGGTCTGCAGGCCGTGCTGTTCCGGTACAGCGGGCAGCGGGACTTCGCCGTCGGATCCCCGGTCGCCGGCCGGGTGGTGCCGGAGCTGGAGAACCTCGTCGGTCTCTTCGTCAACACCCTCGCCCTGCGCGCCGACCTCTCCCCGGTCGCCGCGACCGCCGACGCCCCGGCCACCGAGCCCAGCTTCGCGGCCCTGCTGCGGCGCACCCGCACCACTGTGGTCCGGGCCCTGGCCCACCAGGAGATCCCGTTCGAACGGCTGGTCAAGGAGCTCAACGTCGCCCGCGACGTCAGCCGCTCCCCGGTGTTCCAGGTGCTGTTCACCCTCCAGAACTACGCCCGCGGCGGCGACCCCTGGCCTGCCGGCCTGCACGCCGAGGGCGTCGGCACCGACGCCGCCACCGCCCGCTTCGACCTGTCGCTCTACGTCGGCGAGACCGCCGGCGGCCTGCGCTGCATGGTCGTGCACAACACCGACCTGTTCGACACCGCCACCGTACGCCGGCTGGCCGGCAGTCTCGAAACCCTGTTGCGCGCCGCGGTCGCCCGGCCGGACCTGCCCGTCGTCGACCTGGACCTGATCGGTCCCGCCGAGGGGGACCGGGTGCTCGCCCTCGCCCGGCCCGGGCGTGGCGACGCCGGCGCAGACCAGGCACGCCATGACCACCGCGCCGACCAACCGGGTGCCGGCGCCGGCGTTACCGGCCCGGCGGACACCCTGGCCGACCTCGTCACCCCCTTCGTCGCCGCCACGCCCGACGCGCCGGCCGTGGTCTGCGGGCCGGACACGCTCACCTACCGGGAGCTGGACCGGCGGGCGAACCGGCTGGCCCACGTGCTGCGCGCCCGCGGCGTCGGCCCGGAGCGGCTGGTCGGGGTCCTGCTGGAGCAGTCCGTCGACCTGGCCGCGACGCTGCTCGGGGTGCTCCGCGCCGGCGGCGCGTACCTGCCGCTGGACCCGGAGCAGCCCGCCGCCCGGCTGGCCCTGATGCTCGCCGACGCCCGCCCGACGGTGGTGCTCACCAGCGCGGACCTGCGGGACCGACTGCCCGTCGACGCCCCGACCGCCTGCCTCGACGAGATCGCCGTCGAGGTCGCCGCGGCGCCCGGCACCGCACCGGAGACCGGGGCGACCGGCGGGAACCTCGCGTACGTCATCTACACCTCCGGCTCCACGGGCACGCCGAAGGGCGTCGCCGTGGCGCACCGGCAGGTGCTGCGCTACCTCGACGGGGTGGCCGACCGGTTCGCGGTCGTCCCGGCCGCCCGGTACGGGCTGCTGCAGTCGATGTCGTTCGACTTCAGCGTCACCCTCTTCTACCTGGCGCTGGCCACCGGCGGCGCGGTGCACCTGCTGCCCCGCCGCGGCACCGGCGCCGAACTGGCCGAGCGGCTGCGCGACGGACACATCGACTACCTCAAGATCACTCCGTCGCACCTGGCGGCGCTCACCGCCGACGCCGAGCCGGCCGAGCTGCTGCCCGCCCGCGCGCTGATCCTCGGCGGCGAGGCGTCCGACCTGGAGCGCGTCGGCCCGCTCGCCGACGCCGGTCCGGCCCGGGTCTTCAACCACTACGGACCCACCGAGGCCACCGTCGGCGTGGCCACCCACGAGGTGGTCGCCGACAGCCCGCGCACCGGCCCGGTGCCGATCGGCCGGCCCCTGCCGCACGCCCGCGTGTACGTGCTCGACGAGCGGATGCGCCCGGTGCCGGTCGGGGTGGCCGGCGAACTCTACCTCGGCGGCGACCGGCTCGCGCGCGGCTACCTGAACCGCCCCGGCCTCACCGCCGAGCGGTTCGTGCCCGACCCGTACGGACCCCCGGGCGCCCGCCTCTACCGCACCGGCGACCTCGGCCGCTGGAACGCCGACGGGCAGCTGGTCTTCCTCGGCCGCCGCGACCACCAGGTGAAGATCCGCGGCTACCGGGTCGAGCTGGGGGAGATCGAAGCCGCGCTGCGGGACTGCCCCGGCGTACGGCAGGCAGCGGTGCTGCTGCGCGACGACCGGCTCGTGGCCTACCTGGAGCCGACGCCCGGCGCGGACGGGCCGGACCCCGCGCGCCTGCGCCGCCGCCTCGCCGACCGGCTGCCCGAGCACATGGTGCCGACCCGCTGGATGGTCCTGGACCGGCTGCCGCTGCAGGAGCACGGCAAGATCGACCGGCGGGCCCTGCCCGAGCCGACCGACGCACCGCCGGGCGGCGAGCGGGTGGCGCCGGTCGGGCCGGTGGAAACGCTGGTGGCCGGCATCTGGCGGGCCGTGCTGGGGGTGGCCGAGGTCGGCGCCACCGACGACTTCTTCGACCTGGGCGGGCACTCGCTGCTGGCCACCCAGGTGGTGGCCCGGCTGCGCCGGGAGCTGCCCGTCGTCGTGGGCGCCGAAGCGCCGGCGGTCAGCGTGATGGACCTCTTCCGCCACCGCACCGTACGCGAGCTGGCCGCCCTCGTCGCCGGGGCCGGCGCCGGCCCCGCTGGGCTGCTGCACGAACTGACCCCGCCGGTGCCGTCCGCCGACCGGGTCGCCACCCTGGTCTGCGTCCCGTACGGCGGCGGCAGCGCCGTGGTGTACCAACCGCTGGCCGACGCGCTGCCGGCCGGGTACCGGCTGCTGTCGGTGGCCGTGCCCGGGCACGACATCGGCCTCGCCGACGAGCCCGCGCCCATCGCCGACGTCGCCGCCGACGTCGTCGCGGAGATCCTGGCCCGAGTGGAGGGCCCACTGATCCTCTACGGACACTGCGGCCCCGGCGGCGCGCTGGCCGTGGAGGTCGCCCGCCGGCTGGAGGCCGCCGGCAGGGACCTGCTGGCGGTGTACCTCGGCGCGGTCTTCCCGTTCGCCCGGCCGGCCGGCGGCCCGCTCGGTCCGCTGCTGCGGCTGCGGCTGGCCGAACGCCTGCGCAGCGACCGGATCTACCGCACCTGGCTGCAGGCGCAGGGCACCGCCGTCGGGTCGCTCGCGCCCGACGAGGTCCGGTTCCTGATCCGGGCGATGCGCCACGACGCCGAGGTCTCCGACGACTACTTCACCGACCTGATGCGCCAGCGGGTCACCTCGCTGCGCGCGCCCGTCATCTCGGTGGTCGGCGAACGCGACCGCAGCACCGACTACCACGAGGAGCGGTACCGGGAGTGGCACTTCCTCTCCGACCGCACCGCCCTGGCGGTGGTCGACGAGGGCGGGCACTACTTCCTCAAGTACCGGGCCGCCGAGCTGGCGGAGATCGTCACGGACGTGCACCGGCGCCTCGACGGGCCGCCACCCGCGCCGGCCGAACCGGACGCCGCTCGGCCCGCCTGGCAGCTCGCCGCCGTCTCCCACCGGCCCGCCGGCCCCCCACCACCGGGGGCCGACACCCCGGCGGACACCGCACCGCCGCCCAGCATGCGCCGCTTCGGCCTGGTCGCCACCGGCCAGATCGTCTCCGGCCTGGGCACCGCGCTGACCACCTTCGCGATCCCGCTGTGGATCTACACCGAGACCGGGTCGCTCGCCCGGTTCGCCCTCTTCGCCGTGCTGGGCCTGCTGCCCGGCCTGCTCGTCGCCCCGCTGGCCGGGGCGCTGGTCGACCGGACCAGCCGGCGGCGGGTCCTGCTGCTGGCCAACGCGGCCGCCGGCGGCGCCAACGCGGTGCTGGCCGGGCTCGTGCTCGTCGACCGGGCCGAGGTGTGGCACTTCTACCCGCTGACGGCGTGGCTGTCGGTGGCGCTGGCGTTCCAGCGCCTCGCATTCGTCTCGGCGCTGCCGCAGCTGGTGCCCAAGCGCTACCTCGGCCACGCCAACGGTCTGACCCAGACCGCCGTCGGCCTCACCCAGTTCACCGTGCCGCTGCTCGCCGTGGCCCTGCTGCAGGCCGTCGGGCTGCGGGGCATCCTGCTCATCGACGTGGCGTCGTACCTGTTCGCGATCGGTGTCCTGGCGGCCGTGCGGTTCCCGCGCACCCTGGCGCTGCAACGGCGCGAGGGCATCGGCGCCGAGATCGTCGCCGGCTTCCGGTACTCACTGCGCCGCCGGGAGTTCCGCGCCATGCTGGCGTTCTTCGCGGCGCTGAACTTCTTCCTGTTCCCGGTGCTGTTCCTGCTCTCCCCGCTCGTGCTCGGCTTCGCCGACCTGGACGAGGTGGCCCGGGTCGCGCTCGCCGGCGGGGTCGGCGCGGCCGTCGGCGGCCTGGTGATGCTGATCTGGGGCGGCCCCCGCCGACGCCGGATGCGGGCGGTGCTGCTGGGCACCTGCGGCATCGCGGTGGCCGCCGTACTGACCGGGCTGCGACCGAACCTGCTGCTCGTCGGCGCGGGCGCGTTCGGCATCTACCTGGCCCTCGGCATCGTCAACGGCGTCTACCACACGATCATCCAGACCAAGGTGCCGGCGCGCGTCCACGGCCGGGTCTTCGCGCTCAACCAGATGGTCGCGCAGTCCACCCTGCCGTTGGGCTGGGGCGTCGTCGCCCCGTTCGCCGCCCGGGTCGCCGAGCCGATGCTGCTGCCCGACGGCGCGCTCGCCGCCACGGTCGGCGCGGTGATCGGCGTCGGTCCGGGCCGCGGCCACGGCCTGCTGTACGTGCTGTTCGGGGTGTGCATCGCGCTGACGGCGCTGGTGTCGCTGCTCACGCCGACCCTCGCCCGGTTCGACGACGAGGTGCCCGACGCGCCGCCGGACGACCTGGTCGGCATCGAGGAGCGCCGCGCCCGGGTCGCCGGTGTCCAAGACCGCCGGAAACCCGCCACCAATACCGGACGGAAGGCCGCCTGAGTTGACCCCGACGACCACCGGCCGGGCCACCCTCCGTACCGTGCCCGAGCTGCTCGACTGGCGCACCAGCCTGCACCCCGACCAGGTCGCGGTCGAGGTGCACGGCGTGGCGACGCTGACCTTCGCCCAGTGGTCCGCCGGCGCGACCGCCGTGGCCGCCGCGCTGCGGCACCGGGGCCTGTGCCACGGCGACCGGGTCGGCCTGCTGTTCGGCGCCCGCGACTGGACCCGGTTCGCCGTGGCGTACTGCGGGGTGCTGCGGGCCGGCGGCGTCGCCGTGCCGCTGTCCGACCGGCTCGCCGCCGGGCAACTCGGGTACGCGCTGACCCACTGCGCGGCCACCGCCGTCCTGCACGGCGACGACACCCCCGCCCCGCCGGTACCGCCCGGCGTGTCGACCTGGACAGTGGGGGACCTGCTCGCCGGCCCCGGAACCGGCCTCGACCCCGCCGGCCCCCGCCCGGGCGACCTCGCCCAGATCCTCTACACATCGGGCACCACGGGCCGCCCGAAGGGAGTGGCCGCCAGCCACGCCAACCTCACCGTGGCCGCGCCGACCCACCCGCGCCGGCTGGCGCTGGCCCACTCGCAGCGGTTCCTGCACGCGTTCGCCATCGGCACCAACGCCGGGCAGACCATGCTGGCCAACGCGCTCACCGCGAAGGCCGCCGCGCTCACCCTGCCCCGGTTCACCCCGGCCCGCTTCGCCCGGCTGATCGAGACCCCCGGCACCGGGACCGTCTTCGTCGTCCCGTCGATCGCCGTCGAGCTGCTCGACTCCGGGGCGCTGCGCGGGCGGGACACCGGCGCCGTGCAGCTCATCGGCTCCACCGCCGCCCCGCTCGCCCCGGCGGTCGCGGCCCGGCTGGCCGAGGCGTTCCCGCAGGCCACGATCGTCAACTACTACACCTCGACGGAGGCGGCCCCGGCCCAGACCACGATGATCTACGACCCGTCCCGCCGCGACGCGGTCGGGCGGCCGGTGGGTGGGCAGTTGACGGTCGCCGACGCCGACGGGAACCCGCTGCCGGCCGGGGCCACCGGCGACGTGTGGCTGCGCGCCCCCCACCCCCGCGCGTACTACCGCGACGAGGCGGCCAACCGGGCCACCTTCCGCGACGGGTGGGTCCGGATGGGCGACGTCGGCCGGATAGACGCCGACGGCTACCTATACCTCACCGACCGGCACCAGGACGTCGTCAAGACCGGCGCGTTCAAGGTCTCCACCATCGAGGTCGAGGCCGCCCTGCACGAGCATCCCCTGGTCGCCGAGGCGGCTGTCGTCGGCGTCCCGCACCCGGTGCTCGGTTCGGTCGTGGCCGCCGCCGTCGTGCCCCGCCCACCGGCCGGCCCGGACGCGCTGTCCCTGCCGGTGCTGCGCGGTTTCCTCGCCGACCGGCTGGCCGACTACCAGCTTCCCGCCCGGCTCCTGCTGCTGGACCGGCTGCCCCGCAACGAGGGCGGCAAGGTGCTCAAGCGGCAGCTCACCGACCTCTTCGACAACTGACCACCAGCACGACCATAGGAGCACATGTGGGTACCGCCGAGGCGACCTCCGCGCAGCACGCCGTCTGGTTCACCGAGCAGGCCGGCGTCGCCGGCACGGCCTACCACATGGCGTTGGGCGTACGGTTCGCCGCCGAACTCGACCGTCGGGCCCTCGTCGCGGCGTGCGCCGCGGTCACCGAACAGCACCCGGTCCTGGCCGCCCGCGTCGTCACCGACGACGACGGCATCCCCCACCTGGCCCCCGCGGACCTGCGCCCGGCGGTCGCGGTCGGCGAGTGGACCGACGCCCGCGTCACCGAGGAGATCGCCCGCCCGCACGACCTGGGCACCGGCCCGCTGGCCCGGTTCACCCTGCTGACCGCCGCCGACGGCAGCCACCTGCTGCTCGTCACCGCGCACCATCTGGCCTTCGACGGCACGTCCAAGGACGTGCTCGTCCGCGACCTGGCCGCCGCCTACGCCGCCGCCCGCGCCGGCGGCCCGGCCGCGCCGTCGCCCCGCGCCGACGGGTACGCCGGCCTCGCCGCCGCCGAGCAGCAACGCGTCGCGGCCGACCTGCCCGCCGCCCGCGACCACTGGGCGCGGCACTGGTCCGGCCCCGGAGACGTCGTCCTGCCCGGCCTGCGTCGGCTGCCCACCGGCGCGGAGCCCGGCGAGGCCGTGCCCCTGGACCTGCCCGCCGGCCTGGTCGAGGGCGTCGACCGGGCCGCCCGGTCGATCGGGGTGACCCGCTTCGAGCTGCTGTTCGCCGTGCTGCACGCCCTGCTCGAGCGCTACGGCAACCAGGGCGCGCCGGTCGGGGTGGCCCTGTCCACCCGCACCCCCGACCAGGCCGACCGGGTCGGGTTGTTCGTCAACGAGCTGCCCGTCGCGGTCGCCCCGGCGCGGGGCACGTTCCGCGACCACGCCCTCGCCGTCCGGGCCCGGCTGCGCGAGGCGTACCGGCACCGCGCCGTGCCGCTGGCCCACGCCGTGTCCGGGTTGCGGCCCGCCCCGGCCCTGACACCGGTCAGCGTCGCCTACCGGCGGCGCGGTGTGGAACCGGCGTTCCCCGGGGTGGCCAGCGAGGTCGACTGGACCCTGTTCTGCGGCGCCGCCCGCAACGCCCTGCACGTGCAGATCGTCGACGCCCCGACGGGCGTCACGGTGAGCCTCCAGCACAGCCCGGCGGCCATCGGCACCGACTCCGTACGCCGGATCGGCGGGCACCTGCACACCATGCTCGCCGCGGTGGTCGCCGAACCCGACCGCCCCGCGGCGGACCTGCCGCTGCTGCCCGCCGACGAACTCGACCAGGTCACCCGCGCCGTCAACGACACCGTCCGGGCGTACCCCGCCGTGACGGTGCCGGCCCTGTTCGCCGCCCGGGTCGCCGCAGAACCGGACGCGCCGGCCCTGGTCGACGGCGACATGACGCTGACCTACGCCCAGCTCGACGCCGCCGTCCTCCGGCTCACCGTGCTGCTGAGCCGGCGCGCGGTCGGCCCCGGCACGCTGGTGGCCGTCGCGTTGGACCGCTCCTGGCAGGCGGTGGTGACCGTGCTGGCGGTGCTGCGCTGCCGCGCCGCCTACCTGCCGGTCGACCCGGGCAACCCGCCGGCCCGGCGGGAGGCGATCCTCGCCGACGCCGCCCCGGCGCTGGTCGTGACAGGTTCTGCCGTCGAGACGGGCCGGCCCACCCTCGCCCTCGACGGGACCGACCTGCTCCACGGCCCGGTCCCGACCGGACCCGCCGACGGGCCGCCGCACGCCGACGACCTCGCGTACGTGCTCTACACCTCCGGGTCGACCGGCCGGCCCAAGGGCGTGGCGGTGCGGCACGGCGCGCTGGCGAACCTGCTGCTGGGCGTCCGCGACCTGCTGGGCAGCGGGCCACGGGACCGGTGGCTGCACCTGACGTCGCTGTCGTTCGACATCTCCACCGTGGAGGTGTTCCTGCCGCTGGTCACCGGCGGCCGGGTCGTCGTCGCCTCGGCCGTCGGCGCGCTGGACGGTGCGGGCGTGCTGCGGCTGGTCCGCGACACCGGCGTGACCCACGCCCAGGCCACCCCGTCCGGCTGGCGGGTGCTGCTGGACGCCGGCCTCGGCGTGCCGGCCCCGGACGCCGGGGGCACGCCGACGTCGCTGGTCGCGGTCGCCGGCGGGGAGGCGCTGCCGGTCGCCCTCGCGCGGGACCTGCGGGCCCGCACCGCCCGCCTGGTCAACGGGTACGGGCCTACCGAGGCGACCGTCTACGCGACCATGGCGGAGATCCCCGCCGGTCCCGACGAGGTCACCATCGGTCGGCCGCTGCCGAACGTGCGGGCGTACGTCCTGGACGAGGCCCGCCGACCGGTGCCGCTCGGGTTGCCCGGCGAGCTGTGCCTGGCCGGCGCGGGGCTGGCCGCCGGCTACCTGGGGCAGGACGACCTCACCGCCGAGCGGTTCGTGCCGGACCCGTTCGGGCGGGCCGGCGAGCGGCTCTACCGCACCGGCGACCGCTGCCGGTGGCTGCCCGACGGGCGGATCGAGTTCCTCGGTCGCATCGACGACCAGGTCAAGATCCGGGGGCACCGGGTCGAGCTGGGGGAGATCGACGCCCGGCTCCTCGACCATCCGGCCGTGGCCGCGGCGGCCACCGCGCTGCGGCACGACACGGACGAGCCGCGCCTCGTCGCGTACGTGGTGTGCCGCGCCGGGGCCGCCCCGCAGCCGGCGGAGCTGCGACAGCACCTGGCGCTGAGCCTGCCGCAGGCCGTGCTGCCCACCGACTACGTGGCGCTCGACCGGCTGCCCCTGAGCCCGAACGGGAAAGTCGACCGGGCCGCACTGCCCGCCCCGGCGCCCCGGGACCCGGTCGGGGCGGCGGGCGGGACCGCCGCCGACGGAACCGGCGACGACCCGGTGGTGGAGCAGCTGCGCCAGATCTGGCAGGAGGTGCTGCGCGTCCCCGACATCGGTGTGCACGAGGACCTGTTCGACCTGGGCGGGCACTCGCTGACCATCACCCGGATCAGCGGCCGGATCCAGCAGCGGCTCGGGGTCGAGGTGCCGCTGGACGACTTCTTCGAGACCCCGACCATCGCCGAGATCGCCGAGATCGTCCGGCAGTCCGCAAAGGAGTTCTGACATGGGCGGCACCGAACTGCGCGAGCGGATCGCGGAGCTGGTGAGCGAAGCCACGGCCGGGGAGGTCGCGGCGGCCGACGTGCTGGCCGGCGGGTCGATGGTCGCTCTCGGCGTGGACTCCCTCGGCCTGCTGCGCCTGGTCGACGCGATCGAGCTGGAGTACGGCGTCGAGGTGGACCTGAACGGTCCCGGCCGCACCCTGGACACCCTCGACGACCTCGTGGCGCTGGTGAGCGCGGCAGGGGCCGGGCGAGCCGCCACCGGATCCGGCGGGGCGGGCGGCCGTTGAGCTGATCCGCCGCGTCCCTTCCCATCGTCCGCGACGCGGAAAGACTGACGGGTCGCGGGCCGTGGCCGGGTCAGTGGGATCGCGGTAGATGGCGTGGCTGTCCATTATTGGTGCCATGACGTCAGTAGGTGGCCGGCGGGTGAGGAATGCGGGCGGTCGAGCGTACAGTCCTGTCGAGCAGCGACTGATCGAGTCCGTCGCCTGCGGCGAGGTGCTCGATCTGGCCGGTGACGGGCCGGTCGACGAGGCAGCGATGCGGTCCTGGGGCGACGAGCGGACGGTCTCGGCCTCGGTCATCCGTGAGCTCGTCCGCGGCCGTCTGGTCAGCGAACCCGACCCACACGGCCTGCGGCTACGCGGAGCCCGGATCGCCGGTCAGATCGATGTGGAGAACATCACCGGTGACCTGGCGCTGGAGCTGCGCGACTGTCTACTGCCCAGCGGCTTGAATCTCCGCAACGCCCAACTGTTGGCGGTTGCCTTGACCGGGTGCCGCATCGAGCAAGCGGCAGATTCAGACGACGCGCCAGTCGACGCCACGCGCTTTGCCGCGCGGGTGCTCTCGCTCGAAGGCAGCACCGTCACCAGCGCCAGCGGGCAGGGCGCGGTCCGGCTGCTCGCTGCCCGCCTCGGCACACTGGACTGCAGCGGAGCGCGGCTCGAGAACACCACCGGACCTGCCCTCGACGCCGACGGCCTCCAGGTCGACCAGAGCGTGTTCCTGGGCGGGTTCACCGCCACCAGCGCCAGCGAGCGAGGCACGATCCGGCTGCTCGGTGCCCACCTCGGCGGCCAACTGAACTGCAGCGGAGCGCGGCTGCAGAACACCACCGGACCGGCCCTCAACGCCGACCACCTCCAGGTCGACCAGGACGTGTTCCTGCGCGGCGGGTTCACCGCCACCAGCGCCAGCGAGCAGGGCACGATCCGGCTGCTCGGTGCCCGCCTCGGCACATTGGACTGCGGCGGGGCACGGCTGAAGAACGTCACCGGGCCCGCCCTCGAAGCCGACCACCTCCGAGTCGACCGGGACGTGGCCCTGGACGGCGGGTTCATCGCCACCAGTGCCAGCGAGCTGGGCACGATCCAGCTGCCCGGCGCCCACATCGGCGGCGTTCTCTACGGCAGCGGGGCACGGCTGGAGAACACCACCGGACCTGCCCTCAACACCGGCGGCCTCCGGGTCGACCAGGACGTGCTCCTGGACGACGGGTTCACCGCCACCAGCGCGGACGGCCGGGCGGTGCTGGTGTTGACCGGTGCGCGGATCGGCGGGACTTTCCGCCTCGACACCGACCGAACGACGCACACGGCGCCGGGCCACGGATCACTGATCGAGTTGGACGGCCTCACCTACAGCGGGCTGCCGCGGCCAGCGTCACTGCCGCGCTGGCTGACCCTGCTGCGCGAACACACCCCCGGCTACGCAGCCCAGCCCTACCAGCACCTCGCCGCCGCTTACCGCGCCGCCGGCCACGACCGCGACGCCCGCACCATTCTCATCGCCCAACGCCGCGACCAGATCCAGCGCGCCGGACTGGCCGGCTCCGAACGGGCCTGGGGTCGCCTCACCGGTATCACCCTCGGATACGGCTACCAGCCGTGGCGGGCCCTGCTCCTGCTCCTCGCCACGCTTGCGACCGCAGTCATCCTCAGCGTCACCGGCGGCCACCACGGCGGCCTCGCCCAGAAGCCGGCGAGCACCGGAGCAGTCACAGCCACCGCCTGCACCACCATCGACCAGATCGGCGTGGGCCTCGACCTCGGCACCCCACTGATCAAAACCGGCGCCCGCGACCGCTGCCAACCCACCGACACCCCCGCCGGCCAAACCCTCACCATCGCCAGCTGGTTCCTGCAACTGCTCGCCTGGACCTTCGCCACCCTCTTCATCGCCGGCTTCACCAGCGCAGTCCGCAAAACCTGACCCCTGTCACCGGATCACCGCCAACGGCGGTTGGCGGCGGGTGATCCTTTGCGTTCTGGGCGTGGTGACACGCAGACGGTCTCGTTCGCGGAGGAGGCGGCCACCGGCCAGCCACCCGTCAGCTGCGCGGCCCGGCACCCTTTTGGTGGCACCGGAACTCTTCCGTCTGATCGATGCCTGAACGGGAAGACTTTACGCGATCTGCCTAGTTTGCATACGTCTGTAGATCATCTTATCGGCCACCCCGATCCGCCTGACCGGTTTGGAGATCAACGAGGCCGTACCGTTCTTCGGCTCCGATCAGTACGTTGCCTTCACTTTGTTGATCAGACAGGGAGGCAGCGGTGCACGCTGGTCCGGAGTCGTCCGTCGTCATTCGACGGATCGGCGATCTGGTGCGCGGGCGGTACGGCCAGGCGCTGATCGTGTTCCTCACGGTCGTGCTCACGGCGACGATGGCCGAGTGGGGGGCACGGCGACCCGCGGTCGCGGCACCCCCGTCGGCCACGCAGGCCACCCCGACGGTGCTGGAGCGGCCGGACGAGACGGCGGCGTTGATCACCGCCCGAATGACCGGCAAGCGGGTACTGATCACCGGTCTCACCTCGGAGACCTCCCAGTTCTGGGCGCTGCCGTCCGGCGCGGTGACCGCGGAGATCGCGGCTGGCCCGGTCCGGATGCGGAACGGGACCGGCGGCTGGACCGACGTGGACCTGACGCTGCACCGGCGCGGGGACGGATCGGTCGCACCGATTGCCCACCCGTACGGGTTGACGTTCTCGGGCGCCGCCGGAGCCGGTGAGCACGCCCTGGTCACGCTGGGCGCGACCGGGAACCGCGCCACGCTCGGCTGGGCCGGCGCGCTGCCCGAGCCCGTGCTCGACGGCAACCGGGCCACCTACCCGGACGTCCGTCCCGGGGTGGACCTGGAGGTCACCGCCACCCGCACCGGCTACCAGCAGCTGCTCATCGTGAAGGACCGGGCGGCCGCGGCCCAGGTACGCCGGATCCGGCTGCCCTGGCGTACCGAGGGTGCGACGGCGCGGACCGACGGCACCGGCGGGCTCGAGATCCGCAACCGCTCGGGCAAGCGGATCGGCAGCGTCGGCGCCCCGTTGATGTGGGACGCCGCGGTCGACCCCGCCTCCGGCGAGCACCGCCGGCGCGCGCCGGTCGGGCTCAGCCTCGACGGCCAGGGCGACCGGACCGGGCTGGTGCTGGAGCCGAACCGGGACTTCCTCGCCGACCCGGCCACCAGCTACCCGGTGACCATCGACCCGTCCCAGAGCATCGGTGCGAACTTCGACGCGTTCGTGCAGTCCAGCTTCACCTCCGACCAGTCCGCGGCGAGCGAGCTGAAGCTCGGCACGTACGACGGCGGCACCACGAAGGCCCGGTCCTTTCTCCGCTTCGACAGCGTCAACACCTGGCTCTGGGACAAGCAGGTGCAGTCGGCGACGCTGAGCCTGTGGGAGTTCCACTCGTACTCCTGCACTGCCCGGTCCTGGGAGGCGTGGCGGGTCGGCGCGGTCAGCACGGCGACCCGCTGGACCGCCCAGCCGACGTGGGACGCCAAGGTCGGCACCTCCACCGAGACGAAGGGCTACAGCACCACCTGCGGCGACGGCTGGGTGAACGTGACGGTGGCCGACGCCTTCCAACACGCCGCCGACGCCCACTCGACGTCGGTGAACATCGGCATCCGGGCCACCTCGGAGACGGACAACTACTCCTGGAAGCGGTTCAACTCCCGGGAGGCGGCGGCCAACCCGCCGAAACTGAGCATCACCTACCAGTCGAAGCCGGTGGTCAGCGCGCTGGCGACGGTGCCGACGACGGTCTGCGCCACCGGCACCGGCCGGCCGTACGTCAACAGCCGGACGCCGCAGCTCCGCGCCAAGATCACCGACGGGGAGGCGTCGCCGGTCAAGGCCAGGTTCGAGTGGCAGACCAGCGCCGGCGCGCTGCTCGGCTCCAGCGTGGTCGGTCCCGGCGCCTCCGGTTCCTGGCTCGCGGCCACCGTGCCCTCCGGCGCCTTCGCCGAGGGCGGCACCTACAAGTGGCGGGCCCGGGGCAACGACGGCACCGTGGACGGCCCGTGGTCGGCCACCTGCGAGTTCACCGTGGACACCACCGCGCCGTCGGCGGCGCCGACGGTCTCCTCGACGTCGTACCCGGCGGGTCAGTGGGGTGGCGCGGCGGGCACCGCCGGCACCTTCACCTTCGGCGCGTCGGGCGTCACCGACGTGGCGGCGTACGAGTACGGCCTCAACGTCAACCCGCCGAACCTGAGCGTCAACGCGCCCAGCCTCGGCGCGGGCGCCAGCGTCTCGATCACCCCGAGCGCGGACGGGCCGCAGACCCTCTACGTGCGCAGCCGGGACCGGGCCGGCAACCAGTCGGCGATCCGCAGCTACTCGTTCTCGGTGGGGGCGGGTGCGGTCACCGGCCCGAAGACGGGCGACGTCACCGCCGCGAAGGTCGCGGTCACCGGTGTCGGCCGGTCGACGGCGACCGGCGTCACCTACCAGTGGCGGCGGGGCGACAGCGACCCGTGGGCCACCGTCCCGGCCGCCGACGTCACCGTGGCTGCCGGCGGCGGCGCCGTGGCCTGGCCGCTGCCGACCAGCGGCTCCGGCGCCTTCCCGAAGCTGAACTGGGACGTCGAGGCCACCCTGGCCGCGGTGGACGCCGAGTCGGTGCCCCGGGACGGGCCGGTGCAGGTGCGGGGCAGCTTCACCGGCGGCACCGGCGGCTACTCCAGCGCTGTGAAGATCACCTTTGACCGGGCGCAGGCATCGGCGGAGTCCGAGCAGATCGGCCCCGGTTCGGTCAACCTGCTCACCGGCAACTACACCCTCGCCGACACCGACGTCTCGGTCGACGCGCCCGGGAGCGACCTGACCGTCACCCGCTCCTACAACACCCGTCGGGTGGGGCAGACCGACCCCGCGGAGATGTTCGGGCCCGGCTGGGTCTCCGGCGCGGTGGTCGACGAGGCCGACGCCGGCTACACCTCGCTCTCCGTCTACGGCTCCCTGGTCCAGGTCGGGCTGCCGGACGGTGACACCATCGGCTTCACCCGGCGCAGCACCACCGCCTTCGACCCGGAGATCGGGATGGAGGCGCTGACGTTGTCGTACGACGCCGTGGCCGACGCGTACACGCTGCGGGACCTCGACGGGCAGGCGGCAGTCTTCACCCGGGTCACCGGTACCACCGCCGGGAAGTACTTCCCGACCTCGGTCACGGTGCCCGGCGACAACCAGACGGTCAGCTACAGCTGGGAGCGGGTCACCGTCGCGGGCAAGGAGATCGTCCGGCCGACCCGGATGCTCGCCCCGGTCGCCGACGGCGTCGCCTGCACCACGCTGGCCCGCGGGTGTCGCGCCCTGACCTTCAGCTACGCGACGGCCACCACCGCGACCAGCGCAAGCGAGCCGGGCTGGGGCGACTACCTCGGCCGGGTCCGGGAGATCTCGTTCACCGCCTGGGATCCGGACCTGGCCACCCCGGCGATGCGTACCGTGCCGATGGCGCGGTACGCCTACGACAACGCCGGCCGGCTGCGGGCCTCCTGGGACCCGCGGCTGGACTGGAACGACGCCGGCACCGTCCGGCACGTCGCGGACACCTACACCTACGGGGCCGACGGCGTCCTCTCCGCGACGACCCCGGCCGGTCAGGAGCCGTGGCAGTTCAGCTACACCACCGTCCCCGGCGACCCGGGCACCGGGCGGCTGCACCGGGTGACCCGATCCGCGCTGGCCGCCGGCACCGCTACCACCACCGTCGTCTACCAGGTGCCGACCAGCGGCACCGGCGCCCCGTACGACCTTTCCCCCAGCCAGACGGCGCGCTGGGGGCAGACCGAGGCGCCGACCGACGCCACCGCCGTCTTCCCGCCCAGCCAGGTGCCCGGCGGCGACCCGGCCGCGGGGACGCTGCCGGCGTCCTGGGAGCACGCCGAGGTGACCTACCTCGACGCCAACGCCCGTGCGGTCAACGAGGTCGACCCGGGCGGGCACACCACCGCCACCTGGTACGACCAGTGGGGGAACAGCGTGCGGTCGCTGACCGCCGCCAACCGGGCCAGGGCCCTGGACGCCTCCGCGTCGGACACCTCCATCGAGGAGGCGACGTTGGCCGAGAAGCTCTCCTCGGTCAACAGCTACTCCGCCGACGGCCAGCTGCTGCTTGCCGAGACCGGACCGGAGCACGACGTGGTGATCGGCAGCGGTGCCACCGTTCGCGGCCGGTCGGTCACCCGGTACACCCACGACGAGGGGGCACCCACCACGGGCGCTCCGTACCACCTGGTCACCACACAGGACGAGCTGGTCCAGTACTGGGGTGCCGGGGGAGTGGTCACGGAGACCGACCTCCGCCGGACCACGAAGGCGTACAACTGGACGCTGCGGCAGCCAACCGTGCTGACCGTCGACCCCGGCGGCAAGGCCCTGACCACCCGGATCGGCTACGACGCGGAGACCGGGCTGCCGAACTCCACCACCCTGCCGGCCGGCGGCACCTCGACCACCACCCCGTACACCCGACAGACGGTCGCCTACCGGGCGACGTCCGGCTCAGGCTACGCCGAGTGTGACCTGCGGCCGGAGTGGGCCGGCCTCACCTGCCGTACCCAGCCCGGCGGGCAGCCGGCGACCGGGCCGGAGGTGCCGTACTCCGTCACCACCTACGACCTCTACCACCAGGTGCGGACGATCACCGAGAAGACCGGCGCCGGTGTCCTGCGGACCACCACGACCACGTACGACGGCGCTGGCCGGGTCCGGGAGACGGCGGTGACCGCGGCGGCCGGGCTGGGCGCGGCGGTCCCCGTGCAGCGCAGCAACTACGACCCGGCCACCGGAACGCTGACCCGGGTCCAGTCGGTGACCGGCGGTACGGTCACCGCCGAGGTCGTGCGCGGCTACGACCGGCTCGGGCGGCAGGTCTCCTACACCGACGCCGACGGCAACACCTCGACCACCGGGTACGACCTGCTCGGGCGGGTGTCGACCAGCTCGGACGGAAAGGCCACCCGGACCTACCGCTACGACGGCGTGGATGGGCGCCGTGACCTGCTCACCGCGGTCGACGACGGGCAGGTCGGCACCTTCAGCGGCGGCTACGACGCCGACGGCAACCTGGTGTCGGAGACCTGGCCGAACGGCGTGGTGGTCAGCACCGAACACGACGAGACCGGTACCCCGGTGGGCCTCACCTACACCCGCCCGGGCTGTGGACAGGCCGACTGCACCCTGTTCAGCGAGGCGGTCACGGAGTCGGGCCACGGCCAGTGGCGGCGGCACGTCTCGACCCTGTCGGACCAGACCTACGGCTACGACGCCGTCGGCCGACTGACCAGCGTCGAGGACACCGTCGGCGAGCAGTGCACCACCCGTACGTACGCGTTCAGCACGGCCAGCAACCGCGCCTCGACCACGACATACGCCCCTGGGGCCGACGGTGCCTGCCAGAGCACCACCGCGGCCGGCACGCGGAGCTGGAGCTACGACACGGCCGACCGGGTGACCAGCGCCGGGTACGGGTACGACGCGCTGGGCCGGACGACCACCGTGCCGGCGGCCGACACCGCCGTGCCGGCGAGCGGGAACCTGACCGTGGCCTACCACGTCACGGACCTGGTGGACCGGATCACCCAGGGCGCGCGGACCACCGACTACACCCTCGACGTGACGGGCAACCGGATCCGGTCCTGGACGGACAACGCCTCCGGGGTGGCCGTGCAGGCGGTCCACCACTACGACGACGACAGCGACAACCCGGCCTGGACCCAGGAGTCGGCGGGCCACTGGACGCGGACGGTGACCGGCCTGTCGGCGCTGGCCGCCATCTGGGACAGCGACAGTGGCCAGGCCGAGTGGCAGCTGCGCAACCTGCACGGCGATCTGGTTGCCAGCATCCGCCCCGGCGACCAGGGGCTCTCCGCGACGTCGGAGAGCACCGAGTACGGCGCACCGCGCAACCCGGACGACGCGGGGACGCGGCGCTACGGGTGGCTGGGCGCGAACCAGCGGGCAGCGGACACCCCGGCCGGCATCGTCCTGATGGGGGTACGGCTCTACAACCCGACCACGGGCCGGTTCCTCCAGACCGACCCGGTGTACGGCGGGAACGCCAACCCGTACGACTACTGCTCCGGCGACCCGGTCAACTGCTTCGACCTGGACGGACGGTTCGGCTGGGGCAAGTGGCTCGACCGCACCGGCGCGGTGCTCGGCTTCGCGGCGATGTTCGGCTGCGGCCCGTGCGCGGTGATCTCCGCCGGGATCTCGCTGGGCCGGGGCATCTACAAGATCCGCAAGGGCGACCGCAGCGGGTGGGTCGACCTCGTCGGAGTGGGCACCTTCGGCGCCGCCAAGGCGCTGCGCTACGGCGGCAAGTTCGTCAAGAATCGGCGGATCAAGAATGCGCCGAAGGGAGTCCCGGGTCGCAGCAAGTACTACAAGAAGAAACGGAAGCAGGCTGCCGCCAAGAACCGCAGGTACCAACGGAAGGTGGTCCGCCGGGCAGATCGGATCGACACCGGCTGGGGTGTCTGGTCGTCCTACACGGCGGGCCGGGACGGATACCGTGACTACCGCAGCTGGCGCAAGAAGCGCAGGAGGTGACGGCATGCCGGGTCCCGGGCGGCCACCGCTGCCGTACGCCATGACACTGGGACTGGCGGGCGGGTTGGATCGGCTGACCCGCCGCTGGTCCTGGGGTCTGGCGGCCGAGTACCGGCGCTGGCTGGCGGCGGTGCTCGGGCCCCGGCCGCCGCGGTTGGACGAGGAGAGCGCGCCGGTGCTGGCCGCCCGGTTCCTGCACGCGCTCTGGCTGGTGCTCGCGGTGCTGCTGGCGGTGGCCACGCTGCCGTTCCGGTCACCGTTGAGCGGCAGTGGCGTGCTGGCCGTCGGCGTGCTCACCCTTGGTGCCTGCGTCGGTGTCGTCAACGCCGCGCTGGGCTGCCTGAGCGAGCGCGGAACCGCCCGGCTGGTCCGACACCCGCTGTTCACCGCCGGTTGGCTGGTGGTGGTCGGTGTGCTGGACGCCGTAGTCCTGCTCACCGTCTTCTTCTGAGATTCCATGGCCTGCCCCGGGCCCCGGAGACTGTCATCAATGACACCTACGACATCGGCGTCCGCCGCCTAGAACACTTCGACGAGGTCATCGTCAAGGCCCGTGACGCCAACCACCGACTGCTGGACACTATCCGTGCCGGCCAGAGCTGCGTCCTTGCGAACCCAGTCATCGAACGGGTCGCACAGCCCACCCTCACCCAGGACGGCAGGAGGGCCCCAGCCCTACGCTTCGGCGGGGCGGCTACCGGGTTCGGACGGTGGTGCGCGGCGTTTAGCGGTCAGGAAAGGGTCCCTGCCTGACTGGGAAGGGACCCTTCCTGACCGTGCCCTACGTCGTCCGTCAGGCGCGCATGAAATGGCGGACCGGCAGCGGCCGGTCCACGATCCGAATGTCCCCGAGCCAGCCGTAGAAGCCCTGCTCGATGATGCGATCGTAGTGGTACGCCCCGACAAGCCACGGCTCGTTGTTGGTGGCCAGCCCATTGGCTGAGGTGGACGGGTTGCGCAGCAGCTTCGCGCCGTTGACGTACATGGTGGTGGTCCGGCCGTCGTTGACGACGGCGACGTGGAACCACTCCCCGGCCCGCATCTCGTGGCCCCAGTTGGTCGAGATGCCGCCTTGGTTGAGCGGGAAGACCGCCCATTGCAGCGCCATGCCGTCGGAGAGACCGAGGGCCGCGAGCGGCTCGGCCGGATCGCTGGCGGTCTTGCCCGCGTCCCGGCCGCTGCCCATCCGGCACAGCAGGCTCATCCATGCATGGTTTGTGGCTCGTACGTCCGCCGGTAGCTTGACGAACGCCTCGATGGTGTATCCGGAAGCGAACGTCTGCCGGTTGAGCGGTGCGTCGTCCGCGGTCCGCAGGTACGCTCCGCGCGCCGGTTGCTTTTTCCCGTCGAGGAAGATGCTGCCGTGCGCGGGCTGGTCGGGGTGGTGCTCGACGCTGGAGCGCATCGCGGTCTGGTCGCTGTCCGGGAGGGTGATCCGGGTCAGGTGGTTGCCGCGGCCGGAGAGGTCGGCGATCTGAGCGCCCTCGGGGACCGGGGTGCCGTCGGGGCCGACCTCGTCGAAGCGCCAGTACGCGACGGTGCCGGGGACGACCATCTGGCTGGCCGGCCTGGGTTCGCGCGGCGGGACCGGCGCGAAGCCGGCGAAGCGCTCCGTGAAGTCGATCGCCATGCTGAACCGGTTTGCCGGGTCGGTCAACTCCACCTCCTGCTGCTCCAGGTCGTTGCGCTGGCTCGGGTCTTTGGCGAGGATCCAGGGCGAGAAGGTCTCCACGTCGATGGTGTTCCGCGCCAGGTCGAAGTGGTAGAGGCGGACCATGCCGCTGCCGCCGTAGTAGCGGTCCTGGTAGTTGGTGATGTGGACGTGGACGTCGTGCCCGGCGGTGTTGCGCAGCACGGTGCGGCCTGACGGCCAGAAGTGGCCGTTGAGGGTCAGGAAGACCTGGTCGTGCTCTTTGATCAGCGAATCCCACAGCCGCTGGCCGTGTCCGGACAGCCGCGCCTGGCCGTTGCCGTCGGCCCACGCGAGGTCGTGGGTGGTGAGGATCGCGGGCAGCCCCGGGTGCGCGCCGAGCACCTCCCGGGCCCAGGCGAGCGTGCCCGCCGAGGGGCGCCAGTCAAGGGCGAGGAGTAACCATTCCCGACCGCCGGCGGTGAAGACGTGGTAGGTGTTGTAGCCGTCCGCGGTGGCGCCGCGGAAGGTGGACATCTTCCGGTACCGGCCTGGTCCGAACACGTCCAGATAGGGACTGGCGCCGCGCTGGTCGTCGGTCGCGGCGTTGATGTCGTGGTTTCCGGCCAACACGCTGTACGGCATCCGGTGCCCGTCCAGAATCTCGAACACCTTGCCCGCCTGGGCCAGTTCCGCCGCGGCCGCGTTCTCCACCACGTCGCCGAGATGTGCGGTGAAGACGATGTTCTTCTCGGCGCGTGCCGTCACCAGGTGCTGGAAGGCAGCTCTGAGTGGGGCGGGGTCGCCGCGATCCCCGTCGAACAGGTACTGGGTGTCGGGGATCACCGCGAGCGTGAACCGGGGTGCGTGCGGATCGGGCTGTCGGCCCGACTCCGGGTTACCGGCCTCAGCCGCGTGCGCGCCGGCCGGGGAGAGGACCGTTCCTGCGGCTGCGCTGGCTCCCAACAATCCGAGGCTCTGCAGAAGGCTGCGGCGGCTGGGGTTGTTCGGCATGTCTCGTACTCCTCGTATCCGCTGTGGGTAGGAGGTCTATTGCCGATGAGCTGCGGGAACAAAGATCATTCTGTCGGGCAATCGATCGGGAACGCCGGATGAACGTTGCGGAACCTGCTCGGGCCTGTGCCCGTGATGGGAATGGCGCCCGGCGTGACACCGCCGCTCGCTATCGGGCGGTTTCGCACGTAGCACCCGAGACGTGCAAGAAGCAGTAGGCCTCGCCTGCCTCGTGGCAGGAGCCGCCGGGCTCTGCCGGTCAGTTGCCGAAGCGGCGGCGGGAGTCCTCGATGTGACCGAGGTACTGCCGGGTCCAGGCGCACATCCCGTCGACCGTCGCCCTCAGGCCCCGGCCCGCCTCGGTGAGGGTGTACTCGACCCGGGGCGGCACGGTGGGGTGCACGGTCCGCTCGACGAGGCCGTTGCGCTCCAGCATGCGTAGGTTCTGGGTGAGCATCTTGTGGCTGATGCCCTCGACCTCGTCGCGCAGCTCGCTGAAGCGCAGGGTGCGTTCCCCGAGGAACTCGATGATCAGCAGTGCCCACTTGTTGGCGACGTCCGAGAAGATCTCTCGCGCCAGGGAATCCGCGCGCATCAGGTCCGCGTCCTCAGGCGCGCCGCTGAACTGCTTGGTCACCATGAGGTTCCCCCGTCACCAAAAGTGCGTTCTTCCACGTCAGCGGCCACTCTCCTACAGTTTCCCAGTAACCGCAAGAGACCACGAGCGGGCGCCCACACCGGGCGCGCCCGACGAGGAGGCAGACGACATGGCCATCACCCTTGTGAACCCCCACGGACTCCCCGAGATCGACGCCTACCGGCAGGTGTCGATCGCGACCGGCGCAAAGCTGGTCTTCGTCGCCGGGCAGGTCGCCTGGGACGCCGACGGCGTCACGGTCGGCGACGGCGACCTCGCCACCCAGGTCGAACAGTGCTACCTCAACATCGGCACCGCCCTGGCCGGGGCCGGTGCCACCTTCGCCGACGTGGCGAAACTGACCGCCTACGTCGTCGACTGGACCCCCGACAAGATGCCCCTGTTCCTGGCGGGGGCCACCCGGGCGTTCGAGAAGCTCGGGATCACCCCAGCACCGCCGGCCACGCTGCTCGGCGTCGCCGCCCTGCACGTACCGGAACACCTGGTCGAGATCGAGGCCACAGCGGTCATCGAATGACCAGGCCCGGACGGGCGTCAGTGGGAAACCAATTCGTCGGGGATTCTCGGCGCCCCGGCGCGGCGAATCTTGTGAAACGAGGTGGCCGGGTCGATCTAAGCGCGGCCCGCATGGAAGTCGGACTCCAGATCGAGATGGCCCTCGACCTGCCAGACAGCCGGCGGCCGCCGCGACAGCCACGCAGGTCCGGAGGGACAGACCAGGCCGGACGTCGTCGGGGGTGTCGCAGAGATCAGGATACGCAACCGCGGCTGCGGGTATCAGAAGGCCACAGGGCCCGGCGGAACGGGCTACGGTTCGCCGAAGTAGCCCGTTACCTTTTTGATCGTCCCCAGCCGGGGACTGCTCGGTCGCCCGGCCCGGTATGACTTACTGCCCCTGTCGTACGGATGATCCGGGGGGTG
>NZ_JBIDDG010000047.1:0-40935 GCF_043205005.1 Micromonospora sp. NPDC047620 | reverse complement strand
CTGACGATGCCCAAACGTCAACACACCCGGCGCGGCCACCAACACCCCCCAGCACAACCAAGATCAGTTGCACTGAACCCTAGAAACCGCCCCGAACGGGCGGGCAACAACTTCATGATCAACGGGGCCAAGGGGGCGGGAGGGTCAGGAGTCGCGGGTGGGGGTTTCGGCCGCGGTGCGGAGGTTGGGGGCGCTCGCCGGCTCGGCGATGCCGCCCGGGGACTCGGCGAAGGCGGGGTCGTGGGCGGTCTCCGCGGCGACCAGCGGCTGGTCGGGCGGCATGACGTCGGGCACCTTGGGCACCACGATCACCGCCGTGCCGTACGCGCAGATCTCCATCCACATCTCGCCGCAGTCGCGGCTGTCGAAGCGCATCCCCACCACGGCGTTCGCACCGAGGCGGCGGGCCTCCTCGCCGAGCCGGGCCACCGAGTCGGTACGCCACCGGGTCAGGTTGTCCGGCGCCATCGGGTCGTACGCGCCGCCGCGCAGGTTCTTGACCCCCTCGCGGTACGGGTTCCGCGTCCTGGCCATCGACGACACCACTTCGCCGAGGATCTGGCGGATCTCGTACCCGGGTAGTTGCTCCGTCGTCACGACCAGCACGTTTCCGATGCTGTCAGGGCGACCCCGCACCCGATCGCGAGCCTTGTTCACCTGATCGGATGCTGCAAAACGGCGCGGCGCGGACGGGCGGCGCGTGGCCGGCCATCCGCGCCGCCCGGGCGCTAACCGTCAGACACCGGCCACCGAGGTGATCCAGGCCCGGTTGTACGCGACACTGCCGTAGTTCTGGATGCTGTAGCCGTCGGCGGTCGAGGCGACGCCGACCTGGCGGCCGTTGTAGAACTGCGGGCCGCCCGAGTCGCCCCGCCACGCGTTGCCGGTGATCCGCGTGCTCCGGATCGCCTGGCCGCCGTACGCGTCGGTGGCGCTGTTGCTGGTCACCTGGACGCTCGCGGTCTTCAGCTGGCTGGCGGCGGAGCAGCCGCTGTAGCAGGTCATGCCCCAGCCGTAGATCGAGTTGGTGGAGCCGATCGGCGGGTTGCTGCTGGCCAGCGTGACGTATGAGGTGCTCACCGAGCTGGACAGGCGCATCAGGGCCAGGTCGTAGCGGCTGTAGCTGGCGCTCACCGTGCGGGTGACCCCGCCGGAGGAGCGGTAGACGCTGCCGACCCGGACGGACATGGTGCCGCCGAGGCAGTGCCGGGCGGTGAGCACCCACTCCGGCGCGATGATCGTGCCGGAGCAGGTGAACGATCCGTTGCTGAACACCGCGGCGGCCCACGGGGCGGACGAGACGCTCCCGCCGCCGATGATGGGCTGTGGGCCCGCCGGGGCGGCGAGGGCGCCGGAGCTGGCGCCGAGCAGGCCGGCCGCTGCGGTGGCCAGCACTGCGATCATGGATCGGATGCGCATGGGGGCTCCTTCGGGGATGGGCCCGGGGTCACCGGGTCGAGCTGTCGGCCGGCGGGCTGGGTGGCCCGGCGACCGGGCACGTCCGATCGACGTACGACGATGTACGGTAGGGCTCCTGAGATGTCGTTCACAAGAGGTCCATTGAAATACATCAATGAGGAGGATGGTCCGTAGGTCGGTGGCGGCGGGCATCCCGGCGGCCGGAGTGGGGCGAAACGGGCTGGTCGGCAACGGAAACGCATCGGGATCGCAACGAACCCGTATCGGTCCGCGGCCTCCGCGCCGGGAATGCCGATCGCTGCCTGAACTGCGTCCGGCCGGTGCGTCCAGGGCCGTATCTGCCAGGTAGGCTGGCTGCGCTCGCCCGTTGTGGGTCGGCACCCAACTGCGTACACAGTCAGGAGTGCCCAGTGCCTCGCGTCGTCGTCGACGTCATGCTCAAGCCCGAGATCCTCGATCCGCAGGGCCAGGCCGTCGCAAACGCGCTGCCCCGGCTCGGCGTCAGCGACGTCGCCTCGGTTCGGATCGGCAGGCGGATCGAGATCGAGTTCACCGGTGAACCGGACCTGGACCGGGCCCGGGAGATCGCCGACAAACTGCTCGCCAACCCGGTCATCGAGGACTTCACCGTCCGCCTGGTCGAGGCCGACGAGACCGCGGACGCCCGCTCGTGACCGCCCGGGTCGGTGTGGTCACGTTCCCCGGCTCGCTTGACGACGGGGACGCGGCCCGGGCCGTCCGCATCGCGGGCGCCGAACCGGTCCGCCTCTGGCACGGTGACCCGCGGCTGCACGGGGTGGACGCCGTCGTCCTGCCCGGCGGCTTCTCCTACGGCGACTACCTGCGCTGCGGGGCCATCGCCCGGTTCGCCCCGGTGATGGAGACGATCGTGGACGCGGCCCGGGGCGGCCTGCCGGTGCTCGGCATCTGCAACGGCTTCCAGATCCTCTGCGAGGCCCACCTGCTGCCCGGGGCTCTCACCCGCAACCAGCACCTGCACTTCCGCAACCGGGACCAGGTCCTGCGCGTCGAGTCGGTCGGCACCGCGTGGACGAACGCGTTCCAGCCCGGCCAGGAGGTGCTGATCCCGGTCAAGAACGGCGAGGGCTGCTACGTCGCCGACACCGCGACGCTCGACCAGCTCGAAGCCGAGGGTCGGGTGGTCGCCCGCTACGTCGGCGGCAACCCCAACGGGTCGCAGCGGGACATCGCCGCGATCACGAACCCCGCCGGCAACGTGGTCGGCATCATGCCGCATCCCGAGCACGCCGTGGAGGCGCTCACCGGCCCCTCCCTGGACGGCCTCGGCTTCTTCACCTCGGTGCTCAAGCACCTGGTGGGGGCGCCAGCGTGAGCGTGAGGAGCGAGCCGGGTCTGCGAGCCCCGCAGTCGCGAACGAAGAGCGGGGCGGTGACCGTGCGCGGCGGCACCATCGGTCGGCTCACCCGCCCGCAGGGCGGCCCTGAGCGCAGCGAGGAGAGGTCATGACCAGCCATCCGGACGAGGTACGGGAGACCCCGGAGGCCTTCCCGGCCGCCCCGGCGCAGCCGGTGGAGCCGCGCCCGGCCGCCGTCGCGCCGCCGGCCGCGCCCACCGCGCCGGCGGCGGCCGACTGGGCGGCCGGCCTGGACACCGTGCCGCACGCCGTGGACACCCCCGGTGAGCTGCAGCCGTACGCCGAGCTGGGGCTCCGCGACGACGAGTACGACCGGATCCGGCACATCCTCGGCCGCCGGCCCACGCAGGCCGAGCTGGCCATGTACTCGATCATGTGGAGCGAGCACTGCTCCTACAAGTCGAGCAAGGTGCACCTGCGCCAGTTCGGGGAGAAGGCCCCGCCGAGCGACCGGCTGCTCGCCGGCATCGGCGAGAACGCCGGCGTGGTGCAGGTCTCCGACGAGCTGGCGGTGACCTTCAAGGTCGAGTCGCACAACCACCCCAGCTTCGTCGAGCCCTACCAGGGCGCGGCCACCGGCGTCGGCGGCATCGTCCGGGACATCCTGGCCATGGGCGCCCGCCCGGTCGCGGTGATGGACCCGCTGCGCTTCGGCGCGGCCGACCACCCCGACACCGCCCGGGTGCTGCCCGGCGTCGTCGCCGGCGTGGGCGGCTACGGCAACTGCCTCGGCCTGCCGAACATCGGCGGCGAGGTCGTATTCGACCCCTGCTACCAGGGCAACCCCCTGGTCAACGCGCTCTGCCTCGGCGTGCTGCCGGTCAACCGCCTGCAGAACAAGGCCGCCGCCGGCCCGGGCAACGTCGTGGTGCTGATGGGCGCCAAGACCGGCCGGGACGGCATCGGCGGCGTGTCGGTGCTGGCGAGCGCCACCTTCGACGAGGGCAGCGAGCAGCGCCGCCCGTCGGTGCAGGTGGGCGACCCGTTCATGGAGAAGCTGCTCATCGAGGCCTGCCTGGAGCTCTACGACGCACAGCTCGTCGTCGGCATCCAGGACCTCGGCGGCGCCGGCCTGACCTGCGCGCTGACCGAGACCGCCGCGGCGGCCGGCACCGGCATGCGGGTGTGGCTGGAGCGGGTGCCGCTGCGCGAGCCCTCGATGGAGCCGCACGAGATCCTGGCCAGCGAGTCGCAGGAGCGGATGCTGCTGGTCGTCGAGCCGGAGAAGCTCGACGCCGTGCTCAAGACCGCCGAGAAGTGGGGCGTCTGGGCCACCGCGATCGGCGAGGTCACCCCGCCGTCGCCGGACGGCCAGCCGGGCCGGGTGGTGATCACCTGGCGGGACCAGCTCGTGGTCGACGTGCCGCCGGGCTCGCTGGTCGACGACGGCCCGGTCTACGCCCGCCCGATGCGCGAGCCGGCCGACCTGATCCTGCTCCAGGCCGACCGCGCGGAGACGCTGCCCCGGCCGGCCGACCCGGAGGCGCTGCGCGAGACCGTGCTGCGCATGATCGCGTCGCCGAACCTGACCGACAAGACCTGGGTCACCGAGCAGTACGACCGGTACGTGCTGGGCAACACCGTGCTCGCCCAGCCCGAGGACTCCGGCGTGATCCGGATCGACGAGCGGACCGGGCTCGGCGTGGCGCTGTCGGTGGACGGCAACGGCCGGTACGCCCGCCTCGACCCGTACCACGGCACCAGGCTCGCGCTGGCCGAGGCGTACCGGAACGTCGCCGTCACCGGCGCGAAGCCGATCGCCGTCACCAACTGCCTGAACTTCGGCTCGCCGGAGGACCCGGGCGTGATGTGGCAGTTCGCCGAGGCCGTCCGCGGCCTGGCCGACGGCTGCGCCGAGCTGGGCATCCCGGTGACCGGCGGCAACGTCAGCTTCTACAACCAGACCGGCGCGGCGGCCATCCACCCGACCCCGGTGGTCGGCGTGCTCGGCGTGCTCGACGACGTCGCCAACCGGGTGCCGATGGGCTTCGTGCCGCGCCCCGGCGGCGACCACGACCAGCTCTTCCTGCTCGGCGAGACGCACGTGGAGCTCTCCGGCTCGGAGTGGGCGTGGGTCACCCACGAGCACCTCGGCGGCGTACCCCCGCAGGTCGACCTGGCCCACGAGCGGCGGCTGGCGGACCTGCTGGCGGAGGCCGCCCGGGTCGGGCACCTCAGCTCCGCGCACGACCTCTCCGACGGCGGCCTCGCGCAGGGCCTGGTCGAGTCCTGCCTGCGGCGCGGGGTCGGCGCCCGGATCGCGGTGCCGGAGCGGTTCGCCGGCGGCTCGATGCCGTTCGTCTACCTGTTCAGCGAGTCCGCGGGGCGGGTCCTGGCCTCGGTGCCGCGCGGCCACGAGAAGGCGTTCACCGCCCTGTGCGCCGAGCGCGGGGTGCCGTTCGAGCTGATCGGCGTCACCGACCCGGCCGGCGGCGCGCTGGAGGTGCACGGCCAGTTCCGGATCGGCCTGGACGAGCTTCGGGCCGCGCACACCGCCACGCTGCCGCGCCTCTTCGGGGGCTCGGAGGTCGTCCAGGTGCCCGCGCCGGCAGCCGGCGTGGCCGGTGCGGTCGAGGCCGTGCCGCTGCCCGACGCTGAGCGGGCCGAGGTGGCGCCGGTGGACCCGGCGGACGTCGTGTCCGAGCCGATCGCGTCGGCCGGGCCGGTCCCGTCGACCGGTGCCGTGGCACCGGTGGAGGCCGCCGCCCCCGCTCCCGAGGAGCCGGCCGCCGAGGCCGCCGACGGCCCGACCGGGGCCGACGCCGCGTCCGACCCCGACTCCGGTGACACCGAGCAGCCCTCCGCGCCCGATAAGCGCTGAGGCGTTGGCCGCGGCCGTCTACGCCCAACCCGGATCCGGCGCCCGGTTCGACTGGGGGCTGACCGGCGCGGCTGAGCTCGGCCGGGTCTGCGCGGTGCTGGTGGTGGTGGACGTTCTCTCGTTCACCACCGCCGTGGAGGTCGCCGTCGGGCGCGGCATGCGGGTGCACCCGTTCCCGTGGGGGGAGCAGGCGGCCGACTACGCGCGACGGGTCGGCGCGGTCGCCGCGGTGGGCCGCCGGCAGACGACCCCGGAGCATCCGTGGTCGCTCTCGCCGGCGGCGCTGAGCACCGCGCCGGTCGTCGCCGACCTCGTGTTGCCGTCGCCCAACGGCTCGGCGATCAGCGCCGCGGCCAGCGCCACCGGCCTGCCGGTGGTCGCGGCCTGCCTGCGCAACGCGCGCGCCGTCGGGCGCTGGCTGCGCCGTCACGGGTACGGCTCGACGGACGCCCCGATCGGCGTGGTCGCCTCCGGCGAGCGCTGGCCGGACGGTTCGCTGCGCCCCGCTGTGGAGGACCAGCTCGGGGCGGCCAGCGTGCTGGACGCCCTCTCCGGGGTGACCGGCGGTCTCTCCGTGGAGGCGGCCATGGCGCTTGCCGCGCTCGCCAGCACCCCCGACGTCCCCGCCGCGGTACGCGGCAGCGTGTCGGGCCGCGAGTTGGTCGAGGGCGGCTTCGCCCAGGACGTGGAGGTCGCCGTCCGGGTCGGCGTCTCGGACGTGGTCCCGGTGCTGCGCCAGGGCGTCTTCTCGGCCGCCTGACGGTTCGCCGACGCCCGCCCGCCGGCCGCGCGCGCCCGCCCGCCGGCCGCGCGCGCCCTGCCGCCTGCCGGCCGCGCGTCCTGTCACCTGACGACCGCCCGCGCCCTGCCGCCCGCCGGGACCGCGCGGCGGCGTGCCGCCCGGGCGTCCGCTCACCCGCGTCTGCCGGGCTGTCGTCGCCTCAGCAGACCGAGTGACGGCGCCGCGCGCCACACAGCGGCGAGGGCCGCCCGGGGATCCCGGACGGCCCTCGCCGTGGTGCGCTGTCGTCTTCCGCTGTACCCGTGCGGTCAGTCGTCCAGCCAGTCCAGCCGGCGACCGCCCCGGTCCTGCTGCGGCGGGCCGTCCGGGCGGCCGCGCCCGGCCTGCGGGTCGTCGTAGCCGCCGCCCTGCTGGCCGTAGCCGCGGTCGTCGTAGCCGCCGCCGCGCTGCTGCGGGGGCTCCTGGCCGTAGCTACCCTGCTGGCCGTAGCCGCGGTCGTCGTAGCCGCCGCCGCGTTGCTGCGGGGGCTCCTGGCCGTAGCTACCCTGCTGGCCGTAGCCACCCTGGTCGTACGAGGTGGGCTGGTCGTAGCCGCCCTGGCCGTAGCCACCGCCGCGTTGCTGCGGGGGCTCCTGGCCGTAGCCGGGGCCGTCGTAGCTGCCGCGCTGCTGGTCGTAGCCGCCGCGCTGGTCGAAGCCGCCGGTCGGCTCGCCGCCCCGCCCGTACGGCGCGGTCTCGGACCGGCCGTAGCCCTGGCCCTGCTCCGGCTGGTAGACGCCCGTCGCGTAGGGATCGGCCGGGGCCGGGTACTGGGTGGGCTCGCCGGTGTAGCGGCCGGTCGGCTCGTCGTAGCGGTCGCCGTAGCCTCGGCCGCCTCCGGCTCCCGCCGAGTAGCCGGCGGCACCCGCGGCACCTGCGGCGCCCGCCGCGCCGGCCGGAGCGCCGTAGTCGTGGCCGCCGTAGCCACCGCCCGAGGCGGGGGCGTTGCCGTAGCCGCCACCGGAGGCGGGGGCGTTGCCGTAGCCGTCACCGGAGGCGGGGGCGTTGCCGTAGCCGTCACCGGAGGCGGGGGCGTTGCCGTAGCCGCCGGCACCGTAGCCGCCCGAGCCGGCGGGCTCGTCGCCGTAGCCGTTGCCGGCCCAGCCCTGCCCCGCGCCTGCCGCGCCGTAGGGCTGCGGGGGCGCGCCATACGGGTCCGGCGGCACGTCGTCGACCACGGGGCGGTGCATCATCGTCGGGGCGTCGCTGAGCGAGGTGCCGCCGACCATCGTCGGGTCCGGCCCGGCGCCTGCCCGGTTGACCACCCGGGTCTGGTCGTCCGCGCCAGCGCCCCGGTACGCCCCACGCGCCGCCGGGACCGCGCCCGCAGCAGCGGCGCCCGCCGTGGCGTCGTCGCCCTCGTCGCCGTTGTCCTTGCGCCGCATCCAGAGCAGCACGATGGTGCCGACACCCGCGGCGACGAGCAGGCCGCCGAGCAGGATGATCAGCCAGGAGCCCATGCCGCCGGAGTCCTCGTTGCTGGCGTTGGCCGCCGCGCCCGGGCTCGCCTCGGTGCTCTCCCCGTCGGTCTCGTCGAGCGCCTCGTCCGTGGGAAGCGGCTCGTCGGTGGCCGAGGGGGTGGCGCTCGGGGTCGTCTCGACCTTGATCGCCAGGGCGATGCGCTGGCCGGTGATGCTCTGGCCGGCGCTCGCGTCGAAGCTCTTGGTGGCGTACACCTCGCCGACGTTGGCGCCGACGGCGAGCCGGCCCGGCACGATCGGCTTATCGGTGGTGCCGGTGAAGCGGAAGTTGCCGCTGTCGTCGCTGACCGTGTCCCGCGTGTTGCCAGCGCCGTCCTTGAGCATCACCACGGCGTTCGGCACGGCCTTGCCGTTCGCCTGGGCGACCACCTTGCCGGAGACAACCCGGACGGTCTGCGCCTCCTGCGGACCACGAACCGTGAAGCTGCGGTCCGCGTTGCCGGACTCGCCGTTGACGGAGGCACTGATCTGGACGCTGCCGGGCTTCGTCTGACCTGCGGCGACGTTGTCAGCCAGCAGCGTGACGGTGAAGCTCTTGTTGCCGCCGGCGTCGATCTTCTCGCTGAACTCGCAGCGGCCGTCGCACTTGACCGCACCGGATGTGGTGACCTTGATCTCAGCGGAGTCGGAACCGTTGCCCACAGGCGGCCTGGCGTTGTTGTTCGCCACGACGAAGGACAGGCTTACCCGGTCTCCGGCGTTCAGCGTCGAGGGAGACGAGCCGATCTGCACGCTCGGTGGGGCGGCCAGGGCTGGTGTGGCGGGGACAGCGAGCAGAGCGCCGACAACCAGCGCCACGACCACACCGGCCCGCTGCTTCCAGGCACGTCGGTGTGTTGACACGTCCACCGCCTTCCGGGCTGACTTCCCTCGACCGGCGGGGCGCCGGGCCGGGGATCATCACGGTACGAATACGCCGTCGGCAACTATGCCTTGTCTGACCGGATCGGCGCGACCCAGGGCCAGCGTGTGACGCACTGCGTTCGGGTCGTATCGTCCCGTCGTGTCCTCTCCGCACATAAAGTCCGCCGCGGTCGCGGCGGCGTTGTCGGCGCTCGACGAGGGGCGTACGCCCGAACGGCCGGTCCTCCGAGATGCGGTCCGTGCCCTCTTGACCGTCCTCGCGGAGCGCGCCCCCGGCCGATCGGTCGAGGTGCGTGTCCCACCTTACGGCGCAGTTCAGTGCATTCCCGGGCCTCGACACACCCGCGGCACCCCGCCGAATGTCGTGGAGATGGATCCGGCGACCTGGCTGGCGGTGGCGACCGGGCGGCTCGACTGGGCCGAGGCGATCACCCAGGGTCGCGTGCGGGTGAGCGGAATCCGGGCCGATCTCTCCGAGCACCTGCCCCTCTAGCTGCGGCGACGTGTGGCCGGCTGGTGACGCTCGGGAGCCATATCGTGACTTTCTGTGTCGACGCGGATTCGCGTACACTGTCAGGCGACGACAGTGGTCCCGGCCGAGGAGTGCGAATCCCGCCCCCCGCGTGGTTCGCCAGGCCGGTCCAGACCAGCATGAGGGAGCGCAGGTGCCCCGAGGCGACGGCCGGCTGAGCCACGACCTTGATCCCCAACGACCAGGCCCCCAGGACGCGTGTGGCGTCTTCGGTGTCTGGGCGCCCGGGGAGGAGGTCGCAAACCTCACCTACTTCGGGCTATACGCCCTCCAGCACCGTGGCCAGGAGGCCGCCGGCATCGCGGTGAGCGACGGCTCCGGCGTCGTGGTCTACAAGGACCTCGGCCTGGTCGCCCAGGTCTTCGACGAGCCGACCCTGGCCAGCCTGCGCGGGCACGTGGCGATCGGCCACGCCCGCTACTCCACCACCGGCGGTTCGACCTGGGAGAACGCCCAGCCGACCATCCGGTCCACCAGCTCCGGCACCACGATCGCGCTGGCGCACAACGGCAACCTGGTCAACACGGCCGACCTCCAGCGCGAGGTCACCGAGCGGGGCCAGGTCGCCGACGGCTCGACCAACGACACCTCCCTGGTGACGATGTTGTTGGCCAGCCGCCCCGACCTGTCGGTGGAGGCGGCCGCGCTGGAGGTGCTGCCGCAGCTGCGCGGCGCGTTCAGCTTCGTTTTCATGGACGAGTCGACCCTCTACGCGGCCCGCGACCCGCACGGCGTACGCCCGCTGGTGCTGGGCCGGCTGGAGCGCGGCTGGGTGGTGGCGAGCGAGACCGCCGCCCTGGACATCGTCGGCGCGAGCGTGGTCCGCGAGGTCGAGCCCGGCGAGCTGATCGCGATCGACGAGGACGGCCTGCGTTCCAGCCGGTTCGCCGCCCCGGAGCCGAAGGGCTGCCTCTTCGAGTACGTCTACATCGCGCGTCCGGACGCCACGATCGCCGGCCGCAACGTGCACGCGGCCCGGGTGCAGATCGGTCGCCAGTTGGCCAAGGAGCACCCGGTCGAGGCCGACCTGGTCATCCCGGTGCCGGAGTCCGGCACTCCGGCCGCGATCGGCTACGCCGAGGAGTCCGGGATCACCTACGGCGCCGGCCTGATGAAGAACCCGTACGTCGGGCGCACCTTCATCCAGCCGTCGCAGACCCTGCGCCAGCTCGGCATCCGGCTCAAGCTCAACCCGCTGCGGGCGAACGTCCGGGGCAAGCGGCTGGTCGTGGTCGACGACTCGATCGTGCGCGGCAACACCCAGCGGGCGATCGTGCGGATGCTGCGCGAGGCCGGCGCGCTGGAGGTGCACGTGCGCATCTCCTCGCCGCCGGTCAAGTGGCCGTGCTTCTACGGCATCGACTTCGCGACCCGGGCCGAGTTGCTGGCCAACGGGCTGGACACCGAGGGCGTCCGCCGCTCGATCGGCGCCGACACGCTCGGCTACGTGTCCCTCTCCGGCCTGATCGCCGCCACCGAGCAGCCGAAGACCCGGCTGTGCCGCGCGTGCTTCGACGGGGAATACCCGATCGACCTGCCCGCCGGCAACCTGATCGGCAAGCACGTGCTCGAGGGGGTGGGCCGGCGGGTCGCCGCGGCGCCTGACGCTCCCGAGCACACCACCCCTCCGCTCGTCGCCACTCCGGGCGGCGCGACAACACACCGCCCGTAGCACCGCCCGGCGCGGCCGGTCACCGCCGGCGCGGCGCCAGAACCACAAAGGGGAGAACCGTGACGCACGTGTCCGAGCGCAGCGGCGCAGGAAGCAGCCCGACCGGCGCCGGCGGCGACCGTCAGCCCTGGACGGCCGGCACCGGCCGGCCGGCGCGCAAACGGTCGGTCTCGTACGCGGACGCCGGGGTCTCGATCGAGGCGGGCGACCGGGCGGTCGAGCTGCTGAAGTCGAAGGTGAAGCAGACCCGGCGCCCGGAGGTGATGGGCGACCTGGGTGGCTTCGCCGGGCTGTTCCGGCTGGACACGAAGAAGTACAAGAACCCGATCCTGGCCTCGTCCACCGACGGCGTCGGCACCAAGCTGGTGATCGCGCAGCAGATGGACATCCACGACACGGTCGGCATCGACCTCGTCGCGATGGTCGTCGACGACCTGGTCGCCTGCGGCGCCGAGCCGCTCTTCCTGCTCGACTACATCGCCACCGGCGAGGTCGTGCCGGACAAGGTCGCCGAGATCGGCGCCGGCATCGCCGACGGCTGCCGGTACGCGGGCTGCGCCCTGCTGGGCGGCGAGACCGCCGAGCACCCCGGCGTGCTCCGCCCGGACGAGTACGACATCTCCGCGACCGGCGTCGGGGTGGTGGAGGAGGCCGACATCCTCAGCCCGGAGCGGGTCGAGGTGGGCGACGTGGTCATCGCGATGCGCTCCTCCGGCCTGCACTCCAACGGCTACTCCCTGGTCCGGCACGTGCTGCTGGGCGCCGGCCGGATGCGGCTCGACGTGGTGATCGACGACTTCGGCCGGCAGCGCACCCTCGGCGAGGAACTGCTCACCCCGACCAAGATCTACGCGCAGGACTGCCTCAAGCTGATCGCCGAGGCCGAGGTGCGGTCCATCGCCCACGTCACGGGCGGCGGCATCCCCGGCAACCTCGTGCGGGTGCTTCCCGAGCACGTCGACGCGGTGGTCAACCGGTCCACCTGGAAGCCGCAGCCGATCTTCGACCTCATCCAGACCAAGGGGCGGATCGAGGACCCGGAGATGGAGGCGACGTTCAACATGGGCGTCGGCATGTTCGCGATCGTCTCCGCCGAGGACGCTGACCGTGCGCTGGCCACGCTGACCGGCCGTGGCGTCGACGCGTGGCAGGCCGGCGAGATCATCGAGGGCTCCGGCAACGTGCAGATGATCGGGCAGCACACCCGGGGATGATGATCACGTTCCGGTGACCGTACGGGCATCTGATCAGGGCTTCACCCGAGTGGCCGTCGCCGCCTAGCCTGAGGGGCACCCTCAATGCTGTCGGGGCAACCCCCTCACCGGGGTCCCGACAGCCCTTCAGGCGCGGAGGAGGGCAATGGCTGCTCGGGGACAGTCGTTCAGCGGGATGCGCGGCCTGGCCGCTGTCCCCTCGTACGTCGTGATGCAGCCGACCACCCTGTGCAACCTGGACTGCGCCTACTGCTACCTGCCGTTCCGGGGGGTCGACCGGCGGATGCCGGTGCCGGTGGCCGAGGCGGTGGCCGCGTCGGTCAACCCGTGGGCGGCGGCGGGCCGCTTCTCGGTGGTGTGGCACGGCGGGGAGCCGCTTGCCGCCGGCCGGGAGCATCTCGCCGCGTTGATCGCGCCCTTCGGGCCCGAGGTCGAGCACCACGTGCAGACCAACGCCACGCTGGTCGACGACGCGTGGTGCGCGTTCTTCACCGAGCACCGGGTGCGGGTGAGCGTGAGCGTGGACGGCCCGCGGGAGCGCAACGGCGACCGGGTCACCCGGGCCGGCGGGCCGGCGTACGACCGGATCGTGCGCGGGGTGGCGGCGCTGCGCCGGCACGGGCTGCCGTTCTCGGCGCTGGCGGTGGTGGGCCGCCCGGAGCCGGGCCTCGCCACCGAGCTGTACGACTACTTCCTCGGCCTGGGGTGTGACGTGCTCGGCGTCAACATCGAGGAGACCGAGGGGGTCAACCTCCGCGACAACTCCCACGACGCCCGGGCGGTGACCGCGTTCTGGGCGGAACTGGTGGCGGCCTGGCGGCGGGAGCCCCGGATCCACCTGCGCGAGGTCGAGTGGTCGTTGCGGTACGCCGCCGCCGTGCTGGACGGCACCGCCGACGACGTGCTGCCCCGGCGGCTGGACCCGATCCCGACCGTCGGCCACGACGGCTCGGTGACGGTGCTCTCGCCCGAGCTGGCCGGCTTCACCGACGTCCGGTATGGCGACTTCAGCAGCGGCAACGTGCTGACCACGCCGCTGGCCGACATCCTCGCCCACGCGGGCCGGACGCCCTGGGTCGGTGAGTTCCTCGCCGGCGTCGAGGCGTGCCGTACGTCCTGCCCCTATTTCGGTTTCTGCGGCGGCGGCCACGCCGCCAACCGCTACTTCGAGCTGGGGCGTTTCGACGGTACGGAGACCGCGCACTGCCGCAACAGCAAGATCCACCTACTGGAGGGAGTGTTGGAGCATGCCCGAGACCACCAGTCACCGGCAGCCTGAGCGTGGGGTGGACGCCGCCACGGGCCAGATCGCCGATCGGGTGCGGGACGCCGCGCCGGGACTCACCGCTCTGCTCCACGAGGCCGAGGCCGCGCGGCGACTACGGGCGGAGGTGGCGGGCGGCGACGGCGCGAGCGCCGTCTGCGCCTGGAACCACTTCGAGAACATCCCGACGTTCTACAACTGGAACAACCGGCCCCGCTGAGGCGGCCACACCGGGATCAGGGACCTGCCGAGCAGCCGGAGTCGCCTCCGGGACGGCATGGTCCCTGATCGTCGGTGTTGGCGCCGCTCCGGATGGGCACATGCGTGAGCACGCGGGGGATTACCGCGTGCTCAGCTGCGACCGGAGGTCAGCGGGTCGGACGTACCCAGGGATCCGGGTCTTCGTCCGCGTGATCCTCATCGTCGTCGTCGACATACTCTTTGTAGTCGTCGTCGAAGTTGTGCTCAGACTTACCAGCACCCGCCAACTCGCGCTGCAAGGCGGTGAGGTCGGTGTTCGGGGAGTGGTACTTCAACTCCCGCGCCACCTTCGTCTGCTTGGCCTTAGCACGGCCGCGCCCCATGGCTCGACCCCCTCGCACAGAATGCGGGGCAGCCCGAAGGCGGGCCCCGATGACGTCAGGCATCTCTCGTGGCTCTTACGGTACATGGGGATGCCATCGTTCGGCACCTCGGGTTACCGTCGACCGGTGCCGCGCGTCGCGGTCATCCAGCCGTCACCGATTGTACCGGGTAAGGAGCGATGCCGGGAGCGCCCGTGACACCGGACAAAGCCCGACGAAATCAGCTTAACGGCGCGCTTCGGCGCGGCGGCGCCGGAGGCGGAACCGGGCCGGCCCCGCCTCCGTGACGCTCATCGCAGATGGATCGTGCGCAGCCGGCCGACGTCGGCCATCCGCCGCTCCGCGAGCCGGTCCGCCGCCACCGCCGGGGGCACGCCCTCGGCGTCGGCGAGCTGGAGGATCTCCCGGGTGGTGTCGTAGATCCGGGTCGCGCGCAGCTTGGCCCGCTCGAAGTTGAAGCCCTCGATCTCGTCGGCCACCTGGATCACGCCGCCGGCGTTCACCACGTAGTCCGGGGCGTAGAGGATGCCGCGGTCGGCCAGCAGCTTCTCGATGCCCGGGTGGGCGAGCTGGTTGTTCGCCGCGCCGGTGACCACCTTTGCGCGCAGCGCCGGCACCGTGTCGTCGTTGAGCGCGCCGCCGAGCGCGCACGGGGCGTACACGTCGATGTCGGCGGCGACCAGCGCGGCGGCGTCGTCGACGAGCGCGACCTGCGGGTGGGTGGTGCGCGCCCACTCCAGGGCCTTCGGGTTGACGTCGGTCGCCACCACCTCGGCGCCGTCGTCGAGCAGGTGGCCGACCAGGTACTTGCCGACCTTGCCCAGGCCGGCCACGCCGACCCGCCTGCCGGCCAGGGTCGGGGCGCCCCAGACGTGCTCCGCGGCGGCCCGCATGCCCTGGAACACGCCCCAGGAGGTCAGGACCGAGGAGTCGCCGGCGCCGCCGTGCTCGACGCTGCGGCCGGTGACGTACGACGTCTCCCGGGCGATCACGTCCATGTCGGCCACGTAGGTGCCGACGTCGCAGGCGGTGTAGTAACGCCCGGCGAGGGACTCCACGAAGCGGCCGTACGCGCGCAGCAGCGCCTCGCTCTTGACCCGCTCGGGGTCACCCCAGATGACCGCCTTGCCGCCGCCGAGGTCCAGCCCGGCCAGGGCGTTCTTGTACGCCATGCCCCGGGACAGGTCGAGCACGTCGGCGAGGGCGGCCTCCTCGCTCGCGTACGGGTAGAACCGGGTGCCGCCGAGCGCGGGGCCGAGCGCGGTGGAGTAGATCCCGATGATCGCCTTCAGGCCGGACTGCTTGTCCTGGCAGAACACGACCTGTTCGTGACCGGTGGATCCCGGGTCGTCGTTGCTGGCGAATACGCCCATGAGTAGCTCCTGGTGTGGGGGTGCGTCCTTGTGGGACGCGGACCTGTGGACGCCGGCGGGATGCTGCCGGTGCCGCTGAGCCTAGTATCGGCCGACGCCGTCCGACCGCCCACGGCGCGCGTGATCGCAGCGCAGACGACGGTCGGGTTCCGATTCGTGGGAGGATCGCGCCGTGCCGTCGCTCTTCGCTTCTTACCTGCGCGTGTACGAGCCCCTGACCGCTTTCGACCGGGACCGCCAGACGTACTGGCGCCGCTACGTCGAGCAGGGGCGGGCGGTGGCCCCCGTGGAGGGGCCCAGCCGGCAACGGACGTCCGTGATCGAGGCGCTCGGCGCGGGCTGGACGCGGCTGCCCGACCTGCCGGACGAGGCGTACGTGCTGGAGGCCGACGACACGCTGCTGGTCTGCCCGTGGAACCTGCGCATCCGGGTGGCCGAGGCGGCGCTGAGCGCGCGCGACGGCGTGCCGCCGGTGCTGGCCGACGCGTTCGTGCCGCCGGTGCTCGCCGGGCAGGCCAAGGCGGTGGTGGAGGACTGGCGCAGCGGGGCGCGGGTGCTGGAGCACGGCGTGCCCCGGCTGCACGAGCAGATCGCGACGTGGGGTGTGCCGCTGCGCTGGTTCGTGCTCTTCGACCCGGAGGAGCGGCACCACGTGACCCGTCCGGGCCGGCGGGCGCTGCGCTTCCGGACGGAGATCTCGAAGGCGCGGCGCCGGTCGTCGCGGGCACTGTCGGTGCTGCGCAAGTCTGTCGGCGACGCGCCGATCACGGAGGCGGTCGAGGAGGCCGCCCGCTGGCTGGAGGAGTTCCACCCCCGCTCGATGGTGGAGCTGGACTACGGCGGCCTGGTCGACCTGCTCTCCGACGAGACGCTGGCCGCCGACGACTCGCCCGAGCTGGTGGCGAGCGGGCTCGCCGGGCTGTCCCGGGGCGAGGCCGAGGAGGCCTCGGCGGCGTACGACAAGCTGGTCGCGCGGTGGCGCGCGGTGCAGCTGCTGGAACGGTGCAACTGACGACAATTCGCCCAGGCGGGGCCGCGAAGGCGAGGCGTCCTCGTAGTTGACGCATCACGAACCGTGATCATGAGTCCGAATAAGGTACTTTCTGCCGTGTAAAAGTCGCATAAATCGGGCATGGTTCATCCGTCCGTCTAGGGACGTTCGGCCGTTCGGCCCATGTCGGACATCGGGGACTAGCCGGACCATGGGAGACGCGTCGGCCGGCGGGACCCCGGCCGATGTCTATACATGTGGAGGAGTGACCGATGGCATCGCGAACGCACGAACCAGAGCCGCTACTCACGCCGGCCGAGGTGGCGTCGATGTTCCGTGTCGACCCGAAGACGGTGACCCGGTGGGCCAAGGCTGGCAAGCTCAGCGCCATCCGCACGCTGGGGGGCCACCGCCGGTACCGCGAGTCGGAGGTCAGGGCCCTGCTGCAGGGGCAGATCCCCCAGCAGCGCCAGGGGGACTGACGGCCGGAAGTCAAACAGGTGTGCACGAAGGGCGGCGGACACGGTCCGCCGCCCTTCGTCGTGTCGGGCCCGGCCGGTCGGCGCCCGCGCGGCCGGACCGGTCGCGCATGTCGGCCGCACCGGCGCCCCGGCCGCCGCAGGGCGGCGCGCGGGTCAGTCGCCGCCCGACGGCCGGCCGGCGAGCGAGACCCGGATGCCGACCGTGCCGCCCTCGCCCCGGCGCAACCGGCTGCCGAGCAGGCTGAGCCGCCCGATCATCCGGTACTTCCGCTTGATCAGGTCGCGGACCCGTCGGGTGTCGGCCGGGCCGCAGAGCGTCGCGTGGGCGGGCACCGCCTCGCCGTGCGGGCGGCCCCGGACGTCGCACGGCGCGACCGTGACGTCGCCGCTGCGCCGGATCCGCTTCACCTTGCCGGAATCCGCCGCCGACCACACCGCCAGCGCGTCGCCGTCGCGGACCGCCCAAACCGGCGTCGGCACCGCCCGCCCGTCCTTGCGGAACGTCGTCAGCAGGATGTATTTCTCCGCGGCGAGGCGGTCCAGTGTGGCCACCTCGCCAGGATACGGCCGCTGCGGCTGACTGACCGGCCGGATAGCGTGAAGCCGTGACGGTGGAACCACGGATCGGTGACGTCTTCGGCGAGATGCTGCGCGACGCGCTCGCCGTCGCCACCGGCATCGGCCCCCGGCCGCTGGCCGGCGGGCGGCTGCCACGGCCGGTCATCGAGATCATCGAGCGGGACGACGGGCTGATCAACGGCGCGCCCGCCGCACACTACCTGGACGGCCCGGCCGACTGGCAGCCGTACGACCGCCGGGCGGTGGACCGGGTCGAGGGCGCCACCCTGGACGTCGGGGTCGGGGCGGGCCGGATCGCGCTGCTGCTCCAGGAACGGGGCGTGCCGGTCACCGGGCTGGACACCTCGGCCGGCGCGCTGGCCGTCTGCCGCCGCCGGGGCGTACGCGAGCTGGTGCACGGGACGGTCGACTCGCACGTCGCCGACGGCCGGCGCTACGACACCTTCCTGCTGCTCGGCAACAACGTCGGGCTGCTGGAGGGGCGGGAGCGGGCCCCCGCCCTGCTGGCGGCGCTCGCCGCGCTGGCCCGGCCGGGCGCGCGGGTCATCGCGCAGGGCACCGACCCGTACGGCACCCGGGACCCGCTGCACACGGGCTACCACGAGCGCAACCGGCGCCGGGGCCGGCTCGGCGGGCAGCTCCGGCTCCGCCTGCGCTACCGGGAGCTGGGCACCGAGTGGTTCGACTACCTGGTCTGCTCGCCCGACGAACTCGCCGAGCTGGTCCGGGGCACCGCCTGGCGACTGACCGACGTGGACGATCACGACGCCCCGTACTACCTGGCCACCCTGCGCCTGGCCGGCTGACGCCCGGGGCCCGCCGCGCGGCGGCACCCCGGACGACCGGCGTACGTTCTCAGACCTGGACGGTCGGGGGGAGCTGCTCGGGCGGGAGGCCGCCGTCGCCGTCGACCACCTCGTCCGGGGTGCCGTCCTCGTCGAGGTCGACCATCGTGACGTCCACCCTGCCGTCGTGGTCGGTGTCGAACTGGAACAGGTCGGGCCTGCCGTCCCCGTCGGTGTCGGCCACCCAGACGTCGGTGCGGCCGTCGTTGTTGGTGTCCGCGCGCAGCAGGTCGACCCGCTCGTCCCCACGGGTCTCCACCGTCTCCGCCGCGCCCGCACTGTCCACGGTCTCCGGTGCCTGGCTCATCTCGGTTCGTCCTTCCCTCGGTTGACGGCCGTCGTACCCGATCCGCGCCGCCCCCACGCATGTGGGGGCGAGCACCGCTGCATAGGGTCGGCCCATGAGCGAGTGGAGCGGGTGGCGGAGCGCGGGTCAACCCCGGGTCGCCGCCGGAGGCAGGGAGGCGTCATGAGCGACCGCTTTGTCGTCGTCGGGGCCGGCACGATGGGGCTCGGCATCGCGTACGTGGCGGCCGGGGCCGGGCACGCCGTCGAGCTGGTCGAGGTGGACCGGGCCCGGGGCGCCGCGGCCGTGGACCGACTCGGTGAGCTGTGGGACAGGGCGGTGGGGCGCGGCAGGTTGACCGCCGACCAGGCCGCGACGAACCAGGGGCGGGTGACGCTGCGGGCCGCGCTCGCCGACGTCGCGCAGGAGCCGGCCGTGGTGGTGGAGGCCGTACCGGAGCGGCCGGACCTCAAGCGGGCGGTGCTGCGCGAGGCCGAGGCGCTGCGCCCGGCGCTGCTGTGCAGCAACACGTCCAGCATCTCGATCGCCGAGCTGGCCGACGGGCTGGCACGGCCCGAGCGCTTCCTCGGGCTGCACTTCTTCAACCCGGTCTGGGCGATGGCACTGCTGGAGGTCGTGGTCGGCCCGGCCACCGCCGACGAGACCACCGCCGCGGCCGTCGCGCTCGCCGGCCGGCTGGGCAAGGACCCCGTCGTCGTACGCGACATGCCCGGCTTCGCCACCTCCCGGCTCGGGGTCACCCTCGGCCTGGAGGCGATCCGGATGGTCGCCGACGGGGTGGCCAGCCCGGCCGACATCGACAAGGCGATGGTGCTCGGCTACCGGCACCCGATCGGCCCGCTGGAGCTGACCGACCTGGTGGGGCTGGATGTGCGGCTGGACATCGCGCGCACCCTCCAGGCCGCGTACGGGGACCGGTTCGCGCCGCCGCCGCTGCTGGCGGAGATGGTGGCCGCCGGCAGGCTGGGCAAGAAGTCCGGCCAGGGCTTCTACCGCTGGGAAGGCGGGGTGAGGTCGTGAGCGGGCTGCGAATCGAGGAGCGGCCGGACCGGCTGGTGGTCACGCTCGACCGGCCGGAGAAGCGCAACGCCATCGACGCCGACCTGATCGCCGAGCTGCACCAGGTCTGCGCGGAGCTGGAGGCGCGCCCCCGCCTGCTGCTGCTCACCGGCGGGGCCGAGGGCATCTTCGCCGGCGGGGCGGACATCGGGCAACTGCGCGAGCGGGGCCGGCTCGACGCGCTCGCGGCGATCAACTCCGCCGCCTTCGCCCGGATCAGGGCGCTGCCGATGCCGACCGTGGCGGCGGTGGACGGGCCGGCGCTGGGCGGCGGCGCCGAGCTGGCGTACGCCTGCGACCTGCGGGTCTGCACCGAGCGTGCGGTGTTCGGGCAGCCGGAGGTGCGGTTGGGCATCCTGGCCGGCGCGGGCGCGACCCACCGGCTGCCGGCACTGGTGGGGGAGGCCCGGGCCAAGGAACTGCTCTTCACCGGCCGCCGGGTGGACGCCGAGGAGGCGCTGCGGATCGGCCTGGTCAACCGGGTGGTGGCCGAGCCCGACGAGCTGCTGCCCACCGCGCACGGGCTCCTGGACGAGATGGCCAAGGGGTCCGCGCTGGCGCTGCGGCTGACCAAGCTGACGGTCGACGCGCCGGCCGCCGCGCACCCGCACCTCGACCTGGTCAGCCAGGCGGTGCTCTTCGAGGACGAGGAGAAGCGCCGGCGGATGACCGACTTCCTGGAGCGGCGACGGTCCCGCTGACCGGGGGGCGCCCGCGTGGCGGCGTCGGCACCCGCGACGGCGGTATCGGCATCCGCGTCGCGGTGCCGGCGGCATGACGGCGACGGCCGCACCGGTGATCCGGTGCGGCCGTCCGCGTGCGACGGGTCAGCGGCTCAGTGCCGCATCTCCACGCCGGCGTCCGCGAGCGCGCGGATCACCTGCGCCGACTCCGCGAACCCGATGACCAGCACGGCGTCCGCGCCGAAGTCCTTGATCTCCTTCGCCCCGGCCGTGAAGTCCACGGGGTTGGCCTTGGCGTCGGCCGGCGGCTCGTAGGCCAGCAGCTTGATCCGGTCGCCGTCGACGCCGGTGCGCTCCAGCTCCGCCTTGACGGTGGCCTGGAGGCCCTCGCCGTAGGAGTCCTTGCGGGCCACGATCGCGATCTTCTGCGGCCCGTCCCGGAGGATCACGTCGGCCAGCGCCCGTCCCTGGAGGCTGTCCGGCGGGGCGGTGCGGAAGTAGAGGCCGTTGTCGTCCAGCTTGGTCAGCCCGGCGTCGGTGTTCGAGGAGGAGAACAGGATCTTTCCGGCCCGCACCACGTCGGGCAGGACCTCGCGGGAGATCCCGGAGGCGCCGGCGCCGATGAGGACGTGCACGTTCTGCTCCACGTGCTTCGCCACGGTGGCCTTGGCCACCTTCGGGTTGGTGCCGTCGTCGCCGTCGATCCAGACCACCGGCTCGCCGAGCACGCCGCCGGCCGCGTTGATCTCCTTGATCGCCAGGGCGGCCGCGGCGGCCATCGGCGGGTACGCCATGGCCAGGTCACCGGTCATCGGCAGCAGGCCGCCCACGACCAGCGGGGAGCCGTCGCTGCGGTCGGTGCGGCCACCGCGCTGCTTCTTCCCCTTCGGCGGGGCCTCGGTGCTCGCCGCCGACTCGTCGCCGGCGCCGACGAACTCCGTCTTGCCGTCGTTGAGCTGCTGGCCGTCGAAGTGCACCGTGGCATAGCTGGCGGTCGCCGGCTCGCCGGCGTCGGTGAACCCGGCCCGGGTCATCGAGACGCTGCGGTACTCCACGTCCTGGCCGGCGCGGGCCAACGCCAGGCAGGACGCCACGTCCTCGCAGCGCTGCCCCTCGTTGGTGACGCCGACGATCTGCTTGGCGATGGCGGCGGGGTCGGTGCTGCCGGCGAGCTGGGCGGCGATCGCGCTGATCACCACCGCGTCGTACGTCTCGGCGGTGTAGAGGAAGTCGTTCAGTTGCGGGTCGACGGACCGTAGCCGGTTCTTGAAGCTCTCCGGCAGCGGCGTCATCGGCGTGGTGCCCTTCATGCCGTCGACGAGGTTGGCGCGGTCCTTCAGCTCAGCGGGGTACGAGTTGAGCATGTTGCCGTCGGAGCCGTAGAGGCGCACCTGGTGGGTATTCGTCTCGTCGGGCCCCTCGGTCCCGCAGGCGCTGGTGGCGAGCAGGAACGTCGCGCAGGTGGCCAGGGTGGCCGCCCGCGAGGCGCGTGACTTGAGCATGGTCGTCCTTCCTCCGGCGAAGGTCCGCTGCGCACATTAGCGTGCCGACATGTGCGGCGTGACCACGGAGGCGACTCAATCCGCAGGTCGTTGGCCATGCACACGGAGAGTCACCAGCGCCGATCGCTTGACCCGCTGCCCTACCGTGCGGTGCGTGACGGAATCACCACAGCAGACGCTCGACGACGCGACCGCCGTGCTCCGCTCGGCGCTGGCCGGGGACGGCGACGCGGTGGTGGGGGCGTTCGACGCGGTCGTCGACCGGTCCGGCCTGGCCGGCGCGTACGGGGTGGCCTGGTGCCTCGCCGCGACCATGGTCGGCGGGCCGGTGCCGCAGGGCACGTGCGCGCTGGACTTTCCCGGGATCGACGAGGCGGACTACGACACGCGCTGGGTGGCCCGCTTCGTCAGCGCGTACGCCAACGCCGACGCCGACACCGGCGAGGCGCTGTTCGGGGCGGCGGCCGCCGACGGGTTGCTGCCGGACTGCCTGCTCACCCTGGCCGGCTCGACAGTGGCCACCCTGCGCAGCCGGGCCGGCTGACCGGCGACCGCCGCCGTCCCGAGCCGACCGCCCCGCGTGGCAGGCTGGGGGCATGTCCGAGGCCATGCTCAGCAAGGTGCGCAAGCTGCTGGCCCAGGCCGAGGACCCGGCCTGCACCCCCGCCGAGTCGGCCGCCTTCACCGCCAAGGCCACCGAGCTGATCGCCCGCTACGGCGTGGACCGGGCGCTGCTGGCCGCCCGGGACCCGGCCACCGACCCGGTGGGCGACCGGGTGGTCGAGGTCGTCGCCCCGTACGCCCGGGACAAGGCCGGCCTGCTCGCCGCCGTCGCCGACCCGCTGCGCTGCCGCTGCGTCCGCCGCCGGCAGGGCAGCGGCTTCGCCATGCACCTGTTCGGCTTCGCCAGCGACCTGGAACGCGTCGACCTGCTCTTCACGTCGCTGCTCGTGCAGGCCGCGCACGGGCTGGCCGCGGCCGAGGTGCCGCCCGGTGAGCATCCCGCCGCCTTCCGGCGCTCCTGGCTGGCCGGCTTCGCCCAGGTGATCGGCGTGCGGCTGAGGGCGGCCGAGGCCCACGCGGTCGCCGACTCGGGCGGGTCGTCGGTCGCGCTGGTGCTGGCCGACCGGTCGGATCGGGTGCGGCACCGCGTCGCCGAGGTGTACCCGCGCCTGCGCACCGCCGCGCCGCGCCGGCTGGCCGGCAGCGGGTTCGGCTCCGGCGCGGAGGCGGGACGCCGCGCCGACCTCGGCGGCCGGGGAGTCGCCACCGCTCCCGGTATCCGCCCGGGCATCGGCCACTGACGGCTCGGGCCACGGCGACGGTGCCCGTGGCCGGATGGGTGAGGCGGCGGGTGGCGCGGGTCGGTCAACCGGCGCCGTGGGCCACCGTGGTCGCGTAGCGGGAGAGCAGCTCGTGCCAGCCGGCGGTCAGCGCCTGCCGGTAGCCCTCCGCGGCCTCGCCGTGCCGGTCGAAGTGCCGGTGCTCGACCTTCACCCGGGTCCGCTCCGGCCCGTCCGGGTGGAAGAGGACCTCCACCTCGCTCGCCTGCGCGGGGTCCGGCACCGGCGCCCGGTCGGCGCCGATCTGCCAGGTGAAGACCAGCCGCCGGGGCGGATCCCAGGTCAGCACGCGCCCCCAGTCGCAGCGGAAGCCGTACGGGCCGATCTCGTAGAGCATCCCGCCGGCGCGCGGCTCCATGCCCAGCTCGGCCAGGTGTTCCGGGCCGGACCACGTGTACTCCATCACCCACCAGGCCGCCAGGGCGTCGGTGAACACCGCGAACGCCTCGTCCGCGGGGCCGGGGACCAGGAGAACGCTGCGCAACGAGAACTGGTCGTACTCCTGCCGGATGCCGGCCGGGTCAGCCATCTCCTGTCCCATAGGCCCGGACCATACCGGCTGATGCTCGGGTGTGCAGCTTCGTGCGCTGCCCGGTTCCGGACACCCTTTTGTGGGCCCGTACGCCCGTACGGCGGCCGGCCGGCGCGCGTTCCCGGGGCGGGACGGAGGCGGGATGGGATGGTCGACCGGATAGCGGGTAAGCGCGCCGGACGGTCCCGGCCGGACCGGGCCGGAGGAGGCGGAGCGGGGAGCATGAGCGAGAACGCGCAGCAGCGGGAGCCGGACCGGGTCGCCGGGCCTTCGCCCCGGCAGGAGGGGGCGACGGAGCCGGACGTCCTGCTCGACGTGCCGAAGGTGTCGGTCGACTCGATCCGGCTCGCCGTGGACGGGCTGGACGCCGACCTGTCCCTGCGGGCGCGGCTGGCCAACCTTCTCCAGATCGACGCCGGCGTCCGGGTGCACATGCAGGGCGTCGAGCTGGACATCACCGGGGTGCACGCCGAGGCGCAGCTCACGGTGCGCCTGGAGAAGCTGGCCGACATCCTCGACCGGGCGCTGAGCACCATCGACCGCAACCCGCAGATCATCGACGCCCTGTCGCGTACGGCGACCGCCTCGATCGACGACGTGAACCGGGCGACGCAGCAGGTGGCGAACCTGGGCGGGCAGGTCGCCGGCTCGGCGACGCAACTCGGCGGGCAGGCAACGGGTTCGGCGCAGCAACCCGGCGGGCAGAGCAGAGCCTCGGCGGAGCGGCCCGGCGGGCAGGTCAGCGGCTCGGGGGAGCGGCCCGGCGGCGCGACCGACGATCTCGGGCAGCAGGTCGGCGCCATCGGTGCGGTCGCCGACCGGTCTCTGCGGGAGCCGGGCACCCAGGGGCAGGGCGGGGGACCGGGCGCGGGCCGGGCGACGCCGGGCGGCGGCCTGGCCGGCGCCGGGGAGCAGGGCCAGCGCGCCGGGGAGCAGGCGGGGGGCGAAGCGGGCCCATCCGCCCAGGCGCGCCCTGAGCAGGGCGGGCCCGAGCAGGTCCGCAGGGGGCAGGGCGGGCCCGGACGCGGGCCGCGCGAGCAGCCCGACGAAGCCGGCGGTGATGGGACGCCCAGCGCGACGCAGCTCGCGGAGCAGGCGGGGGAGACGCTGCGGCAGGCCGGACGAAGCGTGTGGGAGGCGATCCAGAGCGGGATGGCCCAGCGCCGGCAACAGGGGCACTGACGGGGGTCGCCCCCGACCCGGGGCCCGCCCTCGTCGCGCCGGTGACGGCGGACCACCGCCCTCGTCGCGCCGGTGACGGCGGACCAGCCGCAGACGACGCCGGTCCCCACCCGCGTCCTGCGCGGGCGGGGACCATGCATCCCCGGCGACTGTGGCCAGGGGTTGTGATGGCCCGCCGACCTTCCGGCTGCCAGCCCCCGACCAGTACGGTCAGGGCGTCGGGCGCCTCGTCATGCCGCCTCGTCCCGGAAACGCACCTCGGGATAGGCCGGGGCCGGTGCGTCGAGCAGGGGCTGCGTTCGGTCGCGCAGGTGCGCGTCGAGGAACGCCGCGACGTACGCGCGGGTGATCAGCAGTTGCCGGTCCCCCGGAATGGCGCCCGGGTCCATGCCCAGTTGGGCGCCGAGGACCGGCCGGTCCGTGAAGGAGAGGTGACCACTGCCGGTGACGGTGAGCCACTGCTTCCAGCCGGCCAGGCCGGGCCAGTCGCGCAGCCAGCTCGCGTCCGTCGGCCGCTCCGAGCCGACCAGCAGGAACGGCTTGGCCACCGTACCCGCCGGGACCGGGACGAAGTGGGTGCCGTCCAGGTTGACACCGGCGTCGACCCGCCGGTCGGTGCGGAGCGCCTGCGCGGCGCTCGCGCCGCCGATGGAGTGCCCGGCCATGCCGATCCGGCTCGAGTCGATGAACCGGGCGCCGCGCCACACCGGACGCGGCCCGGTCAGCCGGTCCAGCAGGAACGACACGTCGGCCGCCCGTCCCTCGACCACCCGGGGAAGCCTGTCCTGCCCTGTCGCCTCACAGGCGAGACAGTCGGCGACCCGCCCGTCCGGGAACTCGACTCCCCGCGCCTCGTGGGGGTGGTCCACGCCGGCCACCACGTACCCCCGGCTGGCCAACTCCTCGGCCAGCCCGGTCAGCGACTCCCGGCTGAGACTGAAGCCGGGAGAGAGCACCACCAGCGGCCAGCCCCGGGCGGCCGGCCGGACCGGCACGTCGCGGCGGGCGTTGGTGCGTACGGTGGTCAACAGATCCGGCGGAAGGGGCAACCCCTCGGCGGCGATGATCCGCGCGGAGACCGCCGCGGTGGTGTAGGGCGCCCGCACTCCCGGCGCGGCCACCGCCGGGTACCAGAGCGACACCATCAGCTCCCGGCGTAGCTCGGGCCGCCACTGGTCGGGCCGGGTGTTGTCGGTCAGGTGCAGCCAGGTGGTGCCGACCGGGTAGTGGCCGGTCGGTGCCGGCAGCTTCAACGCCGGCGCCGGCGCCGACGCCTGGGCCGCGACCGGACGGCCGGCCAGCAGTGTGGCCAACAGCGTCAGGAGTACGAGCAGTGCCCGGCCGCCGCTACGCAAGGCGACCACCGGCCGCTGCGCCCGACGGCGCCGTCGCGCCGAAGCGTGTCATCAGCGCAGTTGAAGTGATCATGCTGCCTCCCTGAGGATCGATCCGTCGTGACGCGTCGACGGTAGGGATCCGCCCGGGGCTCGCACCGTGCCCGAACGACAGGCGGGCGTACCCACCTTCGTCAGGGTTCGGCCATGCGAGGTCGGCCACGGCAGCGTCGACCGGCCCGGCAGAGGGGGCGGCTTACTCCGCGTCCCTTTCAGGTGGTCTGCACCATCCGGCGCGTGTGAACGTCTGTCACCTTTGTGCCAGCGGTCCGATTGGCGCCGCCGCAAGCGGCGGTGATCAGAGCAGGCCGGACACGACGATAGCCACGAAGATCAGGATCACCGCCTCGCTGACCAACCACGAGTGGTCATTGGCCCAGTTGCGGATCTTCGGCAGCGCTGCCGTCGCCCGCTGACCGAACGCGAGCAGGGCGAGCAGTGGCAACGCCAGTAGCAGCAGCGTCAGACACAGGAACGGCAGCAGGTTCCACCACGGCTTGTCGTGGGCTGCCAGGCTGCCGGCGACTGCCAGCATGGTTGCCTCGTCACTAGGCATGGCGATGAGGAGAAGGAAGCCCAGCCCGAAGGCGAAGCGCGGCTTGGCCTCCTGCAACCTGCTCATCCACTTCGGCGGCTGGCTTCGCTCGCGGCGGGCGAAGATCATTACCATCAACGCCAGCAGCACCAGCAGCACCACCCAGTCGATCACGCGACGCGTGCCGTCATGCTTGTTCTGCCCGTTTCCAGCGCCATGCACCGTGTGGAAGACGACGTACCACGCGGTCAGCGCGACGAGTATGCCGAGCCCAGCGCCGACCAGGAAGGCGAGCGAGCTGCGCTTCGCGTTCCGGCTGGAGGCGAGGAAGATGGCGCTGACGATCTGCGGACCGGCGATCATCACGAAGGCAAGCGGCAGGACACTCAGCAGATTCACGGTCCCTCCCTGTTGCCCTGATTCTTTTCCGAACCGCCCCCGCCAGATCGGCGTTCTGGGTGATCCGGTCCGTCCGGCCACAGCGAGTTCGTGCAATCCATGTGCAACACGGAGCGGCCGTCGGCGGGATTCCGGGGTCAACGAGGGTCAGACCGAGCAGTCGTGTTCTCGGGGCGTGACGCAGAAACGCCGACCGGCGTTTCCGCTGGTCGGCGCTTCAGTAGCCCGGCGAAAGGCTATGTGGCCAGGGGCGGGGTCGAACCGCCGACCTTCCGATTTTCAGTCGGACGCTCGTACCAACTGAGCTACCTGGCCGTGTTGCTCGGTTAATGCTACCCGCACGGCGGGCTGTCCGCCGGGAGGGTCACACGCTCCGATACGCAGAACGCCGCGCGTGGTGGGCGCGGCGTCAGCGCTGGCGGTCCTGACGGGACTTGAACCCGCGACCTCCGCCTTGACAGGGCGGCGAGCACTCCAACTGCTCCACAGGACCTAGCTTTGTTGCCTCCGGCCGAAGCCGGACCGTGCCCCCAACGGGATTCGAACCCGTGCTACCGCCTTGAAAGGGCGGCGTCCTGGGCCGCTAGACGATGAGGGCGGCCCCGCCATCATTGCACACTCGCAACTTCAAGCGGACTTGCTCCCATCCGGCCCCGCCGGAGGCTTGGATAGCTTACGTGATGGTCGGCCGCTCGACCAAACCGGTATGGCCCTGGCCACATCGACCCACAAAACCGCAGGTCAAAGGCGGTCTAGCGGAGCCGGGCGATGCCGAAGCGGCGCTTCAGGTCGGTGATCAGGTGCGGGCAGGCGGCCAGGGTCGCGGCCCGATCGCCGCCCCCGTCGTGCAGCAGCACGACCGATCCGGGCCGGGCCGCGGCGCGTACCCGCTTGGTGATCGTCGCGCTGGTGGGCTTGCCCCAGTCCTGCGGGTCGACGTTCCAGTGCAGCGACCGCATGCCCAGCTGCTTGGCGACCGACACCACCTCGGGCGTCCACCGGCCGCCCGGCTGCCGGTAGAACGGCACCTTGGCGCCGGGCACCGCGGCCCGGATCGCCGCGTTGGTGCGGGCCAGGTCGCTGCGGATCTCGGCGACCGGTCGCCGGGCGAGGTCCAGGTCGTGGCGCCAGCTGTGGTTGCAGAGCTGGTGCCCCTCCCGCACGATCCGCCGCACCAGATCGGGGTGGCGGCGGGCCTGGGTGCCTACCACGCAGAACGTGGCGGTGACCCGCGCCGCGCGGAGGTGGTCGAGGATCTTCGGCGTCCAGACCGGGTTGGGCCCGTCGTCGAAGGTCAGCGCCACGGCCCGTACGCCGGTACTGCGCTGCAGGCCCGGCGGCAGTTTGCTGGGCAGCGGCCGGACCGGGCGTTTGGGCGGCGGGGTGCTGCGGGTCGGGCGCGGGCTGGCCGTCGGGGTCGGCTCCGGCGGCAGCGACGCCGAGGCGACGGGGCTGGGGCCGGCCGCCTCCGGCGGGGACGCGGAGGTGTCGCCGCAGCCGCCGAGGAGGAGGGCAAGGGCCAGACCGGATGCCAGTACGGCGCGTGGGCGCATCGTTCGCTCCCGAAGGGGGTCGGGGTCAGCGGACCCCCGACGCTAGTGGACGGCTTTCCGTCCCGGCACCCCGGTCAGCCGGCGGTGGACTGGTCCAGCGAGTCGTGTACGGCCAGCGCGAGCGAGACCGCCTCGGTGAGGTCGAGCGGCCGCACCACCCCGGCGGGCAGCGAGTCCGCCGGCCAGCCGGGCCCGGCGGCGAGCACCAGCAGCGGCCGGCGGGGCGCGGCGAGCAGGGCGGTGAGCTGGGCGGGGTCGGCGGTGGCCGGGGCGTGCGACCAGACGACCACGGCGGCCGGCCCGGTCCGGTTGACCGCCTCGACCAGCGCCGCCACCGGCACCCGGGCACCGAGCATCCGGTAGCCCACCCCGGCCTCGGCGAGCGCGGCGGCGAGCGCCTCCAGCGGCAGGCTGTGCTGTTCCTCGTCGGCGCAGGAGAGCAGGACGCGCGGCGGCCCGGTGGGCGCGCCGGCCCGGGCGACCGCCGCGAACGCCTCCGACACGCACCGGGAGACCAGGTGCTCGACCTCGATCAGGCCGGCGGTGGCGGCGTGCCGCTCCCCGATGCCGACGAGCACCGGGCGCAGCAGCCCGTCCCAGGTGGCGACCACCCCGTCCGCCTCGACGGCGCGCGCGATCGCCTCGCTGATCGCCACCGAGTCCAGCCGCATGGCGGCACGGGCCAGCCCCCGGGCGGCCGGCCCGGCCCGGCCGACCGGGATCGTCGGGCCGCCGCCGTCCCGCGCGCCACGGGTACGCGTGGGCGGGCGGGCCCCGGCGTCGGCGGCCGGTGCGGCCTCCGGCGTCCGACGGGCCCAGCGGGCCGCCTCGGCGGGGGTGACCCCCTGGGCGGTGAGCCGCCGCATGATCTCCAGGCGCGCGAGGTCGGCCGGCGTGTAGCGCCGGTGGTGTCCCGGTACGTGCTCGCTCGGGCCGAGCCCGTAGCGCTGATGCCAGGTGCGCAGGGTGGTGACGGCGACCCCCAGCTGCCTGGCCACCGCCCCCGCGCTCAGCGCCTCATCGGCCACCCGACCGCTCCGACGCGTCGTCCGCCGGCAGCGCGGCGGGGCTCGTGGCCGCGTTCGGCGGGCCGACGGTCGGCCGCAGCAGCCGGTTCACCACCCCGCCCAGCCAGGGCGCGTACGCGCGGGGATCGGCGTCGAGGTCGGCGGCCAGCTCGACGGGGTCGACCCAGCGCAGCTCGGCCACCTCGCCGGGGTCGGGCAGCAGCGGCGTGCCCGGCCGGAACCCGCCCCGCAGGACGTGGTCGTACTCGAACTCGACCCGGCCGGTGGCCGGGTCCTCGGCGTAGTAGACGTACACCCCGACCTCGGTCAGCTCGACCGGGTCGGCGCCGAGCTCCTCGCGCAGCCGGCGGTTGGCGGCCTCGACCAGCGACTCGCCGGGCGCGGGGTGCCCGCAGCACGAGTTGGCCCAGCGCAGCGGGAAGCGGGTCTTCACCCCGGCCCGGCGCTGGAGCAGCACCCGGCCGTCGGGGTCGACGAGCAGCACCGAGAAGGCGCGGTGCAGCTGGCCCGGGGGCTGGTGCGCGGCGGACACGGTGGTCTCGCCGTGTGCGCGCCCGGCGTCGTCGACGAGCTCGACGAGGTGCTTCTCGCGGGTGGTCACGGCAGGTGCCTTTCGGGTGTGCGGGCGAGGGTCATCAGGATTCCCCGGTGATGCGGCTGGCGGCGAGCTTGCCGGAGATGAGCACCATCGGCACGCCGACGCCGGGCTGGGTGCCCGAGCCGACGAAGACCACGTTCGGCAGCGTCCGGTGCAGGTTCGACGGGCGGAACGGGCCGGTCTGGAAGAGGCTGTGCGCGGCGGCGAACGGGGTGCCGGCGGCCATCCCCTGCTCGGCCCACTCGGCCGGGGTGACGGCCCGCAGCACCTCGACGCCCGCGCCGAAGCCGACGTAGCCGCGCTCCTCCAGGGTCCCGACGAGCTGGTCGGCGTAGCGGTCGGTGAGGTCGCCCCGCCAGTCGAACGGCGCCCGGTGGAGGTTGGGCACCGGCGCGAGCACGTAGTAGGTGTGCCGTCCGGCGGGCGCGACCGACGGATCCGTCCGGCTCGGGTTGGTCACCAGCAGAGACGGGTCGCTCATCAGCTCGCCGCGCCGGATGACCTCATCGAAGGTGCCCTTCCAGGACCGTCCAAAGTGGATGTTGTGGTGGGCGATCCTCCCATATCCCTGCCGGGATCCCACGTGCAGGACCACGCAGGACGGCGAGTAGGTGAGCCTGCGGGGGCGGGTCGGCGGCAGCAGGTCGCGGTAGGCGACCGGCAGGTCGGGGTTGAGTACCACCACGTCGGCCGGGATCAGCTCCCCGTCGGCGGTCAGCACGCCGGTGGCCCGGCCGTTCGCGGTCTCCACCCGGGTCACCGTGGTGTCGTACCGGATCTGCACGCCGTGTTTCTCGGCGGCGCCGGCCATGCCCCGGGAGACCGTGTGGATGCCGCCGCGCGGGAAGTAGACCCCGGCCACCGAGTCGAGGTATGCGATGACCGCGTAGATGGCCAGGGCGTCGTGCGGGGCGAGGCCGGCGTACATCGCCTGGAAGGAGAAGATCCGCTGGGTACGCGGGTCGCGGAAGAACTGGTTGATCTTCGTCTGGAGCCGGCGGAAGGCACCGCCCGCCAGCAGCCTCACGAGGTTGCCGGTGAGCAGGTCGGTGGGCGCGTCCAGGTTGCGCTCGATGAAGTCGGCGCGCTCCCACTGCCAGAGCTTCCGGGCGTAGTCGACGAAACGCAGGTAGCCGTCGGCCTCGCGGGGGCCGCAGACCCGGGCGATCTCGGCGGCCATCCGGGTGGTGTCGGTGATGACGTCCAGCGTCGACCCGTCGGGGTAGTAGGCCCGGTAGGCCGGGTCGAGCGGGGTCAGGTCGAGCCAGTCGTCCAACTCCTCGCCCACCGCGCCGAGCGCCTCGGCGATCAGGTCCGGCATGGTGAGCACGGTGGGGCCGGTGTCGAACTCGTAGCCGTCGACGCCGAGCCGGCCGGCCCGGCCGCCCGGCACCGGCTCGCGCTCCAGCACGGTCACCTGTCGGCCGCTGCCCGCCAGGTGCAGTGCGCAGGCCAGCCCACCCAGGCCGGCGCCGACCACCACCACCCGGTCTGTACGCCCGTGCACGGTGCGCACGCGACCACCTCCCTGTGCGAAGTTGCCCATCACGCCCGCCGGTTGGTGGCGGCGGTGGCGAGACCGGCCAGCGCGGTGCGCGCCGTCCCGTCGATCGACGCGGCGTCGAGCGCGGCGAGCGCCTCGGCGACCCGGTCGGAGATCATGCGCTCGACCCGGTCCACCGCGCCGGTGTCGGCGACCACGCCGGCGAGCCGGGCGATATCCCCGTCCGTCACCCCGTCGCCGACCCGGTCCAGCGCGCGCCGCTGAGCCGGCGTGGCGAGCTGCCGGGCGAGCATGAGCAGCGCGGTCGGCTTGCCGGTGCGCAGGTCGTCGCCGGCCGGCTTGCCGGTGGCCGACGGGTCGCCGTAGACGCCGAGCAGGTCGTCGCAGAGCTGGAACGCCTCGCCGACCGCGAGCCCGTAGCGGGTGTACGCGGCGATCAGCGGGGCGTCCGTGTCGACGCCGGCCAGGCAGGCGCCGAAGAGCAGCGGCTGCTGCACCGTGTAGCTCGCGGTCTTGTAGCGGGCGACCCGCAGCGCGCGGTCGACCGACCAGTTCGCCGCGTCGCTCTCGCCGAGCACGTCGAGGTACTGCCCGGCGATCGTCTCCACCCGCATCTGGTCGTAGCAGCGGCGGACGTGGAGCAGCCGGGCCGGCGGCAGGGCGGCGTGCGCGAGGAGCCGGTCGGCCCACACCATGCAGAGGTCGCCGACCAGCACCGCGACCGCCTCGCCGAACCGACGCGGGTCGCCCCGGTGCCCGGCGGCGGCGTGCTGGGCGGCCTGCGCCACCTGCACGGTCGGCCGGCCGCGTCGAGTGGCGGAGGCGTCCATCACGTCGTCGTGCACGAGGGCGAAGGTGTGCAGCAACTCCAGGGCGGCGAACGCCGGCAGCACGGCCGGCAGCGGCTCCGCGCTCCCCGCGCCGCGCCAGCCCCAGTAGGCGAACGTCGGCCGGACCCGCTTGCCGCCGGCCAGCACGCTGTCGCGCGCCGTCGCGGCGAAACGGCCCATCGCCGCGTCGATCTCGGCCAGCGCGGCGACCTCGGCGGCCAGGAAATCGGCCAGGGTGCGGTCCACCGCCGTGACCAGATCCCTCGTGTACGCGGCCAGGACCGCGCCGACGAGGTCGTCCCCGTCCCCCGGGCCTGCCGGCGTGACGCGGAGGGTGTTGCCGGCAACTGCGTCGTTGGCCATGCGGCCGAGCGTACCCTAGGGTTACGTCTTGCGTCGATTGGTGCGTCGATACTTGAGGAGGGCCGGTGGACACGGATCTCACCGCTGCCTATGACCGTTGTCGTGCGCTGCACAGACGCCACGGCCGCACCTACTATCTCGCGACCCGGCTGCTGCCCGCCTGGAAACGGCGGCACGTGCACGCCCTCTACGGGTTCACCCGCTACGCCGACGAGATCGTCGACCGGACCGAGGAGTTGTCCCCGGCCGAGCGCGCGGCGCGGCTCGACGACTGGGCCGGCCGCTTCGTCGCCGGGCTGCACGGACAGCCGGTCGACGACCCGCTGCTCCCGGCCGTGCTGCACACCATCGCCGTCTTCGATCTCGACCGGGACGACTTCGCGTCGTTCCTCAAGAGCATGGCGATGGACCTGACGGTCACCTCGTACCGCACCTACGACCACCTGCTCGACTACATGGAGGGCTCGGCGGCCGTCATCGGCACGATGATGCTGCCGATCCTGGGCAGCTCCGACCCGGCCGCGGCCCGCGAGCCGGCGCGCCAGCTCGGCTTCGCCTTCCAGCTCACCAACTTCATCCGGGACATCGGCGAGGATCTGGAGCGCGGGCGGACGTACCTGCCCGACGACGACCTCGCCCTGTTCGGCGTCACCCGCGAGGAGCTGACCGAGGCCCGCGCCCGGGGGCGCGCCACGCCCCGGATCCGGGAGCTGATCGCGTACGAGGTGGGCCGCGCCCAGGCGCACTACGCCGCCGCGGCACCCGGGATCACGCTGCTCGCGCCCGCCTCGCAGGCGTGCATACGCACCGCGTACGCGCTCTACGGCGGCATCCTCGACGAAGTGGCCGCGCAGGACTACGACGTCTTCGCCGGCCGGGCGCTGGTGCCGCGCCGCCGCCGGCTGGCGGTGGCCGCCCGCGCGCTCCTCACCCCGGCCGGCACGCCCGTGGTGATCCCCGGGCCCGCCCGGGCGCCCGCCCCGGTCCCCGTGCCGAGCCCGTGACCGTTTGCCATCCGGCTCCGGCGGTCGCACCCCGGGCCGGCGGCGCGCCCGGACCGGATCGGGCGCCCGCGGCGCCGGCCGCACTCTGGCCGCGCCCACCCGAGGCGGTCGGGGCGGGTCAGAGGCAGGAGTGCAGGGCGTCCACCAGGGCGTCGACCCGGTCGTGGTCGGCCAGATGGGACGTGGCGTAGGCGAAGGTGTAGCCGCGCGCGGGGTCGGCCCAGGCGGAGCTGCCGCCGATCCCGCCCATGCCCCAGCTTCCGTCCTCCTCCCACTGCATGCCCAGCGTCCACCGGGTGCGCCGGCCCAGCAGCAGGTCGTCGCCGTCGTACTGGACCCGCGTCGCCTCGCCCACCAGCTCCGGGCTGAACAGGCGCACGCCGTCGAGGACGCCGCCGGCGAGCAGGCCCGCGTAGAGCCGGGCCAGGGCGCCCGCCGTCGAGTGCAGGTTGACCGCCGGCACCTCCGCACCCCGCCAGAGCGGGCTGTTCACCACCGCCAGGTCCCGTCCGCCGGGCGGGTTGTCCAGCGCCCGCGCCCAGAGCGAGCCCGGCTCACCGGCCACCCGGTCCGGCCACCCCGGGTCGCCGTACCGCAGCTCGGCGCAGCGCCGCCGGTCCGCCTCGCCGAGGCCGAAGCCGAGGTCCAGCCGCCACGGCCCGGCGATCTCCTCGGCCAGGAAGCGCCCCACCGACCGCCCGTCGACCCGCCGCACCAGCTCGCCCACCAGATGCCCGTACGTCCAGGCGTGCTCGCCCGCGACGGACCCCGGCGGCCACTCCGGCTCGGCGGCGGCGAGGTCGGCGCAGAGCAGGCCCCAGTCGGCGATCGCGGCGGCGGGCCGGGGCACCGGGAAGGCCGGCAGCCCGGCGGTGTGCGTGAGCACCTGCCGGACGGTGGCCGGGGTGCGGAAGTCGGGCCAGTGGGCGGCGACCGGGTCGTCCAGGTCGAGCCGGCCCCGGTCGACCAGCATCAGGAGGCAGAGCGCGGCGACGGGCTTGCCGACCGAGTAGACGTTCACCGGCGTCTCCGGCAGCCACGGCCGCCCCGGCGACCGTTCCCCGCCGACGATGTCGACGACCGGCTCCCCGTCGTACCAGACCGCCAGGCCGGCCCCGGTCTCCCGGCCGGTGGCGAGCAGGTCGGCGAAACAGTCGTGGACGGCGGTGAAGCGGGCGCGCATCCGGCCACCGTAGGCGGCCGACGACCACCCGGGCAGCGAATATCGCGCCGGCCGGGTGGTCGGAGACCGGGCGGTGCGGAATGCTGGCGGGATGGCGGAGCCGGAACTGGTGGACGTGGTCGTGGTCGGGCTCGGGGTCGGCGGCGAGGAGGTGGCCGGGCGGCTCGCCGAGGCCGGGCTGACCGTCGTCGGCGTCGAGCGGGACCTGGTCGGCGGGGAGTGCCCCTACTGGGGATGCATCCCGAGCAAGATGATGATCAGGGCGGCCAACGCGATCGCCGAGGCGCGCCGGGTCGACGGGCTCGCCGGGACCGCCCAGGTCCGGCCCGACTGGGCGCCCGTGGCGAAGCGGATCCGCGAGGAGGCCACCGACACCTGGGACGACACGGTCGCCGTGGAACGGTTCACCGGCAAGGGCGGCCGATTCGTCCGGGGCAGCGCCCGCCTCGACGGCCCCGGCCGGGTCCGGGTCGGCGAGCGGGTCTTCCAGGCCCGGCACGGAATCGTGCTCGGCACCGGCACCAAACCGTCCGTGCCGCCGGTCGACGGGCTGGCCGACACGCCGTACTGGACCAACCGCCAGGCGATCGAAGTCGAGGAGTTGCCGGAGTCGCTGCTGGTGCTGGGCGGCGGCGCGATCGGCCTGGAACTGGCCCAGGTGTTCGCCCGGTTCGGCGTCCGCGTCACCGTCGTCGAGGCGGCGGACCGGGTGCTCGCGGTCGAGGAGCCGGAGGCGTCCGAGGTGGCCGCCGCCGCGCTACGCGCCGACGGGGTGAAGATCCACACCGGCGTACGGGCGGAGCGGGTCCGCCACGACGGGCGCGGCTTCACGCTGCACGGGGCCGACGGGGCGGAGTTCACCGGGCAGCGGCTGCTGGTGGTGACCGGCCGCCGGGCCCACCTCGACGAGTTGGGCCTGGACACCGTCGGGGTGGACGCCGGCCAGCGGTACCTGGCCGTCGACGACCGGCTGCGCGTCACCGACGGGATGTGGGCGGTCGGCGACGTCACCGGGGAGGGCGCGTTCACCCACGTCGCCATGTACCAGGCGGGGATCGTCGTCGCCGACGTGCTCGATTGCGCCCGGCGGGCCGACGGCGGGCCGGACGCCAGCGGCACCGCCCGCGTGACGGGCGGCGCGGTCAGCGCGTCCGGCACCACCGGGCCGGGCGCCCCTGCCGGCGCGGTGCCGCGCGCCGACTACCGCGCGCTGCCCAGGGTCACCTTCACCGACCCCGAGATCGGCGCGGTCGGCCTCACCGAACGGCAGGCCCGCGAGCGCGGGATCAACGTGCAGGTCGGCCTCGCCGAGCTGCCGTCGTCGGCGCGTGGCTGGATCCATCGGAGCGGCAACGAGGGCTTCGTCAAGCTGGTCGCCGACGCCGACCAGGGCGTGCTGATCGGCGCGACGTCGGTCGGGCCGGCTGGCGGCGAGGTGCTCTCCGGGCTGGTGGTGGCGGTGCACGCGGCCGTGCCGCTGGCCCGGCTCCGGCACATGATCTACGCCTACCCGACGTTCCACCGGGCCATCGAGGACGCGCTGCGGCACCTGCGCTAGCCGGTCGCGCTGCCGCGCCTGCGCTAGACGGCAGTGCCGTGCCGCCCGGCGCCGGCGGCGAACCGGGCCGCCCCGGCCGCCGCGTCGGCGGCGAGCGAGTCCATCCCGTACGCCAGCTCGGTCGCCAGCGCCGCCGGCTCCGGCTGGCCGGCGCCGGCCAGCACGGCGGCCCGGTCGTTGCGCAGGCAGGTCTGCGGGTGCCGGGCGATCTCGGCCGCCAGCCGCTCGGCCGCCGCCCGCGCCTCACCCGGGGCGACCAGCCGGTTCACCAGCCCCATCGCGTACGCCTCCTCGGCCGGCACCGGCCGGCCGGTGAGGATCAGGTCCATCGCCCGGCTCTCGCCGATCAGCCGGGGCAGCCGGACCGTCCCCCCGTCGATCAGCGGCACCCCCCAGCGCCGGCAGAACACCCCGAGGACCGCGTCGGACTCGGCGACCCGCAGGTCGCACCAGAGCGCCAGCTCCAACCCGCCGGCCACGGCGTGACCGGAGATCGCGGCGATCACCGGCTTGCCGAGCGTCATCCGGGTCGGGCCCATCGGGCCGTCCCCCTCTGGCTCGACCCGGTTGCCGCTCGGGGTGCCGATCGCCTTCAGGTCGGCCCCCGCGCAGAACGTGCCGCCGGCGCCCCAGAGCACGGCCACCGCCGCGTCGGGGTCGGCCTCGAAGGCGCGGAACGCGTCGGCCAGGGCCCGGGCCGTGGGCCCGTCGACCGCGTTGCGGGCCGCCGGGCGGTCCAGGATCACCGTGGTCACCGGCCCGTCGTGCTCGACGCGTACGCCCATCGGCACAGCATGCCCCGGTGGTGCCGGCGGCGCCAGGGGCGTCAGCGCGCCTTCGCGGCGCGGGGACGGACCAGGGTCGCGCCCAGCGCGGCGCCGACCACGCACGCCACCCCGGCCGCCTGCGGCCAGGCCAGCAGCTCGCCGAGCAGCACCAGCCCGACCAGCGCGCCGATCGCCGGCTCCAGGCTGAGCAGGATCGCGAAGACCCGGGCCGGCATCCGGCGCAGCGCGGCCAGTTCGGCCGAGTACGGCAGCACCGACGACAGCAGTGCCACCACGACGCCCAGCACGAGGGTCCACGGGTCGAGCAGCGCCGTGCCGCTGCCGGCGACCCCGAACGGCAGTACGGCGAGCGCGGCGACGGCCATTCCCAGCGCGAGGCCCCGGCTGCCCGGCACGCGGGCGCTGACCGCCTTGCCGAGCAGCACGTACCCGGCCCAGCCGACCGCGATGGCGACGCACAGCAGCAGACCCACCCGGTCCACCCCGGTCCCGCCGAGCCCGCTGATCAGCAGCACCCCGCCGCCCGCCAGGACCGCCCACGCCACGTCGGCGGGCCGGCGGCTGCCGGCGAGCGACACCAGCAGCGGCCCCGCGAAACCGATGGTGACCGCCACGCCGAGCGGCACCCGGTGCAGCGCCGCGTAGAAGGCGAGGTTCATCAGCGCCAGGGTGAGCCCGAACGCCCCGACCAGGCCGGCGGCGCGCCAGCCCAGCCGCAGCCCGGGCCGGGCCACGAGCAGCAGGATCAGCGCGGCGAAGCCGAGCCGCAGCGTGGTCGTACCGCCGGCGCTGGTGCTGCCGAAGAGTTGCTTGGCGACGGCCGCGCCGACCTGGGTGGAGAGCATGCCCAGCAGCATCAGCAGCGGTGGCGGCACGGCCCGGGGTCGGCCGAGGGCGACGGTCAGTCGGGCCGCCGGGTGGCCGGCCGGCAGCGGGCGGGAGGCGAGTGCGTACACCCGGACCACAGTGGTCGCGGACGGCGCGGCCCGCGACCGGATTTCCACCCCCCGGCCGGCGGGTCCTGCCGGCGGGCCGGGGCGGTGGATCCGGGCGGCGGCCCGGCCCTTGGTGGGTCCGGCCGGGCGGTCGACGGCCTAGCCAACCTGGGGGCCCTTTCGCGCGGGGCGGCGGGTCCGGGTGGCGCGGCGCTAGCATGCCGGGCGGCACGATCATGTGAGGTGCCCCGCGCGAGCGGGGAGAATCGGGAAGCCGGTGCGAATCCGGCACGGGCCCGCCGCGGTGACCGGGGAGCCACCGTCCACGCGCGAGAGCGCAGCCACTGGCCCGTCCGGGCCGGGAAGGCGGACGGCCAGGCGTCGATCCGGGAGTCCGAAGACCGGCCTCGCGGTCAGGTGCCCACGCCCGGAGCGTGGGCCGAGCGCAGCGGGAGCCTGCCTTGGATCTCTACGACGTCATCCATCGCCGCCGGGACGTCCGCGGCCAGTTCACCGGGGCGCCGGTGCCCGACGAGACGCTGCACCGCGTCCTGACCGCGGCACACGCCGCGCCGAGCGTCGGCTACTCCCAGCCCTGGGACTTCGTCCTCGTCCGCGACCCCGAGCTGCGGCGCCGGTTCCACGAGCACGTCCAGACCGAGCGGGACACCTTCGCCGCCACCCTGGACGGGGAGGCGGCCGAGCGGTTCGCCCGCATCAAGATCGACGGGGTGCTGGAGTCCACCCTGTCCGTGGTGGTCACCTACGACCCGGCCCGCGGCGGCCCCGCCGTGCTCGGGCGGCACGCCATCGCCGACACCGGGCTCTACTCGGCCTGCCTCGCCATCCAGAACCTCTGGCTGGCCGCCACCGCCGAGGGCTCGGCGTCGGGTGGGTGTCGTTCTACCGGGAGCCCTGGCTGGCCGAGCTGCTCGGCATCCCCGACGGCGTACGGCCGGTGGCGTGGCTCTGCCTCGGGCCGGTCACCCACTTCGAGGCCGTGCCCGACCTGGCCCGGCACGGCTGGCGGCAGAAGCGCCCGCTGGCCGAGGCGATCCACCACGACCGCTGGACGCCGCCGGCCCGCTGACCTCACCACCGCGGAAGGGCGGGCCCCATCCGGCCGGGGCGCGCCCGGTTCCGGGCCGGCAGAAACCTCGTCTGATCTCACCATCGCGGAAGGCCGGGAGCGCGGGCAACCCCGTGCTCGCGCCACCACCGATGGCGGGCCCCATCCGGCCGGGGGCGCGCCCGGTTCCGGGCCGACAGAACCCTCGTCACGCACCGCTGCCGATCCGTCACCGGATACCGGTTTGCGGTCGCTCCTGCCGGGAAGTCGGTACGGGTGCGAGCACTCATGACGAAGATCGAGCAGGCCTCCGCGCTGGACCGGATCGGCGACCGGTTGCAGTGGGCCGTCCAGGCCACCCTCCGCCCAAGGCGCGTCCGCGACCTGCTGCACGGCGTCTGGCTGGGGCACCCGCTGCACCCGGCGATGGTGCAGGTGCCGGTCGGCGCGTGGCTCAGCACGGCCGTGCTGGACCTGATGCCGGGGCAGCGCCGCGCCGCCACCACGCTGTGCGTGGTGGGCACCGTCAGCGCCCTGCCGGCCGCGATCGCCGGGCTCAACGACTGGGCGGCCCTCGCCCGAGACCAGCGCCGGATCGGCCTGGTCCACGCCGCCTCCAACAGCGTCGGCCTGCTGTTCTACGCCGGCTCCGTGGCGGCCCGGATGACCGGCCGGCACAACCTCGGCCGTACGCTCGGCTTTTTCGGGCTCAGTGCCGCGAGCATGGGGGCGTACATCGGCGGGCACCTGGCGTACAAGCAGGGTGCGCAGGTCAACCAGAGCATCTCCGAGCTGCACCGGATGAGCGACGGCTGGCACTCGATCGCGGACATGTCCGCCCTGCCGCAGCGAAAGCTGATCACCCGGGAGATCGACGACGTCTCGGTGATCCTCTACCGGCACGGCGACGACGTCACCGTGATGCTGGAGCGCTGCCCGCACCAGAGCGGCCCGCTCGGCAAGGGCGAGGTGCAGGAAATCGACGGGCACGCGTGCGTGGTCTGCCCGTGGCACGGCAGCACGTTCCGGCTCAACGGCGGCGAGGTCGTGCACGGCCCCTCCGGCAACGACCAGCAGGTCCTGCCCACCCGCATCGTCAACGGCATGCTGGAGACCCGCCTCCCCTAACCCACGCCCCCCACCCACCCCCACCCACCCTCACGCCGTTGATCATGAAGTTGTTGCCGTCCGGATCGGGGCGGTTTCTAGGGTTCAGTGCAACTGATCTTGGTTGTGCTGGGGGGTGTTGGTGGCCGCGCCGGGTGTGTTGACGTTTGGGCATCGTCAG
>NZ_JBIDDG010000046.1:0-42833 GCF_043205005.1 Micromonospora sp. NPDC047620 | reverse complement strand
ACCAGGACTCGTCATCCCCCGTCAACACCGACACGATGTCCACATCCAGATACGGAGCAAACGCCCGCTGACACTCGGCAAGCCGCGCGTCGAACCCCGGACACCGCCCGACCAGACCCGCCGCCATCCGCGCCGACTGACCGCCCTGACCAGGGAACACGAACACCACCCCGTGGGTGGATGCCGTGCCGCCGACGACGTGGCCGGCCGGCGCGCCGGTCGCCAGGGCGTCCAGGCCGGCCAGCAGGTCCTCGATGCTCGCCCCGACGACGGCGGCGCGCTGCTCCAGTGCGGCCCGGGTGGTCGCCAGCGACCAGGCCACCGCGGCCGGGTCGAGGCCGTCGTGCTCGCGGACGTGCCGCGCGAGCCGTTCCGCCTGAACCCGCAGCGCCGCGCTGGACCGCGCCGACAGCGGCCACAGCACCGCGCCCGAGTGGACCAGCCCGTCCGGGCCGCCCTCGGCGGGCTCGACGGGCTCGGCAGGCTCCGCGCCGTCCGGCTCGGCGGGCTCCTCCAGCTGTTCGACGATGACGTGGGCGTTGGTGCCGGAGACGCCGAACGACGACACCGCCGCCCGGCGCGGCCGTCCCGTCTCCGGCCACGGCCGCTGCTCGGTGGTGAGCGTGACGGCCCCGGCCGTCCAGTCGATGTGCGGGGACGGCTCGTCCACGTGCAGGGTCGCGGGGACGACCCCGTGCCGCATGGCCTGCACCATCTTGATCACACCGGCCATCCCGGCCGCGGCCTGGGCGTGCCCGATGTTCGACTTGATCGAGCCGAGCAGCAGCGGCTCGGCGTCGCCCCGGTCCTGCCCGTACGTGGCCAGCAGCGCCTGCGCCTCGATCGGGTCGCCGAGAGTGGTGCCCGTGCCGTGCGCCTCGACCACGTCCACGTCGGCGGTGGTGAGCCGCGCGTTGGCCAGGGCCTGGCGGATGACCCGCTGCTGGGACGGCCCGTTCGGGGCGGTCAGCCCGTTCGACGCCCCGTCCTGGTTGACCGCGGAGCCGCGCAGCACGGCGAGGACGCGGTGGCCGTTGCGGCGCGCGTCGGAGAGCCGCTCGACCAACAGCATGCCGACGCCCTCGGCCCACCCGGTGCCGTCGGCGGCGGCGGCGAACGACTTGCACCGCCCGTCGCCGGCGAGGCCGCCCTGACGGGAGAACTCGGCGAAGGTGTCCGGGGTGGCCATCACGGCGACACCGCCGGCGAGGGCGAGGTCGCACTCGCCCCGGCGCAGCGCCTCGCCGGCCAGGTGCAGCGCGACCAGCGACGACGAGCAGGCGGTGTCCACAGTGATCGCCGGGCCCTCCAGCCCGAGCGTGTACGCCACCCGGCCGGAGATGACGCTGTGCGAGCCGCCGGTCATCAGGTAGCCCTCGGTGCCCTCCGGCACCTCCGTCAGCCCGCTCCCGTAGCCGGAGGTGGACGCGCCGACGTACACGCCGGTGCGGCTGCCCTTGAGGGCGGTCGGGTCGAGCCCGGCCCGTTCCAGCACCTCCCAGGACGCCTCCAGGGTGAGCCGCTGCTGCGGGTCCATCGCCAGGGCCTCGCGGGGCGAGATGCCGAAGAACGCCGGGTCGAAGCCGGTCACGTCGTGGAGGAAGCCGCCGGCCGGGGTGTAGCCGCTGTCCGGCGTGGGGGTGTCCCAGCCCCGGTCGGTGGGGAATTCGCCGATCGCGTCGACGCCCCCGGTGACCAGCCGCCACAGTTCCTCGGGGCTCTCGGCGCCTCCCGGGTAGCGGCATGCCATGCCGACGATGGCGATCGGCTCGCCGGCGGTGACGGCGACCGCGACGGGCGCGGCGGCGCGGTCCGCGCCGAACGCCGTCTCGCGCAGATGCCGGGCCAGGTCGGCCGGAGTGGGGTGGTCGAAGACGAGGGTGGCCGGCAGCCGCAGCCCGGTGGCCTCGTTCAGCCGGGTACGGAAGTCCAGGGCGGTGAGCGAGTCGAAGCCGAGGTCCTTGAACGGCCGGCCGCGCAGGTCGTCCGGGGTGGCGTGGCCGAGCACCCGCGCGGCCTGCTCGTTGACGAGCCGGAGCAGCTCCCGCTCCTGCTCGGCCTCGGGCAGGTCGACCAGGTGACGCAGCGCGTCGGTCGCGCCGGCCGGCGCGGCCGCGGTTTCCGCCTCGGCCTCGGCCAGCGCCCGCACCGTGGGCAGTTCCGAGAGGAACGGGCTGGGCCGGGCCAGGGTGAACGCCGGGTGGAAGCGGCTCCAGTCGACGTCGGCGACGGTCAGGCAGGTCTCGCCGTACTCGACGGCCCGGCGCAGGGCGAGCAGCGCGTCGGCGGGTTGCATCGGGTTGAGGCCGCGGCGGCTGAGCAGCTGCCGGGTTTCCTCGGTGGTGGCCATGCCGCCCTCGGCCCAGGCGCCCCAGGAGATGGAGGTGGCGGTGAGCCCCCGGGCACGGCGCTGCTCGGCGAGCGCGTCGAGGTACGCGTTCGCCGCGGCGTACCCGCACTGGCCGGCGCTGCCCCACACCGCGGCGATGGAGGAGAACGTGACGAAGGCGTCGAGTTCCCGGTCGGCCAGGAACTCGTCGAGGTGCAGCGCGCCGAGCACCTTGCCGGCGATGACGTGGTCGAACACGGCCAGGTCGGTCTCGACCAGCGGCGTGAGGTGGTCGGTGCCGGCGGCGTGCAGCACGGCGGTCAGCGGGGCGACCTCGTCCAGGCCGGCCACGAGCGCGGCGACCTGCTCGCGGTCGGCAATGTCGCAGGCCACCACGCTGACCCGTACGCCCGTCGCGGTCAGCTCGTCGGCCAGCTCGCGGGCACCGGCGGCGTCGAGACCGCGGCGGCTGGTCAGCACCAGGTGCTCCGCGCCGTTCTCGGCGAGCCAACGCGCGGCCCGCGCCCCGATCGCGCCGGTGCCGCCGGTGATCAGCACCGTGCCACGCGGCTGCCACGGCGTCACCTGTCCCGACGTACGAACGGTGGCGGGGCCGAGCCGCCGGACGAACGTACCGGACGGACGCACCGCGAACTGGTCCTCGTCCCCGGCGCCGCCGCTGAGGATCCGGGCGATCTCCGCCCAGGTCGCCGCGTCGGCCTCGGCGGGCAGGTCCACGAGCCCACCCCACTGCCGCGGGTATTCCAGGCCCACCACCCGGCCCAGCCCCCACAGCGCGTGCTGCGCGGCGCTGACCACCGGCTCCGCCGGGCCCGTGCCGACCCCACCCCGCGTCACACACCACAGCGGTGCGGACACGTCGGCGTCCTGCAACGCCTGCACCAGACGGGTCGTCGCGACCAACCCGGTGGCGATGCCCGGGTGACCGGGGAACTCCGCATCCACCAGGCCCAGCAGGGACACCACCCCGGCCGGCGGCGCGTCCCCGTGCCCGGCCAGCCGCTCCGCCAGTTCCTCCCGGGTGACCAGGGCCGGGTCGACGGCAAGCTGCCGCACCGCCGACCCGTCCGGCAGGGCGGCGGCGAGCAGGTCCAACCAGCCGTCCACCGTCGCGTCGTCCGCCGGCCGCACCACCAGCAGGTCACCGGCCACAACGCCGCCGCCCGCCGCCGGGGCCGCCCGCTTCCACACCACCCGGTACGACCAGCCGTCCAGCACCGCCCGCTGCAACCGGGCCTTCCGCCACGACGACAACACCGGCAGCGCCGGGGCGAGCACCTCCAGGTCGGCGGCGCCCCCCTCGAACTGGGCGGCCAGTGCCGCCACGTCGGAACGTTCCACCGCCGACCAGAACTCGACGTCGATGACGTCGGGGCTGACCGGTCCGGTGGCGGCCGGCGCCACCGACTCCGGCCAGTAGCGCTCGCGCTGGAACGCGTACGTGGGCAGGCCCGTGAGCACCGGCGCGGGGGCGAGGATCCGGCGGTAGTCCACCGGCAGCCCGTTGGCGTGGGCCAGGGCGAAGCTGGTCAGCAACCGGACACGGGCGTCCTCACCACGACGTAGCGTCGCCAACGCCCGACCAGCGGCGCCCGTGTCGTCCAGGATCGCGGTCACCGACATGCTCAGCACCGGGTGCGGAGAAACCTCCACGAAGTCCGTGTGGCCGGCGTCGATCGCCGCGCGCACCGCGGTGTCGAACAGCACCGGCAGCCGCAGGTTCTCCGCCCAGTAGTCGGCGTCCATCCGAGCGCCGTCGACCCAGTCCCCCGTGACGGTGGAGACGATCCGGACATCGCCGTCACTCGGGGCGAGGCCAGCCAGTTCGGTGCGCACCCGATCCGAAACCGGCTGCACCGCCGGGGAGTGCGAGGCGTAGTCCACCGCCACCAACCGAGCCCGCACACCGTCCGCGACGCACGCCGCGACCAGGTCGGCGACCGGCTGCGGCGGCCCCGCCACCGCGGTCGTGCCCGGGCCGTTGATCACCGACACGGTCACCCCCTCGGGCAGCCGTGCGGTGACCTCGGCGGCGGGCAGGTCGATCGCCGCCATCGCCCCGGTGCCGGCGATGGTGGCCAGCGCCCGGACCCGCAACGCCAGCACCTTCACCGCGTCGGCCAACGACAGCACCCCGGCGACATGAGCCGCCACGATCTCGCCCTGCGAGTGGCCGATCACCGCCCGGGGAATCATCCCGGCGTGCCGCCACAGCCGCGCCAGACCCACACCGACGGCGAACAGCGCCGGCTGGGCCACCTCGGAACGGCCCAGCCACGAGTCGTCGGTGTCGGTCAGCACGGCGACCACGTTGATGTCGAGCCAGCGATCGAACTCCGCCTGACACTCGGCGAGGGCCTCGTCGAAGACCGGGCACGCACCGATCAGCTCCGCCGCCATCCGCACGTGCTGCGCGCCCTGCCCCGGGAACACCCAGACGGGGCCCTCCCCCGGCTCACCGGCCACGCCGGTGACGACGGTGCCGGCCGGGGTGCCGGCGGCGAGGGCGTCCAGCCCCTCGAGGAGCTGCGCCGGATCGGCGGCCACCACCGCCGCCCGGTGCTCGAACGCCGACCGCGTGGTCGCCAGCGACCAGGCCAACCCGGCCGGATCGACGTCGCCGTGGGCGCGGACGTACCGGGCGAGCCGGGCCGCCTGCTCCCGCAGCGCCGACGCGGACCGAGCCGACAACGGCCAGACCGTGGCAGGAGAGGCGAGCAGGCGAGGCTGCTGCGCCACGGGCACCAGCGCGGCGGCGGGGTCGGTCGCCGCCACCGGGGCGGTCTCCCCGGCGGCGGCGTCCGCGCCGGACGCCACCGGGGCGGTGGTGGCGTCCGGGGTCTCCTGGGGTGCCTCCTCGATGATCACGTGGGCGTTGGTGCCGCTCATCCCGAACGAGGAGACACCGGCGCGGCGGGGCTGCTCCCCACGCGGCCAGGGCAGCGCCTCGGTCAGCAGCGACACCGCACCGGCCGACCAGTCGACGTGGGGGGTGGGCTCGTCGACGCTCAGGGTGGCCGGCAGCGTGTCCTGCCGCAGGGCCATGACCATCTTGATCACCCCGGCGACGCCGGCGGCGGCCTGGGTGTGACCGATGTTCGACTTCACGGAGCCGAGCCGCAGCGGGCGGTCCGCCGGCCGCCCCTGGCCGTACGTGGCGAGCAGGGCCGTGGCCTCGATCGGGTCGCCGAGGCTCGTGCCGGTGCCGTGCGCCTCCACCGCGTCGACCTGCTCCGGGGAGAGCCGCGCGCTGGCCAGGGCCTGGAGCACGACCCGCTGTTGGGACGGGCCGTTGGGGGCGGTGAGGCCGTTGGACGCGCCGTCCTGGTTGACGGCACTGCCGCGCACCACGGCGAGGACGGGGTGGCCGTTGCGGCGGGCGTCGGAGAGCCGCTCCACGAGCAGCATGGCGGCGCCCTCGCCCCAGGCGGTGCCGTCGGCGGCGGCGGCGAACGCCTTGATCCGCCCGTCGGGGGCGAGCCCGCGCTGGCGGGAGAAGCCGACGAACGCGCTGGGGGTGGACAGGATGGTGGCGCCGCCAGCCAGCGCGAGGGTGCACTCTCCCTGACGCAGGGCGTGACAGGCCAGGTGCAGCGCGACCAGGGACGAGGAGCAGGCGGTGTCGATGGAGACGGCGGGACCCTCGAGCCCGAGCGCGTACGCGATGCGGCCGGAGACCACGCTGGCGGCGGTGCCGGTGAGGACGTACCCCTCGACGCCGGGCGGGGGCGACTGGAGCAGCGCCGCGTAGTCCTGGACGGTGGTGCTGGCGAAGACGCCGACCTGGTGGCCGCGCAGCGTGGCCGGGTCGATGGCGGCGTGTTCGAACGCCTCCCACGAGGTCTCCAGCAGCAGCCGCTGCTGCGGGTCCATGCCCAGCGCCTCGCGCGGGGAGATGCCGAAGAAGCCGGGGTCGAACTCGGTGGCCGAGTCGAGGAACCCGCCCTGCCCCACGTACGAGGTGCCGGGGTGGTCGGGGTCCGGATGGATCAACCGCTCCAGGTCCCAGCCGCGGTCGGTGGGAAAGTCGGACATGGCGTCGCGGCCGGAGGCGACCAGCCGCCACAGGTCCTCGGGCGAGCGCACCCCGCCGGGGAAGCGGCAGCCGATACCGACGATGGCGATGGGCTCCCGGTGCGCCGCCTCCAGTTCTCCGAGCTTCCTCCTGGTCTGGTGGAGGTCCGCGGTAACCCATTTCAGGTATTCCCGGAGAGTGTCTTCAGTCGCCATTAACGCCACCTTTTCGGGCCGGAAAAAGACGACCCGATACCGTCCACAGACGCCTCAAGCCGCGACACCACAGCCCATTAAGCCCGACCACGAATTGCAAAAATCAACAGCGTTGCAGTGCCCACCAGGTCCTACTTCCCGGAGGAAGGTAAGTTCCGGCCGGCAGCGGTCACAACCCCTAGCGTCCCCTACGGCCGCCCCTAGCAGGACCACCGTCGGAGCGGTCGCAGGCTGGCCTGCCAACGCCCCGCCGCCGGCTCTGCGGGGCCGGCGGCGGCGGCAATGTCAGCCGCCGCGGCCGGCCCCGTGGGCGCGCCCCACAAATGGGTCGCCAATTGTTCAGAAAACCCCGCCGACATTGCCGCCGGGGCCGCCGAGTTCCCGATGGATGAATTCGAAAATCTCGGCGTCGCTCGCCCCCTCGAGCGTCTGCGTCACGGGGGCCTCGGCCGGTGCGGGCCGGTCCTCGCCCCAGCGGGCGATGAAAGCCTGCAACTGCACCAGCAGCTTCTGCCGGGTCAGCTGGTCCGGGGCGCTGGCGGCGAACAGGCCGTCCAGTTTCTCCAGTTCCGACAGCAGGCCGGCGGTCGCGGTCGCCCCCTCCTCCACCACGAGGGTGCGCAGGTGGCGGGCCAGCGCCAGCGGGGTCGGGTAGTCGAAGACCACGCTGCCCGGCAGGCTCACCCCGGTGGCCGCCCGGAGCCGGTTGCGCAGCTCCACCGCGGTCATCGAGTCGAAGCCGACCTCGCGGAACGCCCGCGCCGGGCCGAGCTCGCCGGTGCCCGGGTGGCCGAGCACCGCCGCGGCCTGGGTGGCCACGAGGTCGACCAGGACGGCGTCCCGCTCCGCGTCGCCGAGCGGTCGCAGCCGCTCGCGCAGCGCGGCGGCAGCCCCGTCGTCGGCCGGCTCGTCGGTGTGCAGGCCGCGCAGCGCCTCCTGCGCCTCGGGGACCTCGCCGAACAGCGGCCGGGCCCGCACGGCGGCGACGGCCGGCACGAACCGGTCCCACCGCACGTCGGCCACGACGAGCTGCGCGCCGTCGGCCACGGCCCGGCGCAGCGCGGCGACCGCCAACTCCGGGTCCATGCCGGGCAGGCCGCGCCGGCCGAGCTGCTCCAGGTCGGCGTCGGCGAGGCCGGCCGCCCAGGGACCGAACGCCACCGACGTCACCGGCAGGCCGGCGAGGCGCCGGTTGGCGGCGAGGACCTGGAGCAGGGCGTCGCCGGCCGCCTGGCCGGAACGCCCGCCGGAGCCCCACACCCCCGAGGTGGACGAGCAGAGCACCAGCGCCCCCAGGGCCCGGTTCTCCAGCTCGTCGGCGTACCGGGGGATGTCGCCGACGGTGGCGAGCAGGTCCGCGGCGAGGTCGGCGAGGGTCAGCTCGGCCAGCGGCACGGTGCCGGTGTCGGCCGGTACGTGCACCAGTGCGGTCACCGGCCGCCCGTCGGCGGCGAGCTGCTCCATCCGGTCGGTGAGCTTCCCGCCGGCCGGCTGGTCCAGCGGCACCACGGCGACACCATGCCGGTCCAGCCAGGCGGTGGTGTGCCGGGCGATCGCCCCCGCTCCGCCGGTGACCAGGACGGTGCCCTGCGGGGACCAGCCCGTACCCCCGGTCGGGCCGGTGGCCCGCAGCAGGCGCCGGACGTGCACGCCGGACGGGCGGACGACGACCTGGTCCTCTCCCTCCACGTTGGTCAGCGCGGCGACCAGCGCGGCGGAGAGCTCCCCGGTCACGGTGCCGGGCAGGTCGACGAGGCCCCCGACGTGCCGAGGGTGCTCCAGCGCGGCCGCCAGGCCGAGGCCCCAGGTGGTCGCCTGCCACGGCCGCGTCGCCGGCTCCTCGTCGCTGGCGACCGCCCCGGTCGTGGCCAGCCACAGCGGCGCCCCGGCCTCCCTGCCGGTGTGCGCCTGGAGGAGCAGCAGGTTCGCGGCGAGCCCGGACGGCAGGGCGTCCCGCTCGGGGTGCGGCGCCTCGTCGAGGGCGAGCAGCGACAGCAGCGCCGTCGGCTGGTGCTCCGCGCAGGCCCGGTCGAGGTCGGCGGCGAGGCCGTCCCGGTGAGCCGTCGCCGGGTCCACCGTGAGCACGTGTACAGCGGCTCCTCCCGCCCGCAGCGCGTCGGCGACCGTTTCCGTGGTTTCCCGCGGCGGCGCCACCAGCAGCCAGCGGCCCGGCTCGCCGCCGGTCAACCGCCGCTGCCGCCAGGTGACCCGGTACCGCCACCCGGTGAGCGTGCCGTCCTGCTGCTGCTGGCGCCGCCACGACTCCAGCTCCGGGAGCAGCTCCTTCAGCGGCTGACTGGCGTCGATGCCCAGCCGGTCCAGGTCGCCGTCGGTGACCGCCCGCCAGAACTCGGTGTCGGCCCGGTCCGCAACCCCGCCCAGCGGCGTGGCCAGGGTCGGCCAGTACCGCTGCGGCTGGAACGCGTACGTCGGCAGTTCCGGCAGGTCGCGCGGAGCCGGCCGGGGGCCGGCGAGCGGCGTCAGTACCTCCGCCCAGTCGACGTCCCGCCCGGTCGCGTACTGGGAAGCGACGGCCGTGAGCAGCGCCGTCACCTCGGGTACGCCGGCCCGCTGGGCGGCGACGACGGTGCCGCCGTCGTCGGGGAGCACGTCGGCGTTCATCGGGGTCAGCACGGCGGCGGGACCGATCTCCAGGTACGTGTCGACGCCGGCGGCCCGCAGGGCGGTGACGCCGTCGGCGTACCTGACGGCCTCGCGGACGTGCCGTACCCAGTAGTCGGCGGTGCGGATCTCGTCGCCCTCAGCCAGCGCCCCGGTCAGGTTCGACACGACCGGCACCAGCGGCGCCTGGAAGGCGAGGCCCTCCAGGACAGCGCGGAACTCGGCGAGCATCGGTTCCATGAGCGGGCTGTGGAACGCGTGGCTGACCCGGAGTCGGCGCGTCCGCACGCCCCGGCCCCGCCAGACGGCCTCCACCTCGTCCAGGGCCGTCAGGTCGCCGGACACCACGACGGAGGTCGGACCGTTCACGGCCGCGATCCCGACGCGGTCGGTCAGACCGTCCAGGGTGGACGCCATGTCGGCCTCGGCCGCGTTCACCGCCAACATCCCGCCGCCCGCCGGCAACGCCTGCATCAACCGACCCCGCGCCGCGACGAGGGCGCACGCATCAGCCAACGTGAGCACCCCGGCCACGTACGCGGCCGTGATCTCCCCGACCGAATGCCCACCCACGAAGTCCGGCACCACACCGAACGACTCCACCAGCCGGAACAGCGCCACCTCGACCGCGAACAACCCCGCCTGGGTGAACACCGTCTGGTCCAGCAGGCCCGCCTCCAGCGAGCCCTCCGGAGCGAACAACACGTCACGAAGCGGCTGCGGCAGCAGCGGATCAAGCTGCCCACACACCTCGTCCAACGCCGAGGCGAACACCGGGAACGCCGCGTACAACTCCCTGCCCATCCCCGCGCGCTGCGCCCCCTGCCCGGAGAAGAGGACGGCGGTGCCGCCCGAGGCGGCCGGGCCGGCCGGGACGAGCGCGGGGTGCGCGTCCCCGGCGGCGAGGGCCCGCAGCGCCGCCAGCCGGGCCTGCGGGTCGGCGGCGACGACCACCGCCCGGTGGGCCAGGTGCGCCCGGCCGTCGGCCAGCGCCCAGGCCACCGTCCCGGGCCGGCCCGCCGCGTCCCCGTCGGCCGGGTCGGCGAGCCGGCGGGCCAGGCGGTCGGCCTGCTCCCGCAGGCTGGCGGCCGTCGCGGCGGCGACCGGCCACGGCAGCGCGGCGTCGGCGACCCGGTCGGTCCCGTCGGCTGGCCCCGCGTCGACGACGACGTCGGCGGGCGCCTCCTCCAGGATCACGTGCGCGTTGGTGCCGCTGATGCCGAACGACGAGACACCCGCCCGGCGGGGCCCCCTGTCGGGGTCCCACGGGCGCGCCTCGGTGAGCAGCGCCAGCGGGCCCGACGCCCAGTCCACGTGGGGGGACGGCTCGTCGGCGTGCAGGGTCGCCGGCAGCGTCCGGTGCCGCAGCGCCAGCACCATCTTGATCAGGCTGGCCACGCCGGCCGCGGCCTGGGTGTGGCCGATGTTCGACTTCACCGAGCCGAGCCACAGCGGCCGGTCTGCGGGCCGGTCCGGCCCGTACGCGCCGATCAGCGCCTGCGCCTCGATCGGGTCGCCGAGGGTGGTACCGGTGCCGTGCGCCTCGATGGCGTCGATGTCGGCCGGGGCCAGGCCGGCGTTGGCCAGGGCCTGCCGGATGACCCGCTGCTGCGCGGGCCCGTTGGGGGCCGTCAGCCCGTTGGACGCGCCGTCCTGGTTGACGGCGCTGCCCCGCACCACGGCCAGGACGCGCTGGCCCTCCCGCTCGGCGTCGGAGAGACGTTGCAGCAACAGGACGCCGACGCCCTCGCCCCAGCCGGTGCCGTCCGCGCCGGCCGCGAACGCCTTGACCCGCCCGTCGGCGGCGAGACCCCGCTGCCGGGAGAACTCCAGGAACGCGCCCGGCGTCGACATCACCGTGACACCGCCGGCCAGCGCGAGATCACACTCGCCGGAACGCAGCGCCTGCGCGGCCAGATGCAGCGCGACCAGCGACGACGAGCACGCCGTGTCCACGGTGACCGCGGGGCCCTGCATGCCGAACGAGTACGCCAGCCGGCCGGAGACCACCGACGCGCCGTTGCCGGTCGCCTGGTAGCCCTCCACCTCCGACCGGGCGCCGAGCAGCAGGGTCGCGTAGTCCTGCCCGTTGGTGCCCATGAAGACGCCGGTCTCGGATCCGCGTACCCGACGCGGGTCGATGCCGGCGTGCTCGAACACCTCCCAGGTGGTGTGCAGCAGCAGCCGCTGCTGCGGGTCCATCGCCAGCGCCTCCCGCGGGTTGATCCCGAAGAACGCCGCGTCGAAACCGGCCACGTCGCGCAGGAAGCCGCCGCTGCGGGCATAGCTGGTGCCGACCCGCTCCGGGTCGCTGTCGAACATGCCGTCCAGGTCCCAGCCCCGGTCGGTGGGCATCGGCGTCACCGCGTCCACGCCGTCGGCGAGCAGCTGCCACAGCTCCTGCGGGGAGGACACCCCACCGGGGAAGCGGCAGGCCATCGAAACGATGGCGATGGGTTCGTCCACGGGCGGCCTGAGCACGGTGGTGGCGGCCGCCGGGCCGTCGTCCGCGCCGGCCACCAGTTCGGTACGCAGGAAGCGGGCCAGTTCCGCCGCCGACGGATGGTCGAAGACCACGGTCGACGGCATGGTCAGCCCGGTGGCCCGGCCCAGCCGGTCCCGCAGCTGCACCGCCGCGAGGGAGTCGAAGCCCAGCTCGCGGAACGCGCGCCCGGCCGGCACCTGGTCGGTGGAGTCGTGGCCGAGCACCGCCGCCGCCTCCGCGCGGACCAGGTCGACCAGCAGGTTCTCCTGGCCGGTGGTCGGCAGCGCGGCGAGCCGGGCGCGCAGCCCGTCGGTGCCCGCCTCGGTCTCCGGCCGCTCCGGTTCCGCCTCGACGGCCGGGGCAACCCGGTCGAACAGGCGGCTGGGCCGCGCCGCGGTGAACGCCGCGACGAACCGGGACCAGTCCACGTCGACGATCACCGGCGCCGGCTCGGGGGCGTTCACCCAGCGGCCCAGCGCCGCGACGGCGGCGTCGGGCGCGAGCGGGGCGAATCCGCGGCGGCGCAGGCCGTCGGCGGTCTCCCCGGCGGCCATGCCGTCCTCCGCCCACGGGCCGTAGGCCAGGGCGGTGGCGGGCAGCCCGGCCGCGCGGCGGGCCGCGACGAGCGCGTCGAGCAGGGCGTTGCCGGCCGCGTAGCCGGCCTGGCCGCCGCCACCCCAGACGCCGGCGACGGAGGAGAAGACCACGAAGGCGTCGAGGTCCCGGTCCCGGCACGCGCCGTCCAGGTGGACGGCCCCGAGCACCTTGCCGGCCAGGGTCTCCGCCAGGTCGCCGTCGGTCAGCTCGTACGCCGGCGCGGTCCCGCCGGACGCGCCGGCGGTGTGCACGACGGCGGTCAGCCCCGGCAGGTCGTCCACCAGGTCGGTGACGGCGGTGGCGTCGGTGACGTCGCACGCCACCACCCGCACGGCGCCCAGCTCGGCGACCAGGTCGGCCGCGCCGGGGGCATCCGGGCCACGCCGGGAGGCGAGCACCACCTCGGCGGCGCCGTTGGCCAGCAGCCACCGGGCCACGTGCCGGCCCAGCGCGCCCGTACCGCCGGTGACCAGCACCGTCCCGCGCGGCCGCCAGCCCGCCCCGGCGGGCGGGGCGGACGGCAGCAGCCGCCGGCCGAACACGCCGTTGCGGCGCACCGCCACCTGGTCGAGGGTGCCGTCGGCGAGGACCGCGACGAGCGCGGCCCGGGTGCCCCGGTCGGCGCGGGCGGGCAGGTCGATCAGCCCACCCCAGCGGTCGGACTGCTCCAGGGCCACGGCCCGGCCGAGGCCCCAGGTCAGGGCCGCCCAGACGTCGCCGCCCGGTTCGCCGGCCGTGACCGGCAGGGCGGCACGGCTGAGCGCCCACACCCGTCCGGGCAGGCCGGTGTCGGTCAGCGCCTGGGTGAGGGTGAGCAGCCCGGCCGTACCCGCGGGAACGGCCGGCGCGTGCGCGAGCGGCCGGTCCTGCCGGGGCAGGACGCACAACACCCCGGCCCAGCCCTCGCCGCTGATCGAGCGCAGCCGCTCGCCCAGCTCCCGCCGGCCGAGGGTGGACGGCACGGTCACCGTGTCCACCCGCGCGCCGGCCTCGGCGAGCGTCTTCGCCACGCCCGCGTCGGCGCCGCCACCCACCGTGGCGACCAGCCACCGGCCGGACAGCCCCGAGGTGGGGGCCGGCCGCACCGGCTCCCACCCGATCCGGTACGACCAGCCGTCCAGCGCCGTTCCCCGGTCCCGGCTGCGGCGCCACGTGGAGAGCACGGGCAGGGCCGGCGCGAGGGCGTCCACGGCGTCGCCGCCGAGCTGGCCGGCGAGGGCGGCGAGGTCGCCGCTCTCGACGGCTGCCCAGAACTCGGCGTCGCGCTCCGGGACGGCCTGCGGTCGAGGAGCCGCCTCGGGCCAGTAGCGCTGGTGCTGGAACGCGTACGTCGGCAGGTCCGTCCGCCGCGCGCCCGCCCCGGCGAACCACTGCGCCCAGGTCACCGGCACGCCGTGCACGTGCAGCTCGGCCAAGGCCGTCAGCAGCGCCTGGCTCTCCGGCCGGTCCCGGCGCTGGGCCGCGACGGCGAGCACGCCGTCATCGCCGGGCAGGACGTCCGCCGTCATCGCGGTCAGCACGCTCTGTGGGCCGATCTCCAGGAACGTGCCCACCCCGGCGGCCCGCAGCGCCGTGACCCCGTCGCCGTACCGGACAGTCTCGCGCACGTGCCGCACCCAGTAATCCGGCGTGCGGATCTCCTCGGCGTCGGTGAGGGCGCCGGTCAGGTTCGACACCACCGGCAGCAGCGGCGGCCGGAAGGCGAGGCTCTCCAGAACCGCGCGGAACTCGGCCAGCATCGGCTCCATCAAGGGACTGTGGAACGCGTGGCTGACCGGCAACCGCCGCGTCCGCACGCCCCGGTCCCGCCAGACGGCCTCCACCCGCTCCAGGGCCGCCAGGTCACCCGACACCACCACCGACGACGGCCCGTTCACGGCCGCGATGCCCAGCCGGTCGGTCAGCCCGTCCAGCGTGGACGCCACGTCCGCCTCGGACGCGTTCACGGCGAGCATCCCGCCCCCGGCAGGCAGGGCCTGCATGAGCCGGCCCCGCGCCGCGACGAGGTCGCAGGCGTCGGTCAACGTGAGCAGCCCGGCTACGTACGCGGCCGTGATCTCCCCGATCGAGTGCCCGCCCACGAAGTCCGGCGCGACGCCGAGCGACTCCACGAGGCGGAACAGCGCCACCTCGACGGCGAACAGGCCGGCCTGGGTGAAGACGGTCTGGTCGAGCAGCGCCGCCTCCGGCGTCCCCGCTTCGGCGAACAGCACCGTCTTCAGCGGCTGCGACAGCAGCGGGTCCAGGTGACCACACACCTCGTCCAGCGCGGACGCGAAGACGGGGAACGCCGCGTACAGCTCCCGGCCCATGCCCGCGCGCTGCGCGCCCTGGCCGGAGAAGAGGACCGCGAACTGGCCGCGTTCGCCGCTGGTACCGGTGACGACGGCGCCGGAGAGGTCTCCGCCGTCGAGTACCCGCAGCGCGGACAAAAGGCTGTCCCGGTCGGTCACCACGGCGACGGCACGCTGTTCCAGTGCCGGGCGGGTGGTGACCGACGACCACGCGACGTCCAGGGGACGCAGCGCCTCGTCGGCGGCGAGCCAGCGCGCCCACCGGCCGGCCTGCGCGGCGAGGGCCCCGTCGGTCCGCGCCGACAACACCACCGGCACCACCGGCGGCACCCGGCGCTCCACGATCTCACCCTCGACCGCCTCGGTCGGCGGCTGCTCGATGATCACATGCGCGTTCGTCCCGGAAATCCCGAACGACGACACCGCCGCCCGACGCGGCCGCTCCACCGCCGGCCACGGCGTCGCCTCCGTGGCCAGGGCGACGGCCCCGGCCGCCCAGTCGATGTGCGGCGATGGCTCGTCCACGTGCAAGGTCGGCGGAACAAGACCGTGCCGCATCGCCAGCACCATCTTGATCACACCCGCCACGCCGGCCGCGGCCTGCGTGTGGCCGATGTTCGACTTGATCGAGCCGAGCCACAACGGCTCCCGGCCGTCCCGGTCCTGCCCGTACGTGGCCAGCAGCGCCTGCGCCTCGATCGGGTCGCCCAACGTGGTGCCCGTGCCGTGCGCCTCCACCACGTCCACCTCGGCCGTGGTCAGACGGGCGTTGGCCAGGGCCTGGCGGATCACCCGCTGCTGCGACGGCCCGTTCGGGGCGGTCAGCCCGTTCGACGCCCCGTCCTGGTTCACGGCCGTGCCGCGCACGACCGCCAGGACGCGCCGGCCCTCCCGCTGGGCGTCGGAGAGCCGCTGCACGAGCAGCACGCCCACGCCCTCCGACCAGCCCGTGCCGTCCGCCGACGCCGCGAAGGACTTGCACCGGCCGTCCTGGGCCAGGCCCCGCTGGCGGGAGAACTCGATGAACGTCCCCGGCGTCGCCATCACGGTCACGCCGCCCGCGAGGGCGAGGTCGCACTCCCCCGACCGCAGCGCCTGCGCGGCGAGGTGCAGCGCGACCAGCGACGACGAGCACGCGGTGTCGACCGTGACCGCCGGGCCTTCGAGGCCGAACGTGTACGCCAGTCGACCGGACAGCACGCTGCCCGACGTGCCCACGCCGACGTAACCCTCGACCTCGGCCGGCTGGTCCATCAGCCGCGTCGCGTAGTCGTGGTACATCACGCCGGCGAACACACCCGTGCGGCTGCCGCGCAGCCGCACGGGGTCCAGCCCCGCCGACTCGAACGTCTCCCACGACGCCTCCAGCAGCAGCCGCTGCTGCGGATCCATCGCCAGCGCCTCCCGCGGCGAGATCCCGAAGAAGCCCGGGTCGAACTCGGCGGCCCCGTACAGGAATCCGCCCTGCCGGGTGTACGACGTGCCGCTGCTGTTCGGATCCGGATCGAACAACGTCTCCAGGTCCCAGCCCCGATCCGCCGGAAACTCCGAGATCCCGTCCCCGCCCGTGGCCAACAGCTCCCACAACTGGTCCGGGTTGTCCACCCCACCCGGATACCGGCACGCCATGCCCACGATCGCGATCGGCTCGTCGAGGCCGAGGGACGTGGTGGCGGCCGGCTCGGCGATCGCCGCGCGTACGCCGGCCAGCTCGGACCAGACGTGGTCGGCGAGCGCCGCCGGGGTCGGGTAGTCGAACACCAGCGTCGACGCCAGCCGCAGCCCCGTCGCCGCGTTGACCCGGTTACGCAGGTCCACCGCCGTCAGCGAGTCGAAGCCCAACTCCCGGAACGCCCGGTCCCCCGGCACCGCCTCCGCGCCGCCGTGCCCCAGCACCTGGGCAACCAGGCCCCGGACCAGCAGCGCGACCTGCGCCCGGCCCTCGTCCTCGGTGAGGCCGGCGAGTCGCCCGGCCCAACCGCCGGCGCCCTGTCCCGCCTGGCGGCGGGTCACGGTCGGCCCGACGAGGGTGCGCAGCATCGGCGGCACGGTCCCGCCGGTGGCCGCCGCCCGCAGGGCGGGCAGGTCGATCACCGTGGGCACCAACGCAGCCCGGTCCGCGGCCAGGGCCGCGTCGAACAGCTCCAACCCGACCTCGACGCTCATCGGCGTCAGGCCGGCCCGCGCCGACCGGGCCCGGTCCACCTCCGACACCGACGCCGCCATGCCATCGGTGTCCCACATGCCCCACGCCAGGCTGACCGCCGGCAGACCCGCCTGCCGCCGGTACGCCGCGAGCGCGTCCAGGAACGCGTTGCCCGCCGCGTACGCCGCCTGACCCGGCGAACCGAGGACGCCCGCCACCGACGAGAACACCACGAACAGGTCCAGGTCCAGGCCGAGCGTGGCTTCGTGCAGCCACCAACCAGCGGCAGCCTTCGGGGCCAGCACGCCGGCCAGCCGCTCAGGGGTCAGCCCTTCGACGACGCCGTCGTCGAGCACGCCGGCCGTGTGGACGACCCCGGCCAGCCGGCCCGGAACGCCCGCCACCAGGGCGGCCACCTGCTCCCGGTCCGTCACGTCACACGCGACCACCCGCGCCGACGCGCCCAGGCCCGACAGCCGCTCCACGAGCGCATCCGCACCCGCAGCGGCCGGACCCTGCCGCGACACCAGCACCAGCGACCGCACCCCGTACGCGGTAACCAGGTGCTCCGCCACGAGCGCGCCCAGCGCACCGGTGCCACCGGTCACCAGCACCGTTCCCGCACCGAGGACCGGGGCGGTCCCGACCGAGGCCCGGAGCAGACGCGGCACGAAGACGCGGCTCTCCCGGACGGCCAGTTGGTCGTCCGAGCCCTCGCCGACGAAGCCGGCGAGCGCGGCGGGCAGCGCCGGCTCCACCTCGCCGTCCAGGTCCACGAGGACGACCCGACCGGGGTGCTCCGACTGGGCCGACCGCAGCAGGCCCCAGACGGCGGCGCCTGCCAGGTCGCCGATCCGGTCCGCGTCCCGAACCGCCGTCGTGCCCCGGGTCAGCACCACCAGCCGCGAGCCGGCCAGGGAGTTGGCGGCCAGCCACGCCTGGACCGAACGCAGCACGTCCGACGTCACCGACCGGACCGCCTCCGGCAGGTCGCCGGCCGGCTCGGACACGCCGAGAACCGGCAGCACGAGGACCTGGGGCGCGTCCGCGCCCGCCTCGACGGCCGCGAGCACCGCCGCCACGTCCGCGTACGCCGGCAACCCGGCCCGGGCCACCAGCTCGTCCGCGCCGCCGGTCAGGACCGCCCAGCCGGACGGCTGCCGGGCTGCCGGGGCCGGGTCGGCCTGCCAGCGCACCTCGAACAGCGACCGGGCTGCCGCGCCCGGGGCGGACAGACCCGTCATCTCGCGCAGGACGAGGGAGTCGACGGACACCACGGGCGTGCCCGACTCGTCGGAGGCGACCAGCCGTACCCCGGAGCCGGCCCGGGTCAGCCGCACCCGCAGCACCGAGGCGCCGGAGGCGTACACCTGCACGCCCTCGAACGCGAACGGCACCCGCGGCCCGGCCGCCTCGTCGGTCAGCAGGAGCCCGACGGCGTGCAGGGCGGCGTCCAGCAGCGCCGGGTGGACGCCGAAGCGCACCGCCTCACCCGCCGCGTCGTCGGGCAGGGCCACCTCGGCGTACGCCTCACCGTCGGCCGTCCAGGCCCGCCGTAGCCCCTGGAACACCGGCCCGTACGCGAGGCCGTGCCCGGCGAGCGTCGCGTACCAGCCGGTCAGGTCCACCTCGGACGCGCCGGCCGGCGGCCAGGCGCCCATGGTCGGCTCGTCCGGCGAGGACGCTTCGAGGACGCCCTCCGCGTGACGGACCCAGCCCGCCTCGGGGTCGTCGTCCCGTCGGGAGTAGATGGCGACGGCACGCTGCGCGGAGCCGTCGGACGCCTCCACCCGCACCTGGACGCGCACGCCCCCCGCCTCGGGTACGACCAGCGGCGCGGCGACGGTCAGCTCCCGCAGCCGGGAGGCGCCGACCTCGTCGCCGGCCCGCACGGCCAACTCCACGAGGGCGGTGCCCGGGACCAACGTCACGCCGGACACCGCGTGATCGGCCAGCCAGGGGTGCGTGGCCAGGGACAGCCGGCCGGTGAGCACCACCTCGTCGTCGCCGGCCAGGTCCACGGCCGCGCCGAGCATCGGGTGCCCGGCCTCGCCCAGCCCCGCCCCGGACACGTCGCCGACGCGGAGGCGGCCCGAAGCGGGCCAGTACCGCTGGTGCTGGAACGCGTACGTGGGCAGGTTCACCCGCCGCGCGCCCGCCCCGGCGAACCACTGCGCCCAGGTGACCGGCACGCCGTGGACGTGCAGTTCGCCGAGGGCGGCCAGCAGCGCGTGGGTCTCGGGCCGGTCCCGGCGCTGGGCGGCCACGGCGAGCACGCCCTCGTCGCCGGCCAGGACGTCCGCCGTCAGCGCGGTCAGCACGCTCTGCGGGCCGACCTCCAGGAACGTGCCCACCCCGGCGGCGCGCAGCGCGGCCACCCCGTCGGCGTACCGGACAGTCTCCCGGACGTGCCGCACCCAGTAGTCGGCGGTGCGGATCTCGTCGGCGTCGGCGAGCGCCCCGGTCAGGTTCGACACGACCGGCACCAGCGGCACCTGGAAGGCGAGGCCCTCCAGAACAGCGCGGAACTCGGCCAGCATCGGCTCCATCAGCGGACTGTGGAACGCGTGACTCACGGTCAGGCGCCGGGTCCGGGTGCCGCGCGCCGTCCAGACCCTCTCGACCTCGTCGAGGGCGTCGACGGCACCCGACACGACGACAGCGTTCGGCCCGTTGACGGCCGCGATGCCCAGCCGGTCGGCCAGCCCGTCCAGGGACGCCAGCACCTCGGCCTCCGGCGCGGCCACGGCCAGCATCCCGCCCCCGGCCGGCAACGCCTGCATCAACCGACCCCGCGCCGCGACGAGGGCACACGCATCAGCCAACGTGAGCACCCCGGCCACGTACGCGGCCGTGATCTCCCCGACCGAATGCCCACCCACGAAGTCCGGCACCACACCGAACGACTCCACCAGCCGGAACAACGCCACCTCGACCGCGAACAACCCCGCCTGGGTGAACACCGTCTGGTCCAGCAGCGCCGCCTCCGTCGAGCCCTCCGGAGCGAACAACACGTCACGAAGCGGCTGCGGCAGCAGCGAATCCAGGTGCCCGCACACCTCGTCCAACGCCGACGCGAACACCGGGAACGAGTCATACAACTCCCGACCCATCCCGGCACGCTGCGCCCCCTGCCCGGAGAAGAGCAGGGCCAGGTGCCCACGCTGGTCGGAAGCGCCGGTCAGCACCGACCCCGACGGCTCACCGCCGGCAAGGGCCGTCAGCGCCGCCAGCAGATCCTCGCGATCGGCGGCGGTCACCACCGCCCGCTGTTCGAGGGCGGGACGGGTGGTGACCGACGACCACGCGACGTCCAGAGGACGCAGCCCTTCCTCGGCGGCCAACCAACGCGCCCACCGACCCGCCTGCGCCGCGAGCGCCGCCTCCGTCCGCGCCGACAACACCACCGGCACCACCGGCAGCACCCGACGCTGCACGACCTCACCCTCGACCACCTCAGCCGACGGCTGCTCGATGATCACATGAGCGTTCGTCCCCGAAATCCCGAACGACGACACCGCCGCCCGACGCGGCCGGTCCACTGCGGGCCACGGCGTCGCCTCGGTGGCGAGCGCGACGGCCCCAGCGGTCCAGTCGATGTGCGGCGACGGCTCATCCACATGCAACGTCGGCGGAACCATCCCGTGCCGCATCGCCAGCACCATCTTGATCACACCCGCCACACCCGCCGCGGCCTGCGTGTGCCCCATGTTCGACTTGATCGAACCCAGCAGCAACGGCCGGTCCGCCGGCCGGTCCTGCCCGTACGTCGCCAACAACGCCTGCGCCTCGATCGGATCACCCAACGTCGTCCCGGTGCCGTGCGCCTCCACCGCATCCACGTCGGCCGTGGACAGGCCAGCGTTGGCCAGCGCCTGCCGGATCACCCGCTGCTGCGACGGCCCGTTCGGCGCCGTCAACCCGTTCGACGCCCCATCCTGGTTCACGGCGCTACCACGCACCACGGCCAGAACCCGATGGCCGTTACGACGAGCGTCCGACAGCCGCTCCACCAGCAGCATGCCCACGCCCTCACCCCAGCCGGTGCCGTCCGCCGACGCCGCGAACGACTTACACCGCCCATCGGCCGACAAACCCCGCTGCCGAGAGAACTCGACGAACGTCCCCGGCGTGGCCATCACGGTCACGCCGCCCGCCAGAGCGAGGTCGCACTCACCGGAGCGCAGCGCCTGCGCCGCCAGATGCAGCGCGACCAGCGACGACGAGCACGCCGTGTCGACCGTGACCGCCGGGCCTTCCAGGCCGAACGTGTACGCCACCCGTCCCGACAGCACGCTGCCCGAGGTGCCGGTGCCGACGTAGCCCTCGGCGTCCGGCGGAAGGTCGGCCAGCCGGGAGGCGTAGTCGTGGTACATCACGCCGGCGAACACGCCCGTGCGGCTGCCCCGCAGCCCCTGCGGGTCCAGGCCGGCGGACTCGAACGTCTCCCAGGACGCCTCCAGCAGCAGCCGCTGCTGCGGGTCCATGGCGACCGCCTCGCGCGGCGAGATACCGAAGAACGCCGGGTCGAACTCGGCCGCCCCGGCGAGGAAGCCGCCGTGCCGGGTGTACGACGTGCCGCTGCGGTCCGGGTCGGGGTCGAAGAGGCCGTCGAGGTCCCAGCCCCGGTCGGCGGGGAACTCGGAGATGGCGTCCCCGCCGGCGGCCAGCAACGCCCACAGTTGGTCGGGGCTGTCGACCCCGCCCGGGTACCGGCAGGCCATGCCGACGATCGCGATCGGCTCGTCGGCGGCGACGGCACGCACGGCCGACCGCCGGGCGGTGAGCTGGCCGGAAACCTGCTCGTACAGGTGCTCGGCAAGCACGGCCGGGGTCGGGTAGTCGAACACCAGCGTGGAGGCCAGCCGCAGCCCGGTGGCCGCGTTGACCCGGTTACGCAGGTCCACGGCGGTCAGCGAGTCGAAGCCCAGCTCCCGGAACGCCCGGTCGGCGGGCACGGCCTCCGCCCCGCCGTGCCCCAGCACCTGGGCGACCAGGCCCCGGACCAGCAGGTCGATCTGGGCGCGGGCCTCGTCGGGGTCCAGTCCGGCGAGCTGGTTGGCCCAGTCGCCGCCGTGGCCGGCCTGTCGGCGGGTCACCGTCGCGCCGACCAGGGCGCGCAGCACCGCCGGCGCCTGGCCTCCGGCGAGGGAGGCCCGCATCGCGGGTACGTCGAGCGCGGCCGGCACGAGCACCGGCCGGTCCGCGGCCAGGGCCGCGTCGAACAGCTCCAACCCGACCTCGACGCTCATCGGCGTCAGGCCGGCCCGCGCCGACCGGGCCCGGTCCACCTCCGACACCGACGCCGCCATGCCATCGGTGTCCCACATGCCCCACGCCAGGCTGACCGCCGGCAGACCCGCCTGCCGCCGGTACGCCGCGAGCGCGTCCAGGAACGCGTTGCCCGCCGCGTACGCCGCCTGACCCGGCGAACCGAGAACACCCGCCACCGACGAGAACACCACGAACAGGTCCAGGTCCAGACCCGCCGTCGCCTCGTGCAGCAACCAGCCCGCCGACACCTTCGGCGCCAGCACACCCGCCAGCCGCTCCGCCGTGATCGACGAGACCACCCCGTCGTCCAGCACGCCGGCCGTGTGCACCACGCCCGCGAGCCGGCCCGCCGAGGTCACCTCGGCCACCAGCCCGGCCACCTGCTCCCGGTCCGTCACGTCACACGCGACCACCCGCGCCGACGCGCCCAGGCCCGACAGCCGCTCCACGAGCGCATCCGCACCCGCAGCAGCCGGACCCTGCCGCGACACCAGCACCAGCGACCGCACCCCGTACGCCGTGACCAGGTGCTCCGCCACGAGCGCGCCCAACGCACCCGTACCACCGGTCACCAGCATTGTTCCCGCACCGAGGACCGGGGCGGTCCCGGCCGACGCCCGGACCAGACGCGGCACGAACACCCGGCCGTCGCGGACGGCCACCTGGCCGCCCGTCACGGCCGGATCGGCGGCGACCCGGGCCAGCAGGGCCAGACTGCCCGCGTCCAGGTCGCCGTCGACGTCGGCCAGGACGATGCGGCCCGGATGCTCGGTCTGCGCCGAGCGCAGCAGGCCCCAGGCGGCGGCGCCCGCGAGGTCGGTCACCCGGTCCCCGTCACGGGCGGTCACGGCCCCCCGGGTCGCCACGACGAGCGTCGTGTCGGCGAGCACGTCGGCCGCCAGCCAGGTCTGCACGGCGGCGAGGACGTCGGCGGTGACCGTGCGGACGACGTCCGGCACGGGCCCCTCGGAGGCGGCGGGCAGCGGCAGCAGCAGTGCGCGCGGAGCCTCGGCCCGGCCCGCGCCGACCGCCTCGGTCAGTGCCTCGACGGCCGGGAACGCCGGCAGGTCCACGCCGCCGACAAGCAGGTCACCGGAGAGCAGCGCCCAGCCGGACGCGTCGTCGGCCGGGGTGACGTCTTCGGGCTGCCACGCGAGTGCGAACAGCGACCGGGCCGTCGTGCCGGGGGCGACCACGGCCGTCATCTCCCGCAGGACGAGGGAGTCGACGGACACGACCGCCGCGCCGGACTCGTCCACCGCCACCAGGCGCGCGGAGGTGCCGGCCCGGGTGAGCCGTACGCGCAGGACGCGCGCCCCGGCGGCGTGCACCTGCACGCCCTCGAACGCGAACGGCACGCGCGGCCCGCCGGCCTCCTCGGCGAGCAGCAGCCCGACGGGGTGCAGCGCGGCATCCAGCAGCGCGGGGTGGACGCCGAACCGGGCGGCCTCGCCGGCCGCCTTGTCGGGCAGCGCGACCTCGGCGTAGACCTCGCCGTCGCCGGTCCACAGCCGGCGCAGCCCCTGGAACACCGGCCCGTAGGACAGGCCGTGCTCGTCGAGCCCCGGATACCAGCCGGCCAGGTCCGCCTCGGCGAGCCCTACGGGCGGCCAGGTGTCGAGGGTCGGCCCGTCGGCCGACGCCGGGTCCAGCACACCCTCCACGTGCCGGATCCAGTCAGCATCCGGGTCGCCGTCGGACTGCGAGTGGACGGCCACGCCCCGGCTGCCCGCCTCGTCGGCGGCGCCGACGCGCACCTGCACCCGCACCCCGCCGGTCTCTGGCAGCACCAGCGGGGCCGCGATGGTCAGCTCCCGTACGCGGGAGGCGCCCACCTCGTCGCCCGCCCGGATCGCCAACTCCACGAGGGCGGTGCCGGGCACGACAACCGCGCCGGAGACGGCGTGATCGGCGAGCCAGGGGTGCGTGGCGACCGACAGCCGGCCGGTCAGGACCACCATGTCCTCGCCGGCGACGGTGACCGCCGCGCCGAGCAGCGGGTGCCCGGCGGCGCCGAGCCCGGCGCCGGTGACGTCGCCCGCCCGGGCCCGGCCGATGCCGAGCCAGTAGCGCTCGTGCTGGAACGCGTACGTCGGCAGGTCGACCCGCCGGGGGTCCGTCCCGGCGTACCACTGGGTCCAGGTGACGGGTACGCCGTTGACGTGCAGCTCGGCCAGGGCGTGCAGCAGCGCCTGCCCGGCGGCGCGGTCCCGCCGCTGCGTGGCGAGGGCCAGGGCGTCCTCGGCGAGCAGGTCGGCGTTCAGGGCGGTGAGGACGCTCTGCGGGCCGATCTCCAGGTACGTGCCCGCGCCGGCGTCCCGGAGTGCGGCGACGCCGTCGGCGTACCGGACGGCCTCGCGGACGTGCCGGACCCAGTAGTCGGCGCGGGTCAGCTCCTGCGGGTCGGCGATCGCCCCGGTCACGTTCGACACGACGGGCACCAGTGGCGCCCGGAACGTCAGCCCGTCGAGGACGGCCCGGAACTCGGCGAGCATCGGCTCCATCAGCGGGCTGTGGAACGCGTGGCTCACCGTCAGCCGGCGCGTCCGCACGCCCCGGCCCCGCCAGAGGGCCTCCACCTCGTCCAGGGCCTCGACGGCCCCGGAGACGACGACGGCGTTCGGCCCGTTGACGGCCGCGATGCCCAGCCGGTCGGTCAACCCGTCCAGGGTGGACAGCACCTCGGCCTCCGGCGCGGCCACGGCCAGCATCCCGCCGCCCGCCGGCAACGCCTGCATCAACCGACCCCGCGCCGCGACGAGGGCACACGCGTCGGCCAACGTGAGCACCCCGGCCACGTACGCGGCCGTGATCTCCCCGACCGAATGCCCACCCACGAAGTCCGGCACCACACCGAACGACTCGACGAGCCGGAACAGCGCCACCTCGACCGCGAACAACCCCGCCTGGGTGAACACCGTCTGGTCCAGCAGGCCCGCCTCCGGCGAGCCCTCCGGAGCGAACAACACGTCACGAAGCGGCTGCGGCAGCAGCGGATCAAGCTGCCCACACACCTCGTCCAACGCCGAGGCGAACACCGGGAAGGAGTCGTACAACTCCCGACCCATTCCGGCACGCTGCGCCCCCTGCCCGGAGAAGAGGACGGCGAGCCGGCCGCGCGCGGACCCCGTACCGGTGACGACCCCGGCGGCCGGGGAGCCGGCGGCGAGGGCGCGCAGCCCGGCCAGCAACTCGTTCCGGTCGCCGGCGGTGACCACGGCACGGTGTTCCAGGACGGCGCGGCTGACCACGGACGACCAGCCGACGTCGATCGGACGCCGGGTCTCGTCGGCGGCGAGCCAGCGGGCCCAGCGGTCGGCCTGCGCGGCGAGCGCGGCGTCGGAGCGGGCGGAGAGCAGCACCGGGCCGGGCCGGGCCGCATCGGGCGCCACCCCGGCCGGGGCGGGCCGGGTGTCGGCGGGTGGTTGCTCGATGACGACGTGGGCGTTGGTGCCGCTGACCCCGAACGAGGACACGGCGGCCCGGCGCGGCCGGCCGGTCTGCGGCCACTGCCGGGCCTCGGTGAGCAGCTCGACCGCGCCCGCGGTCCAGTCGATGTGCGGAGACGGCTCGTCGACGTGCAGGGTGCGGGGCAGGACGCCGTGCCGCATCGCCATGATCATCTTGATGATGCCGGCCGCCCCGGCTGCCGCCTGGGTGTGGCCGAGGTTCGACTTGATCGAGCCGAGCCACAACGGCTCCCGGCCGTCGCGGTCCTGCCCGTACGTGGCCAGGAGCGCCTGCGCCTCGATCGGGTCACCGAGCGTGGTGCCGGTGCCGTGCGCCTCCACCGCGTCGACGTCCAGCGTGGACAGGCCGGCGTTGGCCAACGCCTGCCGGATCACCCGCTGCTGCGACGGCCCGTTCGGTGCCGTAAGGCCGTTGGACGCCCCGTCCTGGTTCACGGCGGTGCCGCGCACGACCGCCAGGATGCGCCGGCCCTCCCGCTCGGCGTCGGACAGCCGCTGCACGAGCAGCATGCCCACGCCCTCCGACCAACCGGTGCCGTCGGCGGCGGCCGAGAAGGACTTGCACCGGCCGTCCTGGGCCAGTCCACGCTGGCGGGAGAACTCGATGAACGTCCCCGGCGTCGCCATCACGGTCACGCCGCCCGCGAGGGCGAGGTCGCACTCACCGGAGCGCAGCGCCTGCGCCGCGAGGTGCAGCGCGACCAGCGACGACGAGCAGGCGGTGTCGACCGTGACCGCCGGCCCCTCCAGGCCGAACGTGTACGCCACCCGCCCGGACACGACGCTGCCGGAGTTGCCGGTGCCGATGTAGCCCTCCAGGCCCTCGGGCAGCTCCTGCACCTGCGAGGCGTAGTCGTGGTACATCAGGCCGGCGAACACGCCGGTGCGGCTGCCGCGTACCCGCGCCGGGTCGATTCCGGCGGACTCGAACGTCTCCCAGGACGCCTCCAGCAGCAGCCGCTGCTGCGGGTCCATCGCGACCGCCTCGCGCGGCGAGATACCGAAGAACGCCGGGTCGAACTCGGCCGCCCCGGCCAGGAAGCCGCCGTGCCGCGCGTACGAGGTGCCGGCGTGGTCGGGGTCGGGGTGAAAGAGGGCGTCGAGGTCCCAGCCCCGGTCGGTGGGGAACTCGCCGATGCCGTCGCCGCCGGCGGCCAGCAACTCCCAGAGCTGCTCGGGGCTCTCCACGCCGCCGGGGTAGCGGCAGGCCATGCCGACGATGGCGATGGGCTCGTCCACGCTGGTGGCGGCCACCGCGTCGGGGTGGGCCGCGACCTCGCCGGTGAGCTGCTCGTGCACGTGCTCGGCGAGCGCGACTGGGGTCGGGTAGTCGAACACCAGCGTCGACGCCAACCGCAGCCCCGTCGCCGCGTTGACCCGGTTACGCAGGTCCACGGCCGTCAACGAGTCGAAGCCCAACTCCCGGAACGCCCGGTCCGCCGGCACCGCCTCCGCGCCGCCATGCCCCAACACCTGCGCCACCAGGCCCCGCACCAGCAGGTCGACCTGGGCGCGGGCCTCGTCGGGGGCGAGCGCCGCGAGGCGCTGGGCCCAGCCGCCGGCCGCGCCGCCGCCGGCCTGCCGCCGGGCGGTCGCGGTGCCGACGAGGGCACGCAGCATCGGCGGTACGCCGGCGGTGGCCGCCGCCCGCAGGGCGGGCACGTCGACCACGGCCGGTACGAGGGCGGCGGCGTCGGTGGCGACCGCCGCGTCGAACAGCGCCACGCCGACCGGGGCGGTGATCAGGCCGAGGCCGGCGCGGGACACCCGGGACCGGTCGGTGGCGCTGAGGCCGGCCGCCATGCCGTCGGTGTCCCACATGCCCCAGGCCAGGGAGTGGCCGGGAAGGCCGCGGTCGCGCCGGTGGGCGGCGAGGGCGTCGAGGAAGGCGTTCGCCGCCGCGTACGCGCCCTGGCCGGGCGAGCCGAGCACCCCGGCGATCGAGGAGAACACGACGAACAGGTCGAGGTCGAGGTGGGCGGTCGCCTCGTGCAGCCACCAACCGGCGTCGACCTTCGGGGCGAGCACCCGGGCCAGCCGGTCCGCGTCGATGCCGGTCACGACGGCGTCGTCGAGGACGCCGGCGGTGTGCACCACCCCGGCGAGGCGTTCGCCGTCGGTGAGCCGCGCGACGAGGGCGCGCACGGCGTCGGGGTCGGTGACGTCGCAGGCGAGCACCCGGACACGGGCGCCGAGGGCGCTGAGGTCGTCGGCCAGCTCGGCCGCGCCGTCGGCGTCGGGGCCGCGCCGGCTGACCAGGGCGAGGGAGTCCACGCCCCACTCGGTGACCAGGTGGCGGGCGAGCAGGCCGCCGAGCGCGCCGGTGCCGCCGGTGACGAGGACGGTGCCGCCGCGGGTGTGCGGGGCGTCGGCGGGCGGGGCTTCAGCGCGTACCAGCCGGGGGGTGCGGGCCGCGTCGCCGCGGACCGCGAGCTGCGCCGCGGCCGGGTCGTCGGCGGCGGCCGCGAGCAGCGCGACGGCGGGCTCGTCGAGGTCCCGGTCGAGGTCGGCCAGGACGATCCGGCCGGGGTGCTCGGACTGGGCGGAGCGGACGAGGCCCCACACGGCCGCGCCGGCCAGGTTGCCGGCCGGGTCGGCGTCGGTGGCCCGCACCGCGTCGCGGGTGACCACCACGAGCCGGGCGTCGACGTCGGCGGCCAGCCACGCCTGCACCTCGGCGAGCACGCCGGCGGTGGCCGTCCGGACGGCGGCCGGTAGCTCGCCGGACGGCAGGTCGGCCGGCGTCGCGGGCACGGGCAGCAGCACCAGCGGGGGTACGTCGCCGGTGGCGACCAGTTCGGCGACCCCCGGGTACGCGGGCGTGCCGGGCAGGGCGGGGGTGGCCGCGCCCAGCAGGGCGGCCGTGGGCGTGGCACCGGGGGTGAGCGGCTCGGCCTGCCAGGCGACCCGGAACAGCGACCGGGCGGCCAGGGCGGCCGCCGACGGGTCGACGCTGGTCATCTCGCGCAGCACGAGGGAGTCGACGGACACCACGGGCCGGTCGGTGTCGTCCACGGCGAGCAGCCGCACCGCCGCGCCGGCCCGGGTCAGCCGGACCCGCAGGGTGTCCGCGCCGACGGCGTGCACCTGGACGCCCTCGAAGGCGAAGGGCGCCTTGGGGCCGGTGGTGCCGTCGCCCGGCAGCAGGGCGGTGGGGTGCAGGGCGGCGTCGAGCAGGGCGGGGTGCACGCCGAAGCCGGCGGCCCCGTCGGGGCCGGCCGCGGGCAGGGCCACCTCGGCGTAGACGGTGTCGTCGCCGGCCGTCCAGGCTCGCCGCAGGCCCTGGAACGCCGGCCCGTACGTCATGCCGTGCCCGGCGAGGGCGTCGTACCAGCCGGCGAGGTCGGCCTCGACGGCGTGCGCCGGGGGCCACGCGCCGAGGCCGGCGTCGTCGCCTCCGTCGACGGCGGTGAGCACGCCCTCGGCGTGTTGCACCCAGTCGCCGTCGGGGTCGTGGTCGGGCTGGGAGTGCACGGCGACGGCCCGCCAGCCGGCGCCGTCGCGCGGGCCGACCCGGACCTGCACCCGCACCCCGCCCTGGGCGGGGAGCACCAGCGGCGCGGCGATGGTCAGCTCCCGCACCCGGCAGGGGCCGAACTCGTCGCCGGCCCGCAGCGCCAGCTCGACGAGGGCGGTGCCGGGGACGATCACCGCGCCGGCCACCACGTGGTCGGCGAGCCACGGCTGGGCCGCCACCGACAGTCGGCCGGTGAGCACGGCCGCGTCCTCGCCGGCCAGCCGGACGGCGGCGGCGAGCAGCGGGTGGCGGGCGGCGCCGAGGCCGGCGCCGGAGACGTCGGAGGCGCGGCCGGCGGGGCGGAGCCAGTACCGCTCCTCGGCGAAGGCGTACGTGGGCAGGTCGACCCGGGTGGCGGCGGCGCCGGCGAAGACCGGGGCCCAGTCGACGGCGCCGCCGGCGGCGAAGAGTTCCGCCAGGCCGGTGAGCAGGGCGCGCGGCTCGGGGCGGTCCCGGCGCTGGGCCGGCACGGCCACGACGGCGTCGTCCCCGGACAGGGCCTCGCGGACCAGCGCGGTGAGGACCGGGCCGGGCCCGACCTCGACGAACGTGTCCACGCCGGCGGCGCGTAGGGCGGCGACCCCGTCGGCGAAGCGGACGGCCTCGCGGACGTGGCGCACCCAGTAGTCGGCGCGGGTCAGCTCCTGCGGGTCGGCGAGCGCCCCGGTCAGGTTCGACACGACCGGCACCAGCGGCGCCGAGAAGGTCAGGTTTTCCAGCACGGCCCGGAACTCGGCCAGCATCGGCTCCATCAGCGGGCTGTGGAACGCGTGGCTGACCGTCAGCCGCCGCGTCCGCACGCCCCGGTCCCGCCAGACAGTCTCCACCTCGTCCAGGGCCGTCAGGTCACCGGACACCACGACGGAGGTCGGACCGTTCACCGCGGCGATCCCGACCCGGTCGGCCAGTCCGTCCAGGGTGGACAGCACCTCGGCCTCGGCCGCGTTCACCGCCAGCATCCCGCCCCCGGCCGGCAACGCCTGCATCAGCCGGCCCCGCGCCGCGACGAGGGCGCAGGCGTCGGCCAGGGACAGCACCCCGGCCACGTACGCGGCCGTGATCTCCCCGACCGAATGCCCACCCACGAAGTCCGGCACCACACCGAACGACTCCACCAGCCGGAACAGCGCCACCTCGACCGCGAACAGACCCGCCTGGGTGAACACGGTCTGGTCCAGCAGCTCGGCCTCGGCCGAGCCCGCCGCCGCGAACAGGATCTCCCGAAGCGGCTGCGGCAGCAGCGGGTCCAGGTGCCCGCGCACCTCGTCCAGCGCGGACGCGAACACCGGGAACGTCGCGTACAACTCCCGGCCCATCCCGGCGCGCTGCGCGCCCTGCCCGGAGAAGAGGATCGCGACGGGGCCCCGGTCGGCGGCGCGACCGGTGACGACGGCGTCGGTGGGCTCGGCGGCGACGAGGGCGCGCAGCCCGGCGGTCAGCTCGTCGTGGTCGGCGGCGAGCAGCACGGCCCGGTGCTCCAGTGCCGCGCGGGCGGTCAGGGACGTCCAGCCGGCGTCGACCAGCCGCGGCCGGTCGGGCGCGGCGAACCGGTCGGCCCAGCGGTTCGCCTGCCGGGCGAGGCCGTCGCCGCGGGCGGAGAGCAGCACCGGCACCAGCGGCGGCGCGGCGGGCTCGACCACCTCGCCGTCGACGATCTCGGCCGGCGGCTCCTCGACGATGATGTGCGCGTTGGTGCCGCTGACCCCGAACGAGGACACGGCGGCGCGGCGGGGCCGGCCGGTCTCCGGCCAGGGCCGGGCCTCGGTGAGCAGTTCGACGGCGCCGGCCGACCAGTCGACGTGCGGGGTGGGCGCGTCGACGTGCAGGGTGCGCGGCAGGACGCCGTGCCGCAGCGCCTGCACCATCTTGATCACACCGGCGACGCCGGCGGCGGCCTGGGTGTGGCCGATGTTCGACTTGATCGAGCCCAGCCACAGCGGCTCCCGACCGTCCCGGTCCTGCCCGTACGTGGCGAGCAGCGCCTGCGCCTCGATCGGGTCGCCCAGGGTGGTGGCGGTGCCGTGGGCCTCGACGGCGTCCACGTCGACCGTGGTGAGGCCGGCGTTGGCGAGCGCGGCCCGGATCACCCGCTGCTGCGACGGGCCGTTCGGCGCGGTCAGCCCATTGGACGCGCCGTCCTGGTTGACGGCGCTGCCCCGGATCACGGCGAGGACGCGGTGGCCGTTGCGCCGCGCGTCGGAGAGCCGCTCGACCAGCAGCACGCCGACGCCCTCGCCCCAGCCGGTGCCGTCGGCGGCGGCGGCGAAGGAGCGGCAGCGGCCGTCGGTGGCGAGACCGCCCTGCCGGGTGAACTCGACGAACGCGCCCGGGGTGACCATCACGTTCACGCCGCCGGCGACCGCCAGCTCGCACTCGCCCTGCCGCAGCGACTGCACGGCCAGGTGCAGCGCCACCAGCGACGACGAGCAGGCGGTGTCCACGGTGACGGCCGGCCCCTCCAGGCCGAACGTGTACGCGACCCGCCCGGAGATCACGCTGTGCGCGCCGCCGGTGAGCCGGTAGCCGTCCAGGTCGGGGGTCTCGTCGCCGGTGCCGTAGCCGGACGGGGAAGCCCCGACGAAGACGCCGGTGGCGGTGCCGTGCAGCGAGTCGGGGGTGACGCCGGCCTGCTCGAACGCCTCCCAGGTGGCCTCCAGCAGCAGCCGCTGCTGCGGGTCCATGGCCAGCGCCTCGCGCGGCGAGATGCCGAAGAAGACCGGGTCGAAGTCGGTGGCCCGGTCGATGAACCCGCCGTGCCGGGTGTGCGAGCGGCCGGGCGCCTCGGGGTCGGCGGCGAGAAGCCGGTCGAGGTCCCAGTGCCGGTCGGCGCGGAACTCGGTGATGCCGTCGCGGCCCTGCGCGACGAGGTCCCACAGCCCGTCGGGGTCGCTGACCCCGCCCGGGTAGCGGCAGCTCATCCCGACGATGGCGACCGGCTCGTCGGCGAGGGCACCGGTGGCCGCCGTCGCGGTGGGGGCGGCGGCCTCGGCGTCGTCCAGGCGCAGCAGGGACACGAGGTGCCCGGCCAGGGCCGCCGGGTTGGGGTAGTCGAAGATCAGGGTGGTGGGCAGGGCCAGCCCGGTCGCGCCGGTGAGCTGGTTGCGCAGCTCGACGGCGGTCAGCGAGTCGAAGCCCAGCTCCTTGAACGCCCGCTTCGGCCGCACGGCGTCGGTGCCGGCGTGGCCGAGCACGGCGGCGGCGTGGTCGCGGACCAGGTCGGTGAGCTGGCGGTCCCGTTCGGCGCGGGGCAGGGCGAGCAGCCGCTGGCGCAGCTCGGTGGCGGAGTCGGTGACGCCGTCGGCGGGGCGGGCGGACAGGGCCTCGCGCGCCTCGGCGATGTCGGCGAGCAGCGGCCGGGGCCGGGCGGAGGCGTACGCGGGGGCGAAGTGCGCCCAGTCGACATCGGCGACGGTCAGGGAGGTCTCGCCGTGCTCGACGGCGCGGCGCAGGGCGAGCAGCGCGGCGGCCGGCTGCATCGGGTTGAGGCCGCGGCGGCTGAGCAGCCGCTGCGCCTCCTCGGTGGTGGCCATGCCGCCCTCGGCCCAGGCGCCCCAGGAGATCGAGGTGGCGGTGAGCCCCCGGGCGCGGCGCTGCTCGGCGAGCGCGTCGAGGTACGCGTTCGCGGCCGCGTACGCGCCCTGACCGCCGCTGCCCCACACGCCGGAGATCGAGGCGAACGTGACGAACGCGTCGAGCTGCCGGTCGCCGAGCAGCTCGTCGAGGTACTCGGCCCCGGCGGCCTTGCCGGCCATGACGTGGTCGAACACGTCGAGGTCGGTGTCGACGAGCGGGGTGAGCTGGGTGATACCGGCGGCGTGCAGCACGGCGGTCAGCGGGGCGACCTCGTCCAGGCCGGCGACCAGCGCGGCGACCTGCTCGCGGTCGGCCATGTCGCAGGCCACCACGCTGACCCGTACGCCCGTCACGGTCAGCTCGTCGGCCAGCTCGCGGGCACCGGCGGCGTCGAGACCGCGGCGGCTGGTCAGCACCAGGTGCTCGGCGCCGTTGTCGGCGAGCCAGCGGGCGGCCTGCGCGCCGATCGCGCCGGTGCCGCCGGTGACGAGCACGGTGCCGCGCGGTCGCCACGGGGTGACCTGCCCGGCGGCGCGGGCGGTGGTGCGGGCGAGCCGCCGGACGAAGGTGCCGAAGGGGCGCACGGCGAACTGGTCCTCGTCGCCGGCGCCGGCGAGGATGCGGGCGACCTCCGCCCAGGTGGCGGCGTCGGGCTCGGCGGGCAGGTCGACCAGGCCGCCCCAGGCGCGGGGGTGTTCCAGGCCGATGACCCGGGCCAGGCCCCACAGCGCGTGCTGGGCGGCGCTGGCGACCGGCTCGGCGGGGCTGGTGCCGACACCGCCCCGGGTGACGCACCACAGCGGCGCGGGCAGGTCGGCGTCCTGCGCCGCCTGCACGAGGCGGGTGGTGGCGACCAGCCCGGTGGGGATGCCGGGGTGGCCGGGGTACTGCGCGTCGGCGAGGCCGAGCAGGGACACCACGGCGGCCGGTGGCGTCTCGCGGTGCCCGGCCAGCGACTCGGCCAGCTCCGCCCGGATGACCCGGGCCGGGTCGACGGCCAGCGTTCGCACGGCCACCCCGTCGGGCAGGGCGGCGGCGAGCAGGTCCAGCCAGCCGTCCACGGCCGCGTCGTCGGCGGGTCGGACCACGAGCAGGTCACCGGCGAGGTTCGCCCCGCCGGCCGGGGCGGCGGGCTTCCACAGCACCCGGTACGACCAGCCGTCCAGCACCGCCCGCTGCAACCGGGCCTTCCGCCACGACGACAACACCGGCAGCGCCGGGGCGAGCACCTCCGCGTCGGCCGCGCCGCCGTCGAGCTGGGCGGCCAGGGCGGCCACGTCGGAGCGTTCCACGGCCGACCAGAACTCGACGTCGACGACGTCCGGGCTGACCGGGCCGGCAAGCGCCGGCGTGCTCCGCTCCGGCCAGTAGCGCTGCCGCTGGAAGGCGTACGTGGGCAGGTCGGTGAGGATCGGCGCGGGGGCGAGGACCCGGCGGTGGTCCACCGCCAGCCCGTTGGCGTGGGCGGCGGCGAGGCTGGTGAGCAGCCGGAGCGCGGCGTCCTCGCCACGGCGCAGGGTGGCCAGCGCCCGGCCGGTGGTGCCGGTGTCGTCGAGGATCGCGGTCAGCGACATGGTCAGCACCGGGTGCGGGGAGACCTCGACGAAGTCCGTGTGCCCGGCGTCGATGGCGGTACGCACGGCGGTGTCGAACAGCACCGGCAGGCGGAGGTTCTCGGCCCAGTAGTCGGCGTCCATGCGGGAACCGTCGAGCCAGGTCCCCGTGACGGTGGAGACGATCCGGACGTCGCCGTCACTCGGGGCGAGGCCGGCCAGTTCGGTGCGTACCCGGTCGGAGACCGGCTGAACGGCCGGGGAGTGCGAGGCGTAGTCGACGGCCACCAGCCGGGCCCGGACGCCGTCGGCGACGCAGGCCGCGACCAGGTCGGCGACGGGCTGCGGCGGCCCGGCGACCGCCGTGGTGCCGGGGCCGTTGATGACGGAGACGGTCACCCCTTCGGGCAGCCGTGCGGTGACCTCGGCGGCGGGCAGGTCGATCGCGGCCATCGCCCCGGTGCCGGCGATGGTGGCCAGCGCCCGGACCCGCAACGCCAGCACCTTGACGGCGTCGGCCAGCGACAGCACCCCGGCGACATGAGCCGCCACGATCTCGCCCTGCGAGTGGCCGATCACCGCCCGGGGAATCATCCCGGCGTGCCGCCACAGCCGCGCCAGGCCCACACCGACGGCGAACAGCGCCGGCTGGGCGACCTCGGAACGGCCCAGCCACGAGTCGTCGGTGCCGGTCAGCACCGCGCGGACGTCGATGTCGAGCCAGCGGTCGAACTCGGCCTGGCACTCGGCGAGGGCCTCGTCGAAGACCGGGCAGGCGCCGATCAGCCCGGCGGCCATCGCCACGTGCTGCGCGCCCTGGCCGGGGAACACCCAGACGGGGCCCTCCCCCGGCTCGCCGGCCACGCCGGTGACGACGGTGCCGGTCGGGGTGCCGGCGGCGAGGGCGTCCAGCCCCTCGAGGAGCTGCGCCGGATCGGCGGCCACCACGGCCGCCCGGTGCTCGAACGCCGACCGGGTGGTGGCCAGCGACCAGGCCAGCCGGGCCGGATCGACGTCGCCGTGGGCGCGGACGTACCGGGCGAGCCGGGCGGCCTGCTCGCGCAGGGCAGGCGTGGACCGGGCTGACAGCGACCAGACGGTGCCGGGGGTGGCGAGCAGGCCGGGCTGCTCCGGTGCGGGGGCCGGGGCGGGCGCGGGGTCGGCCTGTTCGAGGATGACGTGGGCGTTGGTGCCGCTGATGCCGAACGACGACACGGCCGCCCGGCGGGGCCGGTCCGCCTCGGGCCAGGGCCGGGCCTCGGTGAGCAGTTCGACGGCGCCGGCCGACCAGTCGATGTGCGGCGACGGCTCGTCGACGTGCAGCGTGGCGGGCAGGACGCCGTGCCGCATGGCCATCACCATCTTGATGACACCCGCGACGCCGGCGGCCGACTGGCTGTGCCCCATGTTCGACTTGATCGAGCCGAGCCACAGCGGGTCGGCCTCGCCGCGCTCCTGCCCGTACGTGGCGAGCAGCGCCTGCGCCTCGATCGGGTCGCCGAGGGTGGTGCCGGTGCCGTGCGCCTCGACGGCGTCCACGTCGGAGGTGGTGAGGCGCGCGTTGCTGAGCGCCTGCCGGATCACCCGCTGCTGGGCGGGCCCGTTCGGGGCGGTGAGCCCGTTCGACGCGCCGTCCTGGTTGGTCGCGCTGCCGCGGATGACGGCGAGGATGCGGTGGCCGTTGCGTTGGGCGTCGGAGAGCCGCTCGACCAGCAGCAGGCCGACGCCCTCACCCCAGCCGGTGCCGTCGGCGGCGGCGGCGAACGACTTGCACCGCCCGTCGGAGGCGAGGCCACGCTGGCGGGAGAAGCCGACGAACGGGCTGGGGGTGGCCATGACGCAGACGCCGCCGGCCAGGGCCAGGTCGAACTCGCCGGCCCGCAGCGCCTGGCAGGCCAGGTGCAGCGCGACCAGGGAGGACGAGCAGGCCGTGTCGACGGTGACGGCCGGCCCCTCCAGCCCGAGGGCGTACGCGATCCGCCCCGAGACGACGCTGGTGACGGTGCCGGTCAGCAGGTAGCCCTCGTCGGCGCCGTCCGCGCCGCCGTCCTGCCCGACGCCGTAGCCGTTGGCGGCGGTGCCGACGAACACGCCGACCTTCTGGCCCCGCACCGACGACGGGGCGATTCCGGCCGACTCGAACGCCTCCCAGGACGTCTCCAGCAGCAGCCGCTGCTGCGGGTCCATCGCCAGGGCCTCTCGGGGCGAGATGCCGAAGAAGTCGGCGTCGAACTCCGCCGCGTCGTAGAGAAAGCCGCCCTGCTGGGTGGTGGACTTGCCGACCTGGTCGGCCTGCGGGTCGTACAGGTTGTCCAGGTCCCAGCCCCGGTCGGTGGGGAAGCCGCCGATGGCGTCCCCACCGGAGGCCACCAGGTCCCACAGCTGGTCGGGGCTGGACACCCCGCCCGGGTAGCGGCAGGACATGGCGACGATGGCGATCGGCTCCCGGGCCGCCGCGGTCAGCTGCTGGTTGAGCTGCTTGAGCCGGCTGGTCTCCTTGAGCGAAGCCCGAAGCGCCTCGACGACCTTATCTGCAGACGTGGACATCATGTACTCCGTACGTGGGACAAGGGTCAGGACTCGGAGCCGTCGAGCGCCAGCCGGATGAGGGCGTCGGCGTCCATCTCGTCGATGGAGTCGCCGTCCTCGTCGGTCGGGCCCTGCTCGGCGTCGTCGCCGTCGGTGAGCTTGAGCAGCAGGTCGAGCAGCCCGGCCTCGCGGATGCGGGCCAGCGGGATGGTGGCCAGGGCTTGGCGCACCGCCGCCTCGGCCGGGTCGGCCGCCTCCTGCCGCCCGGCCTCGGGGACCAGCGCGGCGAGCAGGTGACCGGCCACGGCGGCCGGGTCGGGATAGTCGAAGACCAGCGTGGTGGGCAGGGGCAGCCCGGTGGCCCGGGTGAGCCGGTTACGCAGCTCGACCGCCGTCAGCGAGTCGAAGCCGAGTTCCTTGAACGCGCGTTGCGGCTTGACCCGCTCCGGGCCGGGGTGGCCGAGGACAGCCGCGGCGTGGGTGCGGACCAGGTCGGTGAGGAGCTTGTCCTGCTCGTCCCGGGGCAGGGCGAGCAGTTGCTCGCGCAGCGGCTGCCCGCCGTCGCCCGGCTCGTCCTCGGCGGTCGGGGCGGCCGGCCGGGCCTCGGGCAGGTCGGCCAGCAGCGGTCGCGGCCGGTTCGAGGCGTACGCGGGGCCGAACGTCGCCCAGTCCACGTCGGCGACGGTGAGGCAGGCGCGCCCGCGCCCGACGGCGACCCGCAGGGCGTGGACCGCGTCGGCCGGGGACATGGCTCGCAGCCCGCGCCGGGCCAGCTCCCGCTGGGCCTCGTCGGTGGCCATCCCGCCGTCGGCCCACGGCCCCCACGCCACCGAGGTGGCGGCGAGCCCCCGGGCGCGCCGCCGCTCGGCGAGCGCGTCGAGGTACGCGTTGCCGGCCGCGTAGCCGGCCTGCCCGCCGCTGCCCCACACCCCGGCGATCGAGGCGAACAGCACGAACGCGTCCAGCGGCCGGTCGCCGAGCAGCTCGTCCAGGTGCGCCGCTCCGGCGATCTTGCCGCCCATCACGGCGGCGAGCCGGGCCAGGTCGGTGTCGACGAACGGGACGACGTCGTTCAGGCCGGCGGCGTGCACCACCGCGGTCAGCGGCGCCGGGTCGTCGTCCAGCCGGGCCAGCAGCCTGGCCACGGCGTCCCGGTCGGCCACGTCGCACGCCGCCACCGTCACCCGTACGCCGAGGGCGGTCAGCTCGTCGCGCAGCTCCGTCGCGCCGGGGGCGGCGTCGCCGCGCCGGCTGGTCAGCACCAGGTGCTCGGCGCCGTTGCCGCCCGCCCAGCGGGCCACGTGCGCGCCCAGCGCGCCCGTGCCGCCGGTGACCAGCACGGTGCCGGAGGGCCGCCACCGCTCGGCCGCCGCCGCGTCGGCGGGGGTGGCCCGGGTCAGCCGCCGGGCGTACACGCCGCCGCGCCGCACCGCGAGCTGGTCCTCGTCGCCGGCGGCGACGAGCGCCGCCACGAGCCGGGCCGGGTCGACGTCCCGTTCCGGCAGGTCCAGCAGGCCCACCCGCGGCTGCGACAGTTCGAGGCCGGCCACCCGGCCCAGGCCCCACAGGCTGCCCTGGCCGGCGCTGCGGACTGCCTCGCCGTCTCCCGCGTCGACCGCGCCCCGGGTCACGCACCACAGCGGCGCGGTCGCCGCGGCGTCGTGCAGCGCCTGGAGCAGCAGCAGGGTGGCCGCCGTACCGACCGGCACGGACGGGTGGTCCGGGTGCGGCTCGTCGCGCAGGCCGAGCAGCGAGACCACGCCGACCGGCCCGTCGGCCGACGCGTCGCCCAGCAGCTCGGCGAGGCCGGCGCGGGTGGCGGTGGCCGGGTCGACGGTCACTCGACGCACGTCTCCGCCGGCCGCGGTCAGCGCGGCGGCGATCCGGTCGGCCGACGGCTCGCCGGCGGGCTCGACCAGCAGCCAGGTCCCGACCGCCGCCGGGGAGTCGGCCAGGTCGATCCGCCGCCACCCCACCTGGTACGACCAGCCGTTCACCGCCGCGTCGCGGGTGCGGGCGCGGCGCCAGGTGGACAGGACAGGCAGGGCCGGGGTCAGCGCGTCCACCGCCGCGTCGTCGCCGAGTTGGCCGGCGAGGGCGGCGAGGTCGCCGCTCTCGACGGCGGCCCAGAATTCGGCGTCGCCGCCCGTGTCCGGGGTGGCCTGCTGGCGCGGCGCGGCTTCCGGCCAGAACCGCTGGTGCTGGAACGCGTACGTCGGCAGGTCGACGCGGCGGGCGCCGGAGTCGGCGAACCAGGTCCGCCAGGTGACCGGCTCGCCGTGGACGTGCAGCTCGCCGAGGGCGGCCATCAGCGCGTGGGTCTCGGGCCGGTCCCGGCGCTGGACGGCGACGGACAGCACGCCCGCCTCGCCGGGCAGCACGTCGGCGACCATGGCGGTGAGCACGCTCTGCGGGCCGATCTCCAGGAACGTGTCCACCCCGGCCTTGCGCAGCGCGGTGACGCCGTCGGCGTACCGGACGGCCTCCCGGACGTGCCGTACCCAGTAGTCGGCGGTGCGGATCTCGTCGCCGTCGGCGAGCGCGCCGGTCAGGTTCGACACGACCGGCACCAGCGGCGGCTGGAAGGCGAGGCCCTCCAGAACAGCGCGGAACTCGGCGAGCATCGGCTCCATCAGCGGGCTGTGGAACGCGTGGCTCACGGTCAGGCGCCGGGTCCGGGCGCCGCGCGCCGTCCAGACCTTCTCCACCTCGTCGAGGGCGTCGACGGCGCCCGACACGACCACGGCGTTGGGGCCGTTGACGGCCGCGATGCCCAACCGGTCGGTCAGCCCGTCGAGGCTTGCCAGCACCTCCGCCTCGGACGCGTTCACCGCCAGCATCCCGCCGCCGACCGGCAACGCCTGCATGAGCCGGCCCCGAGCGGCGACCAGCGTGCACGCGTCGGCCAGGGACAGCACCCCCGCCACGTACGCGGCCGTGATCTCCCCGACCGAATGCCCACCCACGAAGTCCGGCACCACACCGAACGACTCCACCAGACGGAACAGCGCCACCTCGACCGCGAACAACCCCGCCTGGGTGAACACCGTCTGGTCCAGCAGGCCCGCCTCGACCGAACCCGCCTCCGCGAACAGGACCTCCCGAAGCGGCTGCGGCAGCAGCCCGTCCAGGTGCCCGCACACCTCGTCGAGAGCGGACGCGAACACCGGGAACGAGTCGTACAGCTCCCGGCCCATGCCCGCGCGTTGCGCGCCCTGGCCGGAGAAGAGCAGGGCCAACTGGCCGCGCTGTTCCGGTGCGCCGGCCAGCACCGCGCCCGACGGCTCACCAGCGGCGAGCGCACGCAGCCCGGCGAGCAACTCGTCCCGGTCGACGGCGGTCACCACCGCCCGCTGTTCCAGGGCCGGGCGGGTGGTCACCGACGACCACGCCACGTCCAGCGGACGCAGCCCCTCGTCGGCAGCCAACCAGCGCGCCCACCGACCCGCCTGCGCTGCGAGCGCCGCGTCGGTCCGCGCCGACAGCAGCACCGGCACCACCGCCGGCAGCCGACGCTCCACGATCTCGCCCTCGACCACCTGCGCCGGCGGCTGCTCGACGATCACATGCGCGTTCGTCCCTGAGATCCCGAACGACGACACCGCCGCCCGACGCGGCCGGTCCACCACCGGCCACGGCGTCGCCTCCGTCGCCAGGGCCACCGCCCCGGCGGTCCAGTCGATGTGCGGCGACGGCTCGTCCACGTGCAACGTCGGCGGAACAAGACCATGCCGCATGGCGAGGACCATCTTGATCACACCGGCGACGCCGGCGGCGGCCTGCGTGTGCCCCATGTTGGACTTGATCGACCCGAGCAGCAGCGGCCGATCGACGGGCCGGTCCTGCCCGTACGTGGCCAGCAGCGCCTGCGCCTCGATCGGGTCACCCAGCGTCGTGCCGGTGCCGTGCGCCTCCACCGCGTCCACGTCGGCCGTGGTCAGCCGCGCGTTGGCCAGCGCCTGGCGGATCACCCGCTGCTGCGAAGGCCCGTTCGGCGCAGTAAGGCCGTTGGACGCCCCGTCCTGGTTCACGGCGGTGCCGCGCACCACGGCGAGGACGCGGTGGCCGTTACGGCGCGCGTCGGACAACCGCTCCACCAGCAGCATGCCCACGCCCTCGGACCAACCGGTGCCGTCGGCGGCGGCCGCGAACGACTTGCACCGGCCGTCCGGGGACAGGCCGCGCTGCCGGGAGAAGCCGATGAACGCGCTCGGGGTGGCCATCACGGTCACGCCACCCGCCAGGGCGAGGTCGCACTCACCGGAGCGCAGCGCCTGCGCCGCCAGGTGCAGCGCGACCAGCGACGACGAGCACGCCGTGTCGACGGTGACCGCCGGGCCTTCGAGCCCGAAGACGTACGCGACGCGGCCGGAGGCAACGCTGCCGGCCGTGCCGTTGACCAGGTACCCCTCCAGTTCCTCCGAGGCTTCGAGCCGGCCCACGTAGTCGTGGTGGATCAGGCCGGCGAAGACGCCGGTGGTCACCTTCGTGTCGCGCGGGTCGATGCCGGCGTGCTCGAACGCCTCCCACGAGGTCTCCAGCAGCAGCCGCTGCTGCGGGTCCATGGCGAGGGCCTCGCGGGGCGAGATTCCGAAGAACGCCGGGTCGAACTCGGCCGCGTCGTACAGGAAGCCGCCCTGCCGGGTCGTCGACGTGCCCGCCCGATCGGCGTCCGGGTCGTACAGGGCGTCGAGGTCCCAGCCCCGGTCGGCGGGGAAGCCGCCGATCGCGTCCCCGCCCGAGGCCACGAGGTCCCACAGCTGGTCCGGGTTCGACACGCCGCCGGGGAAGCGGCAGGCCATGCCGATGATGACGATCGGATCGTCGTCGCCGGCGGCGGCGACGGCCCGGGTGACGGTGGTCGCGGCCGGCGTCGCGGAGTGGCCCAACTGCTCGTGCAGGTGCTCGGCGAGCCGCTCGGGCGTGGGGTAGTCGAAGACGAGGGTGGCGGACAGCCGCAGCCCGGTCGCCGAGGCCAACCGGTTGCGCAGCTCCACGGAGGTCAGGGAGTCGAAGCCCAGTTCCTTGAACGCCCGGCCACCCGGCACCGCCTGCGCCGACGCGTGCCCCAGCACCGCCGCCGCCTGCCCGCAGACGAGGTCCACCAGAAGCCGACGGGCGTCGTCCTGCGACAGCCCGGCCAGCCGGTCGGACCAGGCCGACCCGTCTCCGGCCTTCCCGGAGCGCGCCTGCCGGCGTCCGCCGGCCCGCGCCAGCAGCCGCAGGATCGGCGGCACCTGGGCGGCGTCGGCGGTGATCCGCAGCCGGGCGGCCACGACCGCCGGCGCGGAACCGGCGGACGCGGCGTCGAGCAGCACCGCGCCCTCGGCCGCCGACAGCCCCGTCATGCCCAGCCGGCCCAGCCGCTGGCGGTCGTCGGCGTTGAGCTCGCCGACCATTCCACCGGTGGTGGCCCACATGCCCCAGCCGATGCTGGTCGCCGGCAGGCCCCGCTCCCGACGGTGCTGCGCGAGGGCGTCGAGGAACGCGTTCGCCGCCGCGTAGTTGCCCTGCCCCGGCGAACCCAGCGTCGCCGCGATCGACGAGAACACCACGAACGCCGACAGGTCCAAGTCGGCGGTCGCCTCGTGCAGCGCCCACGCCCCGTCGACCTTCGGCCCCATCACAGCGGCCACAGCACCGGCATCCAGCGACGTGATCGTCGCGTCCGCCAGCACACCCGCGCAGTGCACGACGGCGGTCAGCGGATGAGCGGCGTCGACCCCGGCGACGAGGTCGGCGACCTGCTGCGGGTCGCTCACGTCCACGGAGGCGGGAACGACAGTCGCACCCGCCTCGGTCAGCTCCGCGACCAGCGCGGCGTAGTCGCTGCCCTCGGCAGGCAGGCGACGCGACGCCAGCAACAGCCGACGCGCCTGACCGGTGACGACGAGGTGCCGGGCCACGACCCCGGCGAGGGTGCCCGACGCCCCGGTGACCAGCACCGTGCCGTCCGAATCCACCGACGCCGGAACCTGAAGGACGACCTTGCCGACGTGCCGGGCCTGACTGATGTGCCGCAACGCCGTACGCGCCTGCCGCACATCCCACACCCGCACCGGCAACGGCGACAGCACACCCCGCTCAAACAAGGCCAACAACTCGGACAACATCTGCCCGATCCGCACCCCACCGGCCTCGTTCAGATCGAACGCCCGATACACCACCCCAACGTGATCCCGCGCCACCTGCC
>NZ_JBIDDG010000045.1:0-43313 GCF_043205005.1 Micromonospora sp. NPDC047620 | reverse complement strand
GGCGGGGGGGTGGGGGGGGGGGCCCCGCGGGGCGCGGGGGGGGGGGGTGGGCTCGGCGTGTTGGGGGCGGGCGGGGGGCGGTGGTGGGGGGGGCCCGGGCCCCCCCCCCCCCCCCACGGCTCCACCGGCCGGTGGGTGCTCGAGGCAGTGACCGGTGGAACTGATGGGTTCGTGGAAGATCATGCCAGGCCGCGACGGGTCGGCCGCCGCGGTTAATCCGGATCTAAGGAAGACTTGCGCCGGCCCACAGCTCGGCCGACCAGCCCGAACCGGCTGACCTGCCGGGGCGTCGCCTCGGGGTCGGCGAGCAGCATGACCACGCTCGCCCCGCCGAGCCGGGCCCGGTCGATGCTCACCGAGCCGTTGGCCTGCAACGCCACCCGCTTGGCGATGTCCAGCCCCAGCCCGGTGGAGCCCTGGTCGCTGGCACCCCGGCGCAGCGCCCGGTCGGGGTTGGCGATCCCCGGCCCGGCGTCGTCGATCCGGATGGCCACGTAGCCGTCGCGGCGGGAGACCGCCACCTCGAACGCGGTGCCCTGCGGGGTGTAGCGGAAGACGTTGCCGATCACCGCGTCCAGCGCGGCGGCCAGCTCGGCCCGCGGCACCGGTGCCGGGATGCGCAGCTGGGCGCCGGTCACCCGGTGCGGGCGGTTCTGGTCGCCGGCCAGCGCGGCCCAGAACACCATCCGGTCCCGGACCACCTCGCTGACGTCGCACATCGCCGGCCCCGCCTCGTGCGCCACCGCCTTGCGGGTGGTCTTGATCAGCACGTCGATCTCGCCCTCAAGGGTGACGATCGCCTGCCGGATACGTCGGATGCCGCGCCGCCGGTCCAGCTCCGCCGCGCTGAACGAGCCCACGCTGGTGTCGTCGGACTCCAGCGCCTCGGCGTCCAGCCGTAGCACGGTCAGCGGGGTGCGCAGCCGGTGCGACAGGTCGGCGACCAGCTCCCGCTCGTCGGTGCGCGCCGCGACCATCCGGTCGGCCATCCGGTTGAAGGCGTACCCGGCCTCGGCCAGCTCGCGCGGGCCGCTGGGCTCGACGCGTACGGCCAGGTCGCCGTCGCCGATCGCGAGCGCCGCCCTGACCAGCCCCCGGGCCGAGTCGACCGCGCGGGCGGCGACCCGGTCGACCACCAGCACCGCCGCGCCCACCAGCGCGGCGGCCACCCCGAGCAGCAGCAGCCACCGGCCGCCGGCGCCCTCGTCCAGCGCCGCCTCGGGCACGAAGACCTCCACCACGGCGGTGCGGTCGCCGAGCACCACCGGGTCGAGCCGGAGCACGCCGCCGTCGACGTCGACGACCACGGAGCGCCGCTCGGCCCGCGCCCGCTCCAGGTCCGCGCCGCCGGCCCGGCCCGCGGACTCGTCCGCCCCCAGGCCGTGTACGACGGGCCGGGTGGCCGGGTCGTCGCCGCTGGCGGCCACGGCGCGCTGCACCACGGCGGGATCGGTGCTGACCGCGAGCGCCCCGGTGACCAGCGCGCTGCGGCGGGCGGCATCCGCGATCGCCTCCTCGCGGGCCCGGTCACCGAGGCCGGTGGCGAGCGGGAGGAGGAAGGCGAGCGCGACCAGGGCGCACATGCCGGCCGTGAGACGGGCCAGCGACGCCCTCAGTCCGGCGCCACCAACCGGAAGCCGACCCCCCGCACGGTGCGCAGGTAGCGCGGCTTCGCCGCGGACTCGCCCATTTTGCGACGCAGCCAGTAAAGGTGAACGTCGATGGTCTGGTCCTCGCCGACCGACGGCTGCCGCCATACCTCCTCCAGAAGTTCCCGGCGGGACACTACCCGGCCCGGACGTGCGGCGAGATACGCCAACAGGTCGAATTCCTTGCGGGTCAGCGCCAACGGCTCGCCGTCGAGGTGGGCGCTGCGCTGCCCGACGTCCACCCGCAGCCCGCCGACGCTGTGCACGGCCGGCTGCACCGCCCGGCTGGCCCGCCCGGCGCGGCGCAGCACGGTGGTGATCCGGGCGTCGAGGTGCGCGCCGGTGAACGGCTTGACCATGTAGTCGTCGGCCCCGGCGCGCAGCAGCCGGACCACGGACTGCTCGTCGTCGCGCGCGGTGGCGATGATGATCGGCACGTCGGTGATGCCGCGCAGCATCCGCAGTGCGTCCGAGCCGTCGAGGTCGGGCAGGCCGAGGTCGAGCACCACCAGGTCGGGGGTCTCGGCGGCCACGCGGCGCAGGGCGTCCAGCGCGGTGCCCACGGCGTGCACGGCGTGCCCCCGGTCGGCGAGGGACCGCAGCATCGCGCCGCGTACGACGTGATCGTCTTCGACCAGGAGCACGGTGGCCACGCCAAGACGGTACTCGGCGGGGCAAGTTGATCGCGTTGCGGCGCACCTGCGAACCGGGCAAGCTGGTACAACGATGTCCTTCACGCTCTTTGCCGACACCCGCCTCGCGCTCGCCCGGGACTCGCTCGCCGGCCTGTCGGTCGGCGACGCGCTCGGCTCGCAGTTCTTTGTCCCCGGCCGGCACCCGGCCGACCTGGCCGCCGGCAAGCTTCCCCCGGCACCGTGGGAGTGGACCGACGACACCGAGATGGCCTGCTCGGTCGTCGCCGCCCTCGCCGCATCGGGCACCATCGACCGGGACGCCCTTGCCATGGCCTTCGCCGAGCGCTGCGAGCCCTACCGGGGGTACGGTCCGGGCGCCGTGACGATCCTGCGGCTGATCCGCACGGGCACGCCGTGGCCAGTGGCGGCCGCCGCCGCCTTCGACGGGCAGGGCTCGTGCGGCAACGGCGCGGCGATGCGGGTCGGCCCGCTGGGCGCCTGGTTCGCCGACTCGACCGCCCGGGCGGCGGCGCAGGCCCGGGCGTCGGCCGAGGTGACCCACGCGCACCCGGAGGGCATCGCCGGGGCGGTCGCGGTGGCGGTGGCCGCCTCGCTGGCCGCCCGGGCCCGGCTGGACGGCCACCGGCCGCCCCCGCGCCGGCTGCTCGCCGGGGTGGCCGCCGCGCTGGACCCGGCCACCGAGGTGCACCGGGGCGTACGCCGGGCGGCCGACCTGCTCGACTGGCCGCTGCGCGAGGTCGTCGACGTGCTCGGCAACGGCTCCCGGGTCACCGCCCAGGACACCGTCGCCTTCACCTGCTGGGTGGCGGCCGTGCACCTGGACGACTACCCGGCGGCGATCGGCGCCTGCGTCGAGGCGGGCGGGGACGTGGACACCACCGCCGCCATTGTCGGCTCGGTGGTGGCCGCGCACACCGGGGTGGGCAACCCCGGCGGGGTGCCCGCCGCCTGGCTGGCCGCCCGCGAGCCGCTGCCGGACTGGTCCGCCTGACCCTTCCCGCCGGTCGGTCGGGTGCGCCCGTCGCGCCTCGACCGTGCCGCCCGCGACGTGCGGCGTGACGACGACGTGCGCCGGGGCCGGCGTCCCACGGGTCGCGGGGGCGGTGGCGTCGCCGACCGTGCCGGCGGGGGCGACCGATAGCATCGCAGGAGCCGAACGTTCGGCGTCATCCGTACCGTCTGCTGGAGGAGTGACCGTGTCCGCACCCCGTACCCCCGCCGTGGCCGACCCCGTCGTCGTCGCCGCCGGGACCACGGCGGCCGACGCGGTGGCCGCGGCCGGGCTGCCCGCGGCCGGCCCGAAGGTGGTCGTCGTGGTCCGCGACCCGCAGGGCCAGTTGCGTGACCTGGACTGGTCGCCGCAGGTCGACACCGAGGTCGAGCCGGTCAGCCTGGACTCCCCGGACGGGCTCAACGTGCTGCGGCACTCCACCGCGCACGTGCTCGCCCAGGCCGTGCAGGACGTCTTCCCCGAGGCCAAGCTCGGCATCGGCCCGCCCATCGAGAACGGCTTCTACTACGACTTCGCCGTCGACAAGCCGTTCCAGCCGGACGACCTCGGCAAGCTCGAGAAGCGGATGCAGGAGATCATCAAGTCCGGCCAGCGGTTCCGCCGTCGCCGCTTCGGCAGCCTGGACGAGGCGAAGGCCGAGCTGGCCGCCGAGCCGTTCAAGCTGGAGCTGATCGACGTCAAGGGTGAGGGGCTGGACACCTCTGAGGTGATGGAGGTGGGCGGCGGCGAGCTGACCATCTACGACAACCTCGCCGCGACGGAGGACAAGGTCTGCTGGTCGGACCTGTGCCGCGGCCCGCACCTGCCGAACACGCGACTGATCGGCGCGTTCAAGCTGATGCGCTCGGCCGCCGCGTACTGGCGCGGGTCGGAGAAGAACCCGCAGCTCCAGCGGGTCTACGGCACCGCCTGGCCGACCCGGGACGAGCTGAAGGCGTACCTGAAGCTGCTGGAGGAGGCCGCCCGGCGCGACCACCGCAAGCTCGGCGCGGACCTCGACCTGTTCAGCTTCCCCGACGAGATCGGCTCCGGCCTGGCGGTCTTCCACCCCAAGGGCGGCATCATCCGCCGTGAGCTGGAGAACTACTCGCGCCGCCGGCACGAGGAGGCCGGGTACGAGTTCGTCAACACCCCGCACATCACCAAGGCGCAGCTCTTCGAGACCTCCGGGCACCTGCAGTGGTACGCCGACGGCATGTACCCGCCCATGGAGATGGAGGGCGCGAACTACTACCTCAAGCCGATGAACTGCCCGTTCCACAACCTGATCTTCCGGTCCCGGGGGCGGTCCTACCGCGAGCTGCCGCTGCGGCTGTTCGAGTTCGGCTCGGTCTACCGGTTCGAGAAGTCCGGTGTGGTGCACGGCCTGACCCGGGTGCGCGGCATGACGCAGGACGACGCGCACATCTACTGCACCCAGGAGCAGATGGCCGGCGAGCTGAAGTCGCTGCTGTCGTTCGTGCTCGACCTGCTGCGCGACTACGGCCTGGACGACTTCTACCTGGAGCTGTCCACCCGCAACCCGGAGAAGTCCGTCGGCACCGACGAGAACTGGGAGCGGGCCACCGAGGCGCTGCGCTCGGCCGCCGAGGAGTCCGGCCTGGACCTGGTGCCGGACCCGGGCGGCGCGGCCTTCTACGGGCCGAAGATCTCGGTGCAGGCGAAGGACGCGATCGGCCGGACCTGGCAGATGTCCACCATCCAGGTCGACTTCAACCTGCCGGAGCGGTTCGGGCTGGAGTTCCAGGCCGCCGACGGCACCCGGCAGCGGCCGGTGATGATCCACCGGGCGCTGTTCGGCTCGATCGAGCGGTTCTTCGGCGTGCTCACCGAGCACTACGCGGGCGCGTTCCCGGCCTGGCTGGCCCCGGTGCAGGTGGTGGGCATCCCGATCCGCGAGGACCACACCGACTACCTGCACGGCTTCGTCGCGGCGCTGCGCGCCGAGGGGATCCGCGCCCAGGTGGACGCGGGCGACGACCGGATGCAGAAGAAGATCCGCACCGCCCAGCAGCAGAAGATCCCGTTCATGGTGATCGCCGGTGACGACGACGTGGCGGCTGGCACGGTCTCGTTCCGCTACCGGGACGGCTCGCAGCGCAACGGGGTGCCGATCGCCGACGCGGTGTCCCACGTGCTCGACGTGGTCGGCTCGCGCACCAACGTCGGCCCGTCGGCCGCCTGATCCACCACGCACCGGAGGCACGGAAGGCCCCCCGCCGTCGGCGGGGGGCCTTCGTCGACGGGCCGTCGGGCGTCAGATCCCGCAGGTCGGGGCGGACCAGGACCGGCTCGGCGTGTTGCCCAGGTGGGTGTGGTCGTTGTGGCCCGGGTAGCCGGGGCCGAGGATGTTGCTGAAGCCGTGGTAGCGGGCCTGCTGGGCGAGCCGGCACAGCGAGGGCGACCCGACCAGGTCGACCCCGTCGCCGTAGAGGTGCCGGCTGCCGGCGGCGCCGCCGACCGCGCTGTTGCAGGCGTAGCTGCGGAAGCCGCTGCTGATGTAGAGCGGCACGTTGCCGAGTGCGCGCCGCATGGCCTGGAGCTTCCACATCGACACGCGGGCGTTGAAGCGGGCGGTGCTGGCTGGCACCGCGCCGCCGGACCAGTCGCTGTTGCACCTGTTCCACTCCGCGTAGCTGAAGCTGACCGGGGTGCAGTCGTCGTCCTGGAGCGCGTAGATCTGGTTGAAGGTCAGCGGCCCGGCGACGCCGTCGGCGCCCAGCCCGTACGCCTGCTGGAAGCGGATCACGGCGGACCGGGTGCCCGGGCCGTACACGCCGTCGAGGGCGAGCACGGCGCCGTAGCCGGGGTAGCCCGAGACCCGGATCTGGAGTTGCCGGACGTCCTCGCCGGACATCCCCTCGGACAGGGTGCGCCCCCACGTGTAGCAGCCGTCGGCGTGGGCCGCGCCGGCGGTGAAGGTGACGCCCACCACGGTGGTGGCGGCGGTCAGCGCGAGCGCCGCGAGGAATCTGCCGAACCGTCGGATCACGGAGACCTCCATCGGTCTATGGAAGAAAATCGATGGATGGAAGTTTCAACGGTGCTCTTCGATTCGTCAACAACTTCCAGCGCCGGGTTCCCCACGGCGGGCCTCGCCGGTCGTCGGGCCGCTCCGTAGGATCGGCCTGTGACAGGGGTGGAACGGCACACGGACAGCGGCATGGCCGACGGCCTGGAGCGGCTCTGGACGCCGCACCGGATGACCTACATCTCGGGTGAGGACCGTCCCGAGGGCTACGAGAAGCCGAAGGGGTGCCCCTTCTGCCTCGCCCCCGGCCTGCCGGCGGAGGAGAGCCTCGTCGTCGCGCGCGGCGCGCACGTCTTCGTGGTGCTCAACCTCTACCCGTACAACCCGGGTCACCTGCTGGTCTGCCCCTACCGGCACGTCGCCGACTACACCGACCTCGACGGGCCGGAGACCGCCGAGCTGGCGTCGTTCACCCAGACCGCGATGCGGGTGATCCGCAAGGTCAGCAACGCCCACGGGTTCAACCTCGGGATGAACCAGGGCGGGGTGGCCGGCGCCGGGATCGCCGCGCACCTACACCAGCACGTCGTGCCCCGCTGGGGCGGGGACGCCAACTTCATGCCGGTGATCGGGCGCACCAAGGTGCTGCCGCAACTGCTCGGGGACACCCGGGAGTTGCTCGCCCGCGCCTGGCCCTCCTGACCCGGACCGCCCTGTTCGCCCGCGCCCGGCCCGGTGAGGCGGGCCGGGGTCGGGGTCCCGCGCGGCGGCGGGGACTTCGCCCCGGGGCGGGCGCCGGAGGTGGCACGATGCGTCGATGGCAGTCACGACACGGCCGTTGGGCCGCAGCGGCATCGAGGTCAGCGCGCTGGGCATGGGGTGCTGGGCGATCGGCGGCCCTTGGGCCGAGGGCACGCAGCCGCTGGGCTGGGGCGCCGTCGACGACGAGGAGTCCGTCCGGGCGGTACGTCGCGCGCTCGACCTCGGCGTGACCCTCTTCGACACCGCCGACACCTACGGGGCGGGGCACTCGGAGCGGGTCCTGGGCCGGGCGCTCGCCGGCCGGCGCGACGAGGCCGTGATCGCCACCAAGTGGGGCCACACCTTCGACGAGGCGACCCGTCAGGCCACCGGCGCGGACAGTTCCCCGGCGTACCTGCGGCGGGCGGTGGAGGAGTCGCTGCGCCGGCTCGGCACCGACCGGATCGACCTCTACCAGCTGCACCTCGCCGACCTGCCGGTGCCCCGGGCCGAGGCGCTCGTCGGCACCCTGGAGGACCTGGTCGCCGACGGGCTGGTCCGCGCGTACGGCTGGAGCACCGACCGCCCCGACCGGGCGGCCGCCTTCGGCCAGGGCGCCCGGCACGCCACCGCCGTGCAGCACACCCTCTCGGTGCTCCGGGACGCCCCCGAGCTGCTCGCCGTCTGCGACAAGTACGACCTGGCCAGCGTCAACCGGGGGCCGCTGGGGATGGGCCTGCTCTCCGGCAAGTACACGACCGGCTCCACGCTGCCCCGCGACGACGTGCGGGGGGTCGCACCGGGCTGGCTGGAGTGGTTCCGGGGCGGCCGGCCGGCCCCGGAGTGGCTGCGGCGGGCCGCCGCCGTGCGGGCGGCGCTGACCGCCGACGGCCGCACCCCGGCCCAGGGCGCGCTGGGCTGGATCTGGGCGCGCAGCGGGCGCACCGTCCCGATCCCCGGCTGCCGCACCGTCGCGCAGGTCGAGGAGAACGCCGCCGCCCTGCACCGGGGGCCGCTGCCGGCCGACCAGTTCGCCGAGGTGGAACGCCAGTTGGCGGCGCTCCGCTCGGCCGCGCTCCGCGAGGCCGACCGCCCCCACCACCCGAGCCCCATGCTTCCCACCGCCCGCCCCTGACGCGCCCCACCCGCCGGGTCACCGTCGATCATGCCGTTGTGGTGGGGCGTCGCGCCCCGGATCGCCCGTTTTGTCGGGCAGCTCCACCGCGCCAGGCGGCTCCGTGTCACAACTGCGTGATCGACCCCGCGGGGAGCCCGGTCAGGGGTGGCTGGCGTGTTCCTTGCGGACCTGGTCGGCCAGGTGGGCGGGCATGGGGTCGTAGCGGACGAAGTGGCGGCGGAAGGTGCCGGTGCCCGACGTCATCGAGCGCAGCTCGACCGCGTAACGGAGCAGCTCCGTGGCGGGCACCTCGGCGCGGACCAGGGTGCGCCCCTCGGCGTCCGCGTCCGGCTCGGTGCCGAGCACCCGGCCGCGCCGCCCGGACAGGTCGCCCATCACCGCGCCGACGGACGAGTCGGACACCCGGATCACCACCTCGTCGACCGGCTCCAGCAGCGCCGGCTGGCCCTTCTCGGCGGCGTCCCGCAGCGCCAGCGCGCCGGCGGTCTGGAAGGCCGCGTCGGAGGAGTCCACGCTGTGCGCCTTGCCGTCGAAGAGGGTCACCCGCAGGTCCACCACCGGATGGCCGGCGACCAGGCCCCGCTCCATCTGGGCGCGTACGCCCTTCTCGACGGAGGGGATGTAGTTGTGCGGCACCGCGCCGCCGACCACCCGGTCGACGAACTCGAAGCCGGCCCCGCGCGGCAGCGGCTCGACCTCGATGTCGCAGACGGCGTACTGCCCGTGGCCGCCGGACTGCTTGACGTGCCGGCCGTGCCCCTTGGCCGGGACGGTCAGCGTCTCGCGCAGCGCGACCCGGACCGGCTCGGTGTCCAGTTCCACCCCGCCCGCGCGCAGCCGCTCCAGCACCACGTCGGCGTGCGCCTCGCCCATGCACCAGAGCACCAGCTGGTGGGTCTCCGGGTTGCGCTCCAACCGCATGGTCGGGTCGCCGGCGACCAGGCGGGCCAGGTTGCGCGCGAGGGCGTCCTCGTCGGCGCGGCTGTGGGCCACGACGGCGACCGGCAGCAGCGGCTCGGGCATCTCCCAGGGTGCGATCAGCAGCGGGTCGTCCTTGGCGGAGATCGTGTCGCCGGTCTCCGCGCTGCCCGACTTGGTGATCGCGCAGATGTCGCCGGCCACGCAGGCGCCCACCTCGCGCAGGCTCGCACCCAGCGGGGTGTAGATGTGCCCGACCCGCTCGTCGGCGTCGTGGTCGGGGTGGCCGCGCTCGGCCATCCCGTGCCCGGAGACGTGCACGGTCTGCTCCGGGCGCAGCGTGCCGGAGAAGACCCGGACCAGGGAGACCCGGCCGACGTGCCGGTCGACGGTCGTCTTGACCACCTCGGCGACCAGCGGGCCGTCCGGGTCGCAGGCCAGCGGCGGGCGGGGCGAGTCGTCCACCCCGGCGACCGCCGGCAGTTCGTGCTCCAGCGGCGACGGGAAACCGGCGGTGAGCACCTCCAGCAGCGCGTCCAGCCCGACCCCGGTCTCCGCGCAGACCGGCACCACCGGGTAGAAGTGGCCTCGCGCGACCGCCTTCTCCAGGTCCTCGATCAGCACTTCGGTGCCGATCTCCTCGCCCGAGAGGTAGCGGTCCATCAGGGACTCGTCCTCGCTCTCGGCGATGATCCCCTCGATCAGCTCGTTGCGGGACTCGACGATGGCCGGCAGGTGCTCCGGGTCCGGCTCGCGCACGTCGGCCGGCAGGCCGGCGGTGTAGTCGAAGACCCGGCGGGTGATCAGGCCGAGCAGGCCGACGGTGGAGACGCCGTCGTCGCCGAGCATCGGCAGGTAGAGCGGGAGCACGTTGTCGCCGAAGACCCGCTGGCAGAGCGCCACCGCCTCGTCGAAGTCGGCGCGCGGGTGGTCGAGCCGGGCGACGGCGACGGCCCGGGGCATGTCGACCGCCGCGCACTCCTCCCAGAGGGCGGCGGTGGCGGCGTCCATCCCGTCGACGGCGGAGACCACGAACAGCGCCGCGTCGGCGGCCCGCAGCCCCGCGCGCAACTCGCCCACGAAGTCGGCGTAGCCGGGGGTGTCGAGCAGGTTGACCTTGATCCCGTCGTGCAGCAGCGGCGCGCAGGCCAGGCTCACCGAGCGCTGCTGGCGTACGGCCGCCGGGTCGTGGTCGCAGACGGTGCTGCCGTCGGCGACGGTGCCGGCCCGGCCGATCGTGCCGGTCGCCGCGAGCAGCGCCTCGACCAGGGTCGTCTTGCCCGCTCCGGAGTGCCCGACGAGCACCACGTTGCGGATCCGGCCCGGCTCGGTCACCACCGGCGCGCCGCCGGCGGCCCCCTTCTCCTGACTTTTCTGCGCCATGGGGCGCACCTCCCTCAGCCGTGGTTGGTGGCGACCGCCGCGCGCGACGGGGAAGCGGCCCGAGCGGGTTCCGCGGCGATATCCTCCGGTGCTCTGCAGGGTTGCGGGTAATCAACGGGCGAGTGGGTGAGCTGACTCACCTTCCTGGCTCGATCTCACACCTGTTGCGGGGCCGGCACAAGCCTCCGTCCTGCGCGGGTCGTTGACCGGCCGTACCACCGGTGCCGGCGGGACCGTTATCGTGGGACCGCCATGGCGAAGATCTTCCAAGTGACGGCCCGCGCGGGGATGACCCGCGTCGTCGAGCCGGTCGCACGCGGCCTGCTCCGAGCGGGCGTAACCCCCAACGCGGTCACCGTGGCGGGCACCCTCGGGGTGCTCGTCGGTGCGCTCGGCTTCGGTGCCCGCGGTCATCTGGTCGCCGGGGCCCTGATCGTGACCGTGTTCGCGCTCACCGACCTGCTCGACGGGACGATGGCCCGGATGAGCGGCGGCTCCACGAAATTCGGGGCGTTCCTCGATTCGAGCATGGACCGGATCGCCGACAGCGCGGTCTTCGGCGCGGTGGCGTACTGGCTGGCCACCGAGCACGAGTATTCGGGCGTCGCCGCCGCGCTGCTCTGCCTGGCCGCCGGCGGCCTGGTCTCCTACGTCAAGGCCCGGGCCGAGGGGCTCGGCATGACGTGCAACGTGGGCATCGCCGAGCGCACCGAGCGGCTGCTCATCGTCGGCGTCGGCGGGCTGCTCACCGGCCTCGGCGTCCGGCCCGCGCTGGAGATCGCGCTCTGGCTGCTCGCCGCCGTGTCGATCTTCACCGTCGGCCAGCGGATGGCCCACGTCTACCGCCAGGCCCAGCGGGTGCACACCCCGGGCGGGCAGGGGTGAGCGCGACGAGCGCCGGTCGGCCGCTGTCCGGGGGCCGGCGCCGGTGAATCTCACCGAGCTCGGCTACGTCGCCGGGTGGCGCGTGATCCGCGCGCTGCCCCGGCCCGTCGTGGCCGCGGCGTTCCGGGCGGGCGCCGACCGCGCCCACCGCCGGGGCGGCGGGGGTACGGCCCGACTGCGCGCGAACCTGCGCCGGGTGGTCGGCCCCGACCTGCCCGAGGCCGACCTCGACGAGCTGGTCCGCCACGGCCTGCGCTCGTACGCCCGCTACTGGATGGAGGCGTTCCGGCTGCCCTCGCTCAGCCGGACGGAGATCCTGGCCGGCTTCCGGCTCGACGGCGAGGAGCTGCTCGCGGCCGACGTGGCGGCCGGCCGGGGCGCGGTGGTGGCGCTGCCGCACGCCGGCAACTGGGACGCCGCCGGCGCCTGGGTCGCGGCGACCGGCTGGCCGATCACCACGGTCGCCGAGCGGCTCAAGCCCGAGGGCGTCTACCAGCGGTTCCTCGCCTTCCGGCGGAGTCTGGGCATGGAGATTCTGCCCACCCACGGCGGCGACCGGCCGGCGTTCGACGTGCTGGTCGACCGGGTCCGGGCCGGCACGGTGGTGCCCCTGCTGGCCGACCGGGACCTCTCCGCCCGGGGGGTGGAGGTCGACTTCTTCGGGGCCCGCACCCGGATGCCGCCGGGCCCGGCCCTGCTCGCCCTGCGCACCGGGGCGCCCCTCTACGTCGCCTCGATGTGGTACGAGGCGGACGCGGCCTGCGCGTCGGTCGAGGGTCCGCTGCCGCTGCCCGACCCCGAGGAGGGCCCGCTCGACCGGCGGGTCCGGTCGCTGACCCAGCGGATCGCCGACGGTCTGGCGGCGGGCATCGCCCGGCATCCGGAAGACTGGCACATGTTGCAGCGGATGTGGCTGGACCAGCACGGCACGGGTGGCGGCGCGACCCTGCCCTCCCCGGCTGCCGGACAGGCGTAAGGGAGGCGTTGAGGCGTGCGCATCGGCATCGTGTGCCCGTACTCCTTCGACGTGCCCGGCGGGGTGCAGAACCACGTCATGGACCTCGCCGAGGCGCTGATCGGCCTCGGGCACGAGGTGAGCGTGCTCGCCCCGGCCGACGAGGACTCCCCGCTGCCGCCGTACGTGGTGCCGGCGGGGCGGGCGGTGCCGCTGCCGTACAACGGCTCGGTGGCGCGGATCGCGTTCGGCCCGGTCTCCACGGCGCGGGTGCGGCGCTGGATCACCCGGGGCGACTTCGACGTGCTGCACGTGCACGAGCCGCTGACCCTGAGCCTGTCGCTGCTGGCCGTGCTCTCCGCCCGTGGGCCGGTGGTGGCGACCTTCCACACGGCGATGACCCGGTCGCGGGCGCTCGCCGCCGCGCAGGGGGTGCTCCAGATCGTGCTGGAGCGGATCACCGCCCGGATCGCGGTCAGCGCGCTGGCGCGCAAGGTACAGGTCGAGCACATGGACGGCGGCGCGGTGGAGATCCCCAACGGGGTGGCCGTCGCGAAGTTCAACCATGCGCAGCCGCTGCCCGGCTGGCCGGGGGAGTGCGCGCCCGGGCGGGGCGGCGCGATCGGCTTCCTCGGCCGGTTCACCGAGGCCCGCAAGGGCTTCCCGATCCTGCGCGACGCCTTCGTCGAGCTGGCCCGGCATCGTCCCGGGCTGCGGCTGCTGGTGGCCGGCCCCGGTGACCCGGACGACCTGTTCGGGCGGTTCCCGGTCGAGCTACGCGACCAGGTGACCTTCCTCGGGCTGGTCTCCGAGGAGGACAAGGCGCGGATGCTGCGCAGCGTGCACCTCTACGTGGCGCCGAACACCGGCGGGGAGTCCTTCGGCATGATCCTCACCGAGGCGCTCGCGGCGGGCACCACCGTCGTGGCCAGCGACCTCGACGCGTTCCGCCGCGTGCTCGACGGCGGCCGGGCCGGCCGGCTCTTCCCGACGGGGGACCGGCCCGCGTTGCGTACCGCCCTGGCCGAGCTGCTCGACGATCCCGACGGCCGGGCCGCGCTGACCGCCTGCGGCGACCAGGTGGTGGCCACCTTCGACTGGCCGGTGGTCGCCCGCCGGGTCCTCGAGGTGTACGCGGCGGCGATCGAGGCCACCGACGGGCGGGTCATGGACACCGAATGGGTGGGGCTGGACTGACGATGTCGGGCATGTGGTGGGGGGTGGTCGCGGCCCTGGCCGTCGGGCTGGTCGCGGCGTACCTGGTCTGGACCGCCGGCCGGGTCGACCGGCTGCACGGCCGGGCCGAGCTGGCCGCCCGCGCCCTGGACGCCCACCTGCTGCGCCGCGCGGCGGCCGCCGCGGTCCTGGCCGAGCGGCGCTACGGCGTCGAGCTGTACGCGGCGGCGCGGATCGCGCTGGACGCGCAGCCGGACGAGCGGGAGGCCGCCGAGAACGACCTCACCCGCCAGTTGCGTGCCGTGGAGCTGGACCCGGCCGATCCGGACTGCGAGGCGGTGATCGGCGCCAGCCGACGGCTCGCCCTGGCCCGTCAGGTGCACACCGACCTGGTCCGCGACGCCCGCGCGGCGCGCGGCCGTCCGCTGGTGCGGCTGTTGCGCATGGGGCGCCGTCGACCCTGGCCGCGCTACTTCGACATCGACGACCCCACCCTCACCGTCCCGGCGGACGTCCCCGCCGGCTGAGGCGGGCACGGAGCCGACAGAAACGCCCCGGACGGGACGCCGGGCGCACCCGGCGACCGGGCGGCGGCGGGGTGGTGACGACTGCCACAGGGCAGGCCACCGTGGGTCTGATTGGCTGTCGGACGGGCGTTGGGACGGCCGTAGCATTTTCGCAGCCACCCCACCCCGAGCACGTCGAGGAGCGATGACCCGTGCCCGAAACGACTGCCCAGAACGCCAGCACCAGCCCGGTCACCGGCACCGCCCGCGTCAAGCGCGGCATGGCCGAGATGCTCAAGGGCGGCGTGATCATGGATGTGGTCAACGCCGAGCAGGCCAAGATCGCCGAGGACGCCGGCGCCGTCGCCGTGATGGCGCTGGAGCGGGTGCCCGCCGACATCCGCGCCCAGGGCGGGGTGTCCCGGATGAGCGACCCCGACATGATCGACGGCATCATCGACGCCGTCTCCATCCCCGTGATGGCGAAGGCCCGGATCGGCCACTTCGTGGAGGCCCAGATCCTCCAGTCGCTCGGCGTCGACTACGTCGACGAGTCCGAGGTGCTGACCCCGGCCGACTACGCCAACCACATCGACAAGTGGGCCTTCACCGTCCCCTTCGTCTGCGGCGCGACCAACCTGGGCGAGGCCCTGCGCCGGATCACCGAGGGCGCGGCCATGATCCGCTCCAAGGGCGAGGCCGGCACCGGTGACGTCTCCAACGCCACCACCCACATGCGCAGGATCCGCCAGGAGATCCGCCGGCTGAGCTCGCTGCCGACCGACGAGCTGTACGTGGCCGCCAAGGAGCTCCAGGCGCCGTACGAGCTGGTCAAGGAGGTCGCCGAGAGCGGCAAGCTGCCAGTGGTGCTGTTCACCGCTGGTGGCATCGCCACCCCGGCCGACGCCGCGATGATGATGCAGCTCGGCGCCGAGGGCGTCTTCGTCGGCTCCGGCATCTTCAAGTCCGGCAACCCGGCGCAGCGGGCCGCCGCGATCGTCAAGGCCACCACCTTCCACGACGACCCGGACGTGCTGGCCAAGGTCTCCCGGGGCCTGGGCGAGGCGATGGTCGGCATCAACGTCGACGACATCCCGCAGCCGCACCGCCTGGCCGAGCGCGGCTGGTGACGGATGTAAGGAAGGGCACCTTCCTAATGCCTGAGGTAGTGGAAGGGGCCCTTCCTAACCAGGAGAGGAGCGGCAGATGGGCGACGCACCCGTGATCGGTGTGCTCGCGCTCCAGGGCGACGTGCGCGAGCACGTGGCCGCCCTCGCCGCGGCGGGCGCGGACGCCCGTCCGGTGCGCCGGGCGCAGGAATTGGACGCGGTGGACGGGCTGGTGATCCCCGGGGGCGAGTCCACCACGATCAGCAAGCTCGCCGACATCTTCGAGATGCGCGAGCCGATCGACAAGCGGATCGCCGGCGGGATGCCGGTGTACGGCTCGTGCGCCGGCATGATCATGCTGGCCACCGAGGTCCTCGACGGCCGGCCCGACCAGCGCGGCTTCGCCGGCATCGAGATGACCGTGCGGCGCAACGCGTTCGGGCGGCAGGTCGACTCGTTCGAGGCGCCGGTGGCGATCACCGGCGTCGAGGGCGGGCCGTTCCACGCGGTGTTCATCCGGGCGCCGTGGGTCGAGCGGGTCGGCGACGGCGTCGAGGTGCTCGGCACGGTGACCGAGGGCCCGGCCGCCGGGCGGATCGTGGCGGTCCGGCAGGGCAACCTGCTGGCCACCTCGTTCCATCCCGAACTGACCGGCGACGCGCGCGTGCACGCGTACTTCGTGGAGCTGGTCCGGGCGTCGCGCTGAGCGGTGGCGAGCCGTGCATTGTTTCGCCCCGTCTGTCCTGGTCCGGGCGGTCGGGGCGTGGCGGCGAGGCGCGGCGCGGTGACAGCGGGCCGCCGGGCGTCGGTAGGATTGCCGAGATTCGGCAGGGCCATCTGCCCGTCACGGCTTCCACCAGGGCTGACCGGCACCACCGCGTGCGCCGGTGGGAGCGGGGCGTGCGCGGTGCGGTCGATGCAGACGGCGGGTAGCAACGGAGGTAACAGATGTCCGGCCACTCAAAGTGGGCGACGACCAAGCACAAGAAGGCGGTCATCGACGCCAAGCGCGGCAAGATGTTCGCCAAGCTCATCAAGAACGTCGAGGTCGCCGCGCGGACCGGCGGTGGCGATCCCGCCGGTAACCCCACGCTCTACGACGCCATCCAGAAGGCCAAGAAGAACTCGGTCCCGAACGACAACATCGACCGCGCCGTCAAGCGCGGCTCCGGCCTGGAGGCCGGCGGCGCCGACTACCAGACCATCATGTACGAGGGCTACGGCCCGAACGGCGTGGCGCTGCTCATCGAGTGCCTGACCGACAACCGCAACCGCGCGGCCACCGAGGTGCGCACCGCGCTGACCCGCAACGGCGGCTCGTTCGCCGACGCGGGCTCGGTGTCGTACATGTTCTCCCGCAAGGGCGTGGTGATCGTCCCCAAGGCCGGGACGACCGAGGACGACGTGATGATGGCGGTCCTCGACGCCGGCGCCGAGGAGGTCAACGACCTGGGTGAGGCGTTCGAGGTGGTCTCCGAGCCGACCGACCTGGTCGCGGTGCGCACCGCGCTCCAGGACGCCGGCATCGAGTACGAGTCGGCCGAGTCGGCGCTGATCCCGAGCGTCAACGTCCCCCTCGACGAGGACGGCGCGCGCAAGATCTTCAAGCTGATCGACGTCCTGGAGGACTGCGACGACGTGCAGAACGTCTACGCGAACTTCGACGTCAGCGACGAGATCATGGCCGCGGTCGGCTGACCTGCTGCGTTGATATACGCACCTCCCGGATATATATTTGTCCGGGAGGTGTTTCATGGCGAAGACTCTGTTGGATCTCGACGAGGATCTTCTTGCCGAGGCGACCGCCGCCCTCGGTACCTCCACCAAGAAGGAAACCGTGACGGAGGCCCTCAGGCAGGCGGTGGAATCCAGTCGGGAGCGACGGCGGCGCGCGCTGGCGGACCTTCAGGAGGTCGCCGACGAGGGGGGCTTCCAGTTCGACCGGCTAGACGAGCTCGACCGGTGAGATATCTGGTTGACACGAGTGCGCTGGTCCGCATTGTGCGCCGTCAGGTTGATCCGCAGTGGTCCGAGCTGGCGACCCGCGGCCTGATCGCCCTCTGCGACCCCGTGCTCGTGGAGACCTTGACCATCGCCGATGCCAAGGCGTATGACCGGGTCGAGCGCGGCCTGCGGGATCTGTACCCCTGGGTGCCGGTTCCCGACGACGCCTGGCAGGTCGTGCGGGCGGTGCGGCAGGAACTCGCCAGCCAGAGCGCGCATCAGGGGTTGTCCGTGGCCGACTACCTGGTTATCGCCACCGCCATCCGCCTGAAGCTCGTGGTACTTCATCAGGACGCCGACTTCGAGACGGTGGCGAGGCTCGCGCCGCAGCTGAGCGAAGAGCGGATCGGCTGACGGCCGCGATGGGAGTCGCTGGCTGCGGTCCGCTTCCGACGTCTCCGATGAGATATGGCCGCCGTCGGCTGATCCAGGGCGTCGGCTGAGCCGCCGCGCCTCCGGGGCGGTTACCGCCCGGACGGGCGAAATTTCCGGATGATCATTCGGACACCCGCCGTTCGGAAAGCTCGCATAGGATCTCCCGCTGTTTGATCTTCTTGAGCAACGGAGAGACATGCGAAGGACCCTCACCGCCGTGGCTGCCGTCCTGGCGATTCCCGCCCTGGCCGGCGCTGTCGCCCCGCCGCATGCGACGGCGGGCCCGTTGCCGACTCCGGGCCGGGGCGTGGCCGTCGGGACGTCGCGCCCGCCGGTGGCGCCCCCGAACATGCCGGCGACGGTGTACGGGGGTGCGTGGCCCTCGGGCCACGTGCAGGGGGTGGCGGTCGACTGGAGCCGCGGCCACGTCTACTGGTCCTTCACGAACCTCCTGGTCAAGACGGACCTCGACGGTCGGGTCGTCGGCACGGTGACCGGCTTGACCGGCCACCTCGGCGACCTGGACGTCAACCCGGAGGACGGCCGCGTCTACGGCTCGCTGGAGTACAAGGCGCAGCGGGCCTTCTACATCGCCATCTTCGACGTCGCCCGGATCACCCGGATCGGAATGGACGCCGAGACGGACGGCGTGATGACCACCGTCTACCTGAAGGAGGTCGTCGACGATTTCACGGCGGACCTGGACGGCGACGGCGTCTTCGACGGCGACACCGGGCAGACCGCCGACCACCGGTACGGCGCCAGCGGCATCGACGGGGTCTCGTTCGGGCCGGCGTTGGGCACCGCCGGCGGACGGAACGTGCTGATGGTTGCCTACGGCATCTACCCGAACACGACGCGTACCGACAACGACCACCAGGTGCTGCTCGCGTACGACGTGCGGCGGTGGAGCCTCCTCGCCCGTCCGCTCAGCCAGACCGCACCGCACCAGAGCGGGCCAGGGCAGCCGTACTCCAAGGTCTTCGTCCGGACCGGGAACACCACCTTCGGCGTGCAGAACCTGGAGTACGACCGGCACACCCGCCGGTGGCTGATGGCGGTCTACCGGGGCAGCAAGCCGGAGTTTCCGAACTGGACGCTCTACGCGATCGACGCCACCGTCGCCCCGCAGGCCGGTGTGATCACCGGCCAGCCGGACGGCGCGACCGGATGGATCGTGCCGCTGGCCCCGGCCGGGCTGACCGATCCGGCCACCGGGATCCGCGGCTGGGAGGGGCCCGGCAGCTTCGGCCTGGAGGCCCTCGGCGACGGGCGGTTCTACGTGGTCAGCAGCGGGACGACCACGGTGGACGGTGAGCGGCGGCAGACCGGCACCGCCGTCCTCCGGCAGTGGACGGGAGCGACGCCGAACCCCTTCACCACCGCCGGATCCACCGTCGCCGGGCGCCGACCCGCAGCCCGCGCGGCGGTCTCGCGGCCCCGCTGACCCTCGTCGAGGACGGCGCGCGCAAGGTCTTCGACGTCTTGGCGGACGGCGACGACGTGCGGAACGGCTACGCGACCTGTGACGCCGGCACTCGGTAGGTTGGGGGAGTGGGCCGGGTGGAGCGAGAGGACGGGCGGGTCGGGGAGGGGCACCGCTTCGCCCCGGGCGACCTGGTCGTCCGGCGCGAGGTCCTGCACGGCGAGGTGTGGTTCGGCTGCCCGACCGTCTGCGTCGAGGACTCGCCCGACCTGCTCGTGCTCTACCTGCCCCCGGGCGCGGAGTTCGGCTTCCCCGAGACCGGGCGGTTCCCGTGCGGGCGGCACCCGTGGCAGGTCGCCGGGCACCGGGCGTGGAGCGGCCACGGCAAGCTGATGCTGCACCGCCCGGGCGAGGCGCACTCCGTCGACGTCTTCTGGACCGGCCCGGAGCGCGCCTTCGCCGGGTGGTACTTCAACCTCCAGGACCCGGTCCGGCGTACCCCGATCGGGGTGGACACCCTCGACCACGAGCTGGACCTCTGGTGGCCGGCCGACGCCGCCCGCTACGTCTGGAAGGACGTGGAGATGTTCGCCCAGCGCCTCGAAGAGGGGCGCTATCCGGGGATGGCCGACGCGATCCGCGCCGAGGGCGACCGGATCGCCGCCCTGCTCGACGCCGGGGAGCGGTGGTGGGACGAGGCGTGGGCGTCGTGGCGGCCGGACCCGGCCTGGCCGGTGCCGGCCCTGCCGGCAGGCTGGGACACCGTCCCTCCGACCCGCTGACCGCCACCCGCCGGTCCAGGGCCGGGCGGGTCGAGCGTGCCTCGGCCCTGCTCGTCAGGACCCGCCGGGGCGGGGCATGACCGGACGGACCTCGACCGGGCGGCCCGGCCCGCCACCGGCGCGCGACGCGTACTCCGGGACGCCCACGCACGTGAACAGCAGCGCCGCGAGGTCGTCCGGCTCGCCGAGCAGGCCCGGGACCTCCGAGTCGAGGAAGGTCATCCCGGAGGCGCCGGCGCCCAGGGCGTACGCCGCGAGGTGCAGCCGGCCCTCGACGAGCCCGGCGGCGAGCTGGGCGTCGCGGTAGCCGCGGTCGTCGAGCGCCGACAGCGGGGTGGCCCCGACGACGACGTACGCCGCGTCGCCGGCGAGCGCCTGGTCCAGGCAGACCCGCAGCAGCTCGTCACGCAGCTCCGCGGCCCGCAGCGGCGCCGTCAGGTCGGGCCAGCGGTAGAGACCGGGCGCCACACCGTCGACGCCGTGCACGGCCACCCAGTGCGGCACCGGCACGCCGCGCAGGGCGGCGGCCAGGGGCCACTCCAGCAGGGCGCGCGGCAGCGTGCGGGACCGGTCCATGCGGCGCTGCGACCCGCGCCGGCGCACCACCTCGTCGAGCGAATCAGACGGCGGGAACTCCGGCAGCGGCGGCGCCTCCGGCCAGGGCTCCCCGAGCGCGTCCCGCTCGCCCGCGCGCTGCGCGGCGGTGCACAGCGGCAGCTCGACCGCCGGCAACTCACCCGGCACCGCCGCCCCGGTGGGGCCGATCGCCGGCTCGCCGTCGCCGAGGGACAGCAGGGCGAGCGGATACTCGTGCACCCCGTCCGCGCCGACGAGGCGGCGTAGCGTGGCGTCCGGGAACAGCGTCCGCAGCCGTGGCGCGAGGCCGGCGCTCGTGGCCCCCGCCGACAGTTGGGACAGCAGCGTCCCGGCGTCCCAGTAGAGGTGCCGCCAGCCGCGCTCGGCGTACCGCCACCCCGTCCGCCACGGCACGCCCGTGACCACGAGCGTGGTGGCCGCTCCGGTGGCGGCGGGGGCGACCTGGACGAGCGCGTGCCGCGCCGGGTCGTACCAGTGCACGCCGTCCGGGACGCCCGCGACGTCGCGGGTGCTCGCGTAGACCTCCAGCGGGAAGCGTGCGCCGGCCGAACCGGCGGCCCGGTAGAGGAACGGCCGCCCGTGGCGCTCGGCGGTGCGGACGACGCCGGCGCCGAGGAAGAGCACGCGGCCGAGCTGCGCGGCGTCGAGGAGTTGCGCCTGGCCCGCGGCGCCCGCGAGCACCGCCGTCGCGGGGATCCCCGGGTCGGGCAGGTCGCGTGGCAGGGCGACGACGGGCAGGCCGTCCGGATAGCCCTTGAGCTGCGGCGGCAGGGTCTCGGGGTCGTTCGGCACGAGGTCGTGGCGGATCCGCGGATCGTCCCCGGGCACGTCCCAGTCGCGGTCCGGCACGTATGACGTCAGCCGGTGCAGCAGCCCGGCGCCGGAGTCGAGGTCCACAGCGGCCATCCTGCCAGTGCGCGGCCCCGCACCGCAGTGACGACCGCACCGACCACCCCACCCGCGCGGGGCCTAGGCGGCCCGGGTAGCCGGCGCTCCACCGGGCCGACGTCCGCGCGGCGCCCAGTCGGTGGGCCGACGTCCGACCGGCCCCGGTCGGTGGGACGGCGTCCGACCGGCCCCGGTGGGTGGGCCGGCGGTCACGTCACCGTGCGGCGCCGGGCCCCGGTCACAACCCGAAGAACGCGAGGTAGGAGTCGAGTTGGTGGGCGAGCATCGGCTCGCCGGGGTGCGCCCGCAGGCCGCGCGCGCGGGCCTCGGCCAGCAGGGCCGTCTCCGCCGGGGTCATGATGATGTCGGCGACCACGGCGTCCGCCGGCAGTTCGGCCACCGGGAACGGCAGCGGGTCGTCGGGGCGCAGCCCGAGGGGGGTCGCGTTGACCGCGAGGTCGGCGTCGGCCAGTCGCGGCCGCGCCGCCCCGGTGACCCGGTCCGGGTACGCGGCGGACAGCCGTCGCCGCAGCGTCTCCAGCCGGCCCGGGTCGGTGTCGGCCAGCCGCAGCTCCGCCACGCCGGCGTCGAGCAGGGCGACGGCGATGGCGCTGCCCGCCCCGCCCGCGCCCACCACGCACACCCGGCGGCCCCGGGGATGGTGTCCGGCCGTGGCCAGCCCGCGGACGAACCCGTCGCCGTCGAAGGTGTCCGCGGTCCAGGTCCCGTCGGGCTCGCGCCGCAGGGCGTTGGCGCTGCCGGCCAGGCGGGCGCGGTCGCTGGCCCGGTCCGCGAGGGCCAGGGCGGCGGCCTTGTGCGGCACGGTGACCAGCATCCCGTGCAGGTTGCCCACCCGTTGCAGGCCGCGTACGACCGGGGTGAGGTCGGCCGGTGCGACGTGGACCGGGACGAGCACCGCGTCGGTGCCGCGGCGGGTCAGCACCGGATTGAGCAGGGCGGGGGCGCGCACCTGCGCGATCGGGTCGCCGAGCAGCGCGTACAGCCGGGTGGTGCCGCCGATCTCCGTCATGCCGCGCCTCCGTGTCGATGGCCGACGCCCAGGGCCGCCCGTCCCGCCGGTCGGGTGCCGCGCCGCGCCGACGCTATCGCGGGCCCGGACGTGGGGCCCCGCCGGGTTCGCGCCCGGCCGCCGAGCCGGTCCCCTTCCGCCCGGTCGGCCGCCGAGGGTTCGGTAGGGGACGGTGGGCGTGCCCGGGGGCGTCCGACCCCCGGAGGCGCGGGGCGGGCGGACGCGGCGGTACGGGGTGCCGGACCCGGAGACCGTTGCCGGCACCCCTAAGATCACCGCAAGGATCTTTCGCCGGGGAATATTTAGTGATATCAATCTCGCACCCGATCCCTCTCACCCCCGGAGTGCGACGTGCGGAGAACCCGCTTCCTGACTCTCGCCCTGAGCCTCGCAACGGCTCTCGGCGCCAGCCTGTCCATGACGGCCCCCGCCCAGGCCGCCCCCACCGACCGCTACGTCGCCCTCGGCGACTCCTACGCCTCGGGCGTGGGCGCCGGCAACTACACCAGCGAGAGCGGCTCCTGCCAGCGCAGCACCAGCGCCTACCCCGCGCTGTACGCCGCCAACGTCAAGCCCGCCTCGTACCGCTCGGTCGCCTGCTCCGGCGCCACCACGACCAGCGTGATCAACACCCAGCTCTCCGCGCTCAGCTCCACCACCAGCCTGGTCAGCGTCACGGTCGGCGGCAACGACGTCGGCTTCGCCAACATCATGACCACCTGCGTGCTCAAGGGCACCACCGAGTGCGTCGCCGCCGTGCAGGCCGCCGAGGACAAGGCCCGCGCCCAGCTCCCCGGCCTGCTGAGCAACGTCTACAACGGCATCAAGACCCGGGCCCCGAACGCCCGGGTCGTGGTCGTCGGTTACCCGGTCTTCTACCAGCTCGGCACCGTCTGCGTCGGGCTGAGCGCCACCTCGCGTGCCAAGATCAACGAGGGTATCAACCTGGTGGACGACATCACCCGCAGCGCGGCCACCGCGGCCGGCTTCACCTTCGCCGACGTGCGCTCGGCCTTCGTCGGGCACCAGCTGTGCAGCTACGGCGAGAAGTGGCTGCACGCCCTCAACTACCTCAACCTCGGCGTCTCCTACCACCCGACCGCGGCCGGCCAGTCCGGCGGCTACTACCCGGTCTTCCGCAACGCCGCCGACTGACCCGACCGCGCGCCACCGCCGACGCGTACCGGCTGATCCGGCAGCCGCCCGCGACGGCGGTGGCGCGCGTCCGTCCCGGCTCCCGGTGGTCCTCGCCCGCTCCCCGCGGGACGCGGGCCGACCGGCCGCGGCGGCCCGGCACGTGGTGGGCGTGCCGGGCCGCGCCGTGCGTCAGCCCCGGACGCGGTACGCCCGGCCGGCGCACCGCGACACCGCTCAGCCCACCGTCTCGCGCGACCGCCACGCCGTCCGGACCAGCACGAAGCCGAGCAGGAAGAACGGCACGAACCAGCCGATCGCCGGGGCCAGCAGCGAGAGCAGCTCCCCGCTGTCGCCGAACTGCACACCCACCACGGCGACCAGGGCGACCAGGGCGACCTGCCCGAGGGCCAGCAGGGTGCCGGCGACCATCTTGCCGGCCAGCAACGCCCGGACCGGCACCGCGGCCACCAGGATCTCCACGATCCGGGTCTGCTTCTCCTCGATGATGCTCTGCGCGATCTGCACGCCTAAGTAGCCAACGTCGGAAGTCCTTCGGGGGTTGATCATGTAGCTGGCTGCGCGGAGGATGCTTCCTGGTGATCGGCGTTGTGTCGGTCGAGTCTGGCCAGCAGATCGTCCAGGTCGGAGGTGGTGAACTTCCACTGGAATGGCTGTGCTGTGGCGTTGTAGCGGTCTTCGAATGCTCGGAGCCGGTCCCTGACCTGGGCCAGGTCGGTGAAGTCGTTGGGCGAGACGACCTTGCGCTGCACGACGGAGAAGTAGATCTCCACCTGGTTGAGCCAGGAGGCGTGGACGGGGGTGTGGACCATGAGCGCGTTCGGGAATGCACTGGTCAAGCGGTCGGCGGCCTCTGCCCGCGGTGGGAGGAGCCGTTGTCGACGATCCAGAACACCCTTTTGGCGCTGGCGTAGGGCTCTTGGCTCATGACCTGGGTGACCAGGTTCATGAACGGGTCGATGCCGGTTCTGGGCTCGGTGCGGCTGAGCACCCTCGCGTGGTGGACGTCGTAGGCGGCCAGGTAGGCCAGGGCACCGCCGCGGCCGTAGGTGTGGTTGACCTGCATCGCCCGGGCCTGTCCGGGGGCCAGGGTGGGGTGGCAGCGGCAGCGGGCCTGGATGGAGGTCTTCTCGTCCGCGCTGATGACGTACTCGTCCGGTCCGAGCGGTTCGCCCTGCCAGGTGCGCGCGTACAGATCCAGCACACGGGCAGCCTTGGGTCCGAAATCGGGGTCGTGGATGAAGATCCAGGAGCGGTGCTGCCAGGGCTTGAGCGCGTCCTGGGCCAGCCAGCGGCGCACGGTGGAGGCCGACAGGGCCGGGGCGATGCCTCGCGCCGTGGCCTCGCGGGCCAGTTCCGGGCACGACCAGCGGGCCAGCGGCGTGCCGGTCTCGGCGGGTAGTTGGCAGGCCAGGGCCTTGACCTGGGCGGTCTGCAGGGCGGTGAACGAGGGTGGCCGGCCGGGGCGCTGGCGGTCGGCCAGCCCGGGCATGCCCTCGTCGGCGAAGCGGCCTCGCCAGGTCCGCACGGTGTCCACATGCAGGCCCGTCTCGCGGGCGATGCACGCGTTGGAACGGCCCCGTGCCGCGTGGAGCACGACGTGCGCGCGGATCCGGGCCTGGTGGGGAGTCCTGTGCCCGTAGGCCATCTTCTTCAGCCGGTGCCTCTGCGAGGCGGTCAGCGATATCGGGCGGGCGGTGGCAACGGGCAAGGCAGGCAGGCCGATCAGCAGAAGTGGTTCTTACCGGCTGGAGCCTGCCGCGCCGCCTGACGCGGGCGGCCAGACAGGATGACCCCTCGCCCACCGTGCCGGAGTCGGCCAAGACCTCCCCTGCTCAAAAGCTGCCCGCGCGGCCTGAGCCGCCTGGCGGTAGCTCGCCGGCCTGGACGTCCGCTGTCATTCCCTGCCCAAGATCCTCGACCTGCCCGAACAGGTCTGGATCAACAAGCCCGAGCCACAACGACAAGCCGCTTAACTCCCGTTGGCCTCAATCCCTTGACACGTTCCGGCCGGACACCAACCCTCATGAAAGCCTGAGGCTGATAGCCGACAGCGCGGGTTCGGCTACCACGATCCGCGCGCCGCGACGAGTGCGCCCGATGGGCAGAAGGACATTGAAGGACTGTCATGCCCGTGTCCTATCGTCGCCCACATGGCCAACAACCCCGCACCCGAACGCCTCTTCTTCGCAGAGGCCGACACTCGCCTCGTGCAGGCTCTCTCCGCCTCCTTCGAGGGCAACTATGACAACGTCCTGCTCTTCGACGGCGATCTGGTACTGGAGGGGGACTTCCTCGACGCCGTCGCCGGGATCGGGAGTCTGGACGACGTGGACCTGGTGGTGATCACCGGCGATCTGACCGTGTCCGGCCCGATCGCGCTCTACGAGTTTCTGCCGGGGCTCTATGTCGGCGGTACCACCCGGGCCGAGACCCTGGAGGGCGGCGACTGCGAAATCTACATCCAGGACGGCACCTTCACCCATCTGGTCTACGGCTACTACAACGACGGCATCCTGGAGGCCTGCACCGTAGAGACCCCATGGGTCATCAACTACAACCACGATCTCAGCGTTTCCGCCCCCGACGCTCGCCTGGTGGACAACTACGGCAACGATGACAACGCGGACTTCGGCAGCGAGAACATCGTGGAGTCGTTCGTCACCGAGGTCGTCGACCCGGAATACAAGAGCATCAAGGTCCCGGAGTTCCTGGAACGGCTACGGGCCGGACTGCCGGTCCTGCGCCCGGGTGCGCGGACCGCGAAGGATGCGGTGCTGGCGGACGTCGCGCGTGCCCGGGCCGACCGGGTGCTCCATCTCGATCTGTCGGAACGCAAGCTCAAAGAGTTCCCTGCCGAGGTTCTGCGGATGCCATGGCTGCGCACACTCGTCCTGGACGGCAACCCCATCGGGCGACTCCCCGACGAGATCGGCACTCTGACCGACCTGGAACTTCTGTCGGTACGAGACTGCGGCCTGGCCGAACTGCCCGCCTCCATCGGCCGGCTGTCCAGGCTGCGCGTACTGCGGATCGCCGGCAACACCACCTACGACTTCTCCACCGAGCCCGCCCACCGGCCGATCAGGCTGCCGGACACCATCGGCCGGCTCACCACGCTGGAGGAACTCGATGTCTCAGAGCTGTCCAGCAAGCCCTCCGGCACCGGCGAGGCACTGCCCGACATCACACCCTTCGCGCTCCCGGAGACGGCTGGCAACCTGATACACCTGCGCCGGCTGGTGGCGGACCAGACCAACCTGGTGTTCCCGGCATCGATGCAGGGCCTGGCCAGCCTGGAAGAAATCTCCATGGTGGGAAGGAGCTGGAGGTACCTCAAGCGGTTCCCCGAAGCCCTCACCGGCTTCCCGAACCTGCGCAAGCTCGAGCTCAGGGGCAACTTCTTTCAGGAGATCCCCGCCACACTGCTGCGCCTGACCAACCTCGAGGAACTCGACCTCGACAATGCCCTCGGACTGGTGAAGACCCCGCTGCCCGACCTGTCCCGGCTGCTCAGGCTGCGGGTGCTGAAGCTGAGCGGACTCACCGACCACACAGGTGTGCCGGTTCCGTCGCACGAGCTGCTGCGGCCCGTGCTCGCGAATCCCCTGCCCGCGCTGGAGGAACTGGAGATCGACCGCTGGGGAGCGGAGGACAGGGGCGGGCGTGGTCCGATGACCGCCGACGTCATCGCCGGAATCGGCGCCTTCCAGAGCCTGAAGAGGATCGACCTGTCCTTCAACGGGCTGGCCGAGCTGCCCGACGGCTTCTTCACCCTGCCCGCCGTCGAGCAGATCGACCTTCGCTACAACGCCCTCTCCAGAGAGGTCCGCCGACGGGTCGCCGACGCCTACCCCGGGGCGCGCATCGACTTCCGCGACCAGGGCGGCGTCGACGGCGACTCCGAGCGCGAGCAGGCAACGGCGGCCGGCAGCCTGATCACACAGGCCAACGCGCTTCGCGGCCGAGGGGAATGGTCGGCGGCACTCGCCGAGTACGACAAGGCCATCGCCCAGTACACCGAGGGCGACGCCGACTCCGCCTACGGCCTGCTCTACGCCTACTACGGCAAGATGTGGATCCACGGCAAGGTCGGCCACGGCGACGAGGGCACCGAGCAGTACCGGGCCCAGCACCGCCGCGACGGCTTCGCGGTCGCCGAGACCTGTATGCGGCTGGTGCCGCCGGTCTGGCAGATCTTCCACTTCACCGACGAGGGACAGTTCCAGCGCGAGGTCGTCCGCTACGCGACCAACTTCCTCGCCTGGGAAATCATCCATGCCGAAGACCCCGCCCCCACCCCGAAGGACCTCGCCGACGCCCTCCGGCTGATCGAAAAGGGCGTGGCGTGCGCCGACGGCGGCGACCACCTGTATCTGCATGACACCTACGCCCGGGTTCTGCTCGCACTCGGCCGAGAGTCCGACGCATGGCGGGAAGTCCAACGGGCGCTGGCCATCGACCCCGCCTTCGCACCGCTCCGGGACCTCAGAGTGGACCACCGGTACCAGGCGTGGGCCGACAGGAGCGCCGGAACCGGGGACTGACCTGGGCATGCGACACCTGGCCGTTGGCCAGGTGCGCCGGGCGTCGTGGCAGAGGCCCCGGCCTGCCTCCGGCCTCAGAACGCGTTCGCGGACGGGGCTGGAGGAGGGGCATCGGGGCCGGACACCCCGCCCGTCGCCGCCTTCAAGCGGTTTCCTGCTGGCCCAGCCCGTCCGTGGGCGTGCAGATGTGGTCAAGGCCCCCGCGTAGGTCCCACTCTGCGTCAACCCCCGAAGGACTTCCGACGTTGACCACTAAGGTCCGAGGGTTTCTTCGAGCGGCTGCTCACCCTCGTCCGCGCGGACGCCGCGCCGCCCTGGCTGCGTGAGTGGATCTCGGTGGAGGCGGAGGCCACGCTGATCCGCTGGTTCGAGCCGTCACTGATCCCCGGCCTGCTCCAGACCGAGGCGTACGCCCGCGCGGTGCTCACCGGCGGCGGCATGCTCCGCGAGGCCGAGGTGGAGCAGCGGGTGACCTCCCGGCTGGCCCGCCAGGCGGTGCTGACCCGGGAGGCCCCGCCGGAGGTCGTCTTCGTCGTCGACGAGGCGGTGCTGCGCCGGCAGATCGGCGACCGGAAAGTGATGGCCGAGCAGTTCGCCCACCTGTTGGAGGTAGGCGAGCTTCCCCAGGTCGATATTCATGTGGTGCCCGCCGAAGCCGGCATGCATCCTGGGCTCGCTGGGCCGTTCATCCTGGCCCGCACGACGGACGGCGCTGAGGTGGCCCACCTCGACAACCAGTTGCGTGCGCAGGTCACAAATCGGTCCGAGGATGTTGATAGCCTTCAACGAGCATGGGAGCGATTGCGGGGCAAGGTGCTACCCCGCAGAGCCTCCCGGGAACTTCTCGCGGAGGTGGCGGAGTCGTGGACCTGACCGGCGCGGCCTGGCGGAAGTCCACCCGGAGCAGCAACGGCGGTTCCACCTGCGTCGAGGTGGCGACGAACCTGGCCGGCGTGGTGGGCGTACGCGACAGCAAGGACCGTGGGGGGCCGGTGCTGGCCTTCGGCCCCGCGGCCTGGACCGGCTTCCTCGCCGCGGCCACTACCGGCGCCCTCCGGCCCGCTCGTCACGGCTGACGGCCCGGCACGCCGGGGCGTGCCGGGCCGCGTGGCGCGGTCGGGTCAGCGGCGGTCGCGCAGCGCCTTGACCACGCCTTCGACGACGTCCCAGAGCACGATCAGCGCCGTGCCGGCGACCACGATGGTGGCGACGGTGTTCAGGTTCTCGCCCTCGCCGAGCCACTCGAAGCGGGCCACGAAGTCGGGGTTGAGCAGCCGGTCGGTCGACATCAGCCAGACCACCGGCACCGCGAAGGCCAGGTCGAGCACCGCGTTCGCCGCGACCAGCGGCCAGGTCCAGCGCCCGGCCCGGTACTTGGCGATCTCCAGGCCCACGTTGGCGACCAGCACGGCGATCAGGAACGGCAGCCAGAAGCTCCACAGCGCCGGGTCGAGGACCGGCAGGTTGCCGTCACCGTCGGCGGGGACGAACGACCGGAAGTGCTGCATCGGCAGGTAGGCGATGAAGATCGCCAGGAAGCCGATCGAGGCGGCGGTGTCGGTCAGGGTGATCTGCCGTTCGCCCGGGCTCTCCGGAAGCTGGTCGACGCTCCAGTCGGGCAGGTGCAGGGGGGTCCTGGTGCGCTCCAGCACCGCGAAGACCAGGGTGACCCAGAAGGCGATCTGGAGGGCCACCGTGAGGGCGGTGGTGACGCCCTCGCCGACGGCCCCGCCGGCGTTCTCGCCGTCGGTGGCCGCCAGCAGGCCGACCACCACGCCGGCCGTTGCCGGCACGAAGCTGAGCAGCAGCTTCAGCAGCCGCTCCCAGGCCAGGTAGTAGGCCGGCCCGATGAGCTGCAACCGGCGGTCGGAGTAGCGGGCGGCGAGCTGCGCCGGATCGCCCAGCTCGGTGAGCACCTCCCGTTCGGCGGCGGTGCCGTCCTGCCCGCCGGTCGTGCGGCCCTCGACCATGTCCTCGATCGAGGCGCGCAGCTCGGTGGCGATCTCCTCGCGGCGCGCGACCGGCACCGAGCGCAGGGTCGCGGCGAGGTAGCGGTCGGTCAGGGTAGTCATCGGTCGGCTCCTTCGATCAGCCCGGTCAGGGAGGTATGCACTGCGGCGAGGTCGGCGAGGAGTCGGCCCAGCACCGACTCGCCCTCCCCGCTGGTCCGGTAGAACTTGCGCGGCCGCTTCTCCTCGGTGTTCCACTCGCTGGTCAAAAGCCCCTGCTCCTCCAGTCGTCGCAGCAGCGGATAGAGCGTGTTGGCGTCGACCGGGAAGCCGTGGTCGGAGAGGCGTTGCAGCAGCGCGTAGCCGTAGTCGGGGCGCCGCAGGGCGATGAGGCTCGCCACCACCACGGTGCCCCGACGCAACTCCTGGAGGTGCGTCCGCAGGATCTCATCGCTCACCATGCGTCACACCATACTGTGTGGCACACACTATCGTCCAGTGCTACATCATCGTGTCCGAAGGCATCAGTGTGTTCCGGCGAAAAAGACGGCGGCGAACCCCGCAGGGTTCGCCGCCGGTCGACGCGCCGCTGGCCGGATGGCGGTGGGCTAGCCGCCCTGGGGCTTCCGTCGCGCGGGCTTCCCGGTCCGGTCGCCCTGCGGTGCGGACGCCGCCGCCCGGCCGAGACGGTCCCGCAGAAACTGCTCGAACGTCAGCAGCCCGGGGAACCGGTTCCGCAGGCCGGCGATGTCGGCTCGGTATCCGCTCTCGGCGAACCACGCGTACATGCGTTGGTCGATGGGTTGCGGCTCCAGGCGGGTGGGGGTGCCGGTGAGCGCCTCGTAGATCTCGGCGACCCGGGTGAAGGTGAGCTCGTCACCGGCGATCTCGATCTGCGTGCCGAGGTGATCGGCGGGGTGCGCGAAGGCGTACGCGGCGATGCGGCCGACGTCGTCCGAGGCGATCATCTGGATCGGTCGGTCGGGTACGACCTGTAGCCGCAGGACCCGTTCCCCCTGGGCGTCGGCGTAGTGGAGAAGGTTGTTCATGAAGAACGCGGGGCGCAGGACGGTCGCGGGCAGGTTCAACGCCTGGATGTGCCGCTCGATCTCTGCCTTGGTCTCGAAGTGGTCGATGCCGGTCCGGCGCTCCGCACCGCCCACCGAGCTGTAGACCAGGTGTGCGACGCCGGTCTCCTTGGCCACGTCGGCGACGGTCTTTCCCTGCCTGACCTCGGCCGCGAGGGTGTCCGGCGTGTACGCCAGGGCCTGGACACTGAAGACACCGTGCACACCGTGCATCGCCGCGCGTAGCGAGTCGGCGTCGTCCATGTTCCCCTCGACCAGGGTGGCGCCCTGCTCGTGGAGGAGGCGTGCGGCGGGCTTGGCCCGATCGCGTACGAGTGCCCGCACCTGCCAGCCGTCCCGGAGCAACCGGCGTGCCGTGGCGCCGCCCTGGTTGCCGGTCGCGCCGGTCACGAGAACTGTCTTCCGCTCTGTCATGACGGTCCACCCTAGGGAAGTAGCTGGTCAGCGAGACGCCAAGGGGCCGACCGCCGAGTGGGGCGCGCGCCCCGGCCGCCCCCCGCAGCGGCCGGGGAGATCCACACCACCCCGGCCCGCTCCGCCCCGCGCGGCGTCTGGAGCCGCCTCTTCCGGCGGCGATAGGGTAGGCCGACCGACCTCGACCATCCCATGATCCGACCCGGGGGGCGCCACGCATGGGCGATTCGTTCGCGCATCTGCACGTGCACACGGAGTACTCGATGCTCGACGGGGCGGCCCGGCTGAAGGACCTCTTCGCCGAGGTCAAGCGGCAGGGCATGCCGGCGGTGGCGATGACCGACCACGGCAACATGCACGGCGCGAACGACTTCTACAAGCAGGCGATGGCGGCCGGGGTCAAGCCGATCCTCGGCATCGAGGCGTACGTGGCGCCGGAATCACGCTTCCACAAGCAGCGGGTGCGCTGGGGCAGACCGGAGCAGAAGAGCGACGACGTCTCCGGCAGCGGCGGCTACACCCACATGACCATCTGGGCGCGGAACAAGACCGGCCTGCACAACCTCTTCAAGCTGACCAGCCGGTCGTACACGGAGGGGTTCTTCGTCAAGTGGCCGCGGATGGACGCGGAACTGCTCGCCGAGAACGCCGACGGGTTGATGGCGACCACCGGCTGCCCCTCCGGGGAGGTGCAGACCCGGCTGCGCCTGGGTCAGTACGACGAGGCGCTCAAGGCAGCCGCGAGGTACCAGGAGATCTTCGGCAAGGAGAACTACTTCCTGGAAGTCATGGACCACGGCATCAGCATCGAACGCCGGGTCCGCCAGGAGCTGCACGACATCTCCCGCAAGCTGGACATCCCGCCGGTGGTGACCAACGACTCGCACTACACCCACGAGGCCCAGGCCGAGGCGCACGACGTGCTGCTCTGCGTGCAGACGGCGGCGAACGTCGCCGATCCGAACCGGTTCCGGTTCGACGGCAGCGGCTACTACATCAAGTCCGCCGACGAGATGCGCGCCGTCGACAGCTCCGACCTCTGGCTGGAGGGCTGCCGCAACACCCTGCTGGTGGCCGAGAAGGTCGACCCCGCCGGGATGTTCGAGTTCCACAACCTGATGCCGCGCTTCCCGGTCCCCGAGGGGGAGACCGAGGAGTCCTGGTTCCGCAAGGAGACCTTCGCCGGGCTGGCCCGGCGCTACCCCGGCGGCATCCCCGAGGGCCACGTCACGCAGGCCGAGTACGAGCTGGGCGTCATCATCCAGATGGGTTTCCCGTCGTACTTCCTCGTGGTCGCCGACTTCATCCAGTGGGCCAAGAACCAGGGCATCGCCGTGGGCCCCGGCCGCGGTTCGGCCGCCGGCTCGCTGGTGGCGTACGCGCTGGGCATCACCGACCTCGACCCGATCCCGCACGGCCTGATCTTCGAGCGGTTCCTCAACCCCGAGCGCGTCTCGATGCCGGATGTCGACATCGACTTCGACGAGCGCCGGCGCGGCGAGGTGATCAAGTACGTCACCGACAAGTGGGGTGAGGACAAGGTCGCCCAGATCGCCACCTTCGGCACCATCAAGGCGAAGGCCGCGATCAAGGACTCGGCCCGGGTGCTCGGCTACCCGTACGCGGTCGGCGACCGGATCACCAAGGCGATGCCCCCGGCGGTGATGGGCAAGGACATCCCCCTGGAAGGCATCTTCGACCCCAAGCACCCCCGGTACGCCGAGGCCGGCGAGATCCGGGGCATGTACGAGGCCGAGCCCGACGTCAAGAAGGTCATCGACACCGCCCGGGGCATCGAGGGGCTGATCCGGCAGACCGGCGTGCACGCCGCCGGCGTCATCATGTCCGCCGAGCCGATCATCGACCACATCCCGCTGATGCGCCGGGACTCCGACGGGGTCATCATCACCCAGTTCGACTACCCGACGTGCGAGTCGCTCGGGCTGTTGAAGATGGACTTCCTCGGCCTGCGCAACCTGACCATCATCGACGACGCGGTGAAGAACATCCAGCTCAACCACGGCAAGGAGCTGGACCTGCTCGGGTTGCCGCTGGACGACAGGGCCGCGTACGAGCTGCTGGCCCGGGGCGACACCCTGGGCGTGTTCCAGCTCGACGGCGGGCCGATGCGCTCCCTGTTGCGGATGATGAAGCCGGACAACTTCGAGGACATCTCCGCCGTCCTCGCCCTGTACCGACCCGGCCCGATGGGCGTGGACTCGCACACCAACTACGCGCTGCGCAAGAACGGCCTCCAGGAGATCACCCCGATCCACCCGGAGCTGGAGGAGCCGCTGCGGGAGATCCTCGCGCCCACCTACGGCCTGATCGTGTACCAGGAGCAGGTGCAGCGCGCCGCGCAGATCCTCGCCGGCTACACCCTCGGCCAGGCCGACCTGCTGCGGCGGGCGATGGGCAAGAAGAAGAAGGAGATCCTCGACAAGGAGTTCATCCCGTTCCGGGACGGCTGCAGGGAACGGGGCTACTCGGACGAGGCGATCCAGAAGGTCTGGGACGTGCTGGTCCCGTTCGCCGGCTACGCCTTCAACAAGGCGCACTCGGCGGCGTACGGCCTGGTGTCGTACTGGACCGCGTACCTGAAGGCGCACTACCCGGCCGAGTACATGGCGGCGCTGCTCACCTCCGTCGGCGACGACAAGGACAAGATGGCGCTCTACCTCTCGGAGTGCCGCCGGATGCGCATCCAGGTGTTGCCCCCGGACGTGAACACCTCCGCCGGGCCGTTCACCCCGGTCGGCAAGGAGATCCGGTTCGGTCTCGGCGCAGTACGCAACGTCGGGGCGAACGTGGTCGCCGCGATCATGCGCTGCCGGGAGGAGAAGGGCGACTACGCCGACTTCTACGACTTCCTGTCGAAGGTCGACGCGGTGGTCTGCAACAAGAAGACCATCGAATCGCTGATCAAGGCCGGGGCGTTCGACTCGCTCAAGCACTCCCGCAAGGCGCTGCTCGCGGTGCACGCGGAGGCCATCGACGCGTACGCCGACGTCAAGCGCAAGGAGGCCGTCGGCCAGTACGACCTCTTCGGCGCCGGCTTCGGCGACGCGGACACCAGCAGCACCACCGTGATGCCGGTGATCGGCGAGGGGGAGTGGGACAAGCGCGACAAGCTCGCCTTCGAACGCGAGATGCTCGGCCTCTACGTCTCCGACCACCCGCTCTTCGGCCTGGAGCACGTCCTCGGCGCGGCGGCCGACTGCACGATCGCCGCCCTGTCGGAGGAGGGCACCGTCCCGGACGGGGCGGTGGTGACCCTCGCCGGCATCCTCTCCGGGGTGCAGCGCCGGGTCACCAAGCAGGGCCGGGCCTGGGCCTCGGCCACCCTGGAGGACCTGGCCGGCGGCGTGGAGGCGCTGTTCTTCCCCAACACCTACGAGGTGATCGGGCAGTACATCGCCGAGGACGCCATCGTGGTGGTCAAGGGGCGGGTGGACCGTCGCGACGACACCCCGCGCATCATGGCGATGGACATGTCCATGCCCGACATCAGCAGCAACCCGGCGAGCAAGCCGATCACCCTCACCATCCCGGTGACCCGGTGCACGCCCCCGCTGGTGGAGCGGCTCAAGGAGACCCTGGTGCTGCACCCCGGCGACACCGAGGTGCACGTCAAGCTGCTCAACGGCAGCAAGGTCACCACGCTGCGGCTCGGCCCGTTCCGGGTGGCGGCCACCACCGCGCTGATGGGCGACCTGAAGAGCGTCCTCGGCCCCGCCAACGTGAGCTGACGCCGCCAGCCGCCGGTGCCGGGGCCGCGAGTGCGGGATTGGCCGTCCCGGTACGCGCCGCGGGTGACTAGCGTCGGCGGTGTGGAGATCGCGCAGGCGCAGAAGCTGTGGCAGCCGCAGCCGGGTTGGCTGAACACCGCCAGCTACGGGCTGCCGCCCGACCCGGTGTGGGACGCGGTGCAGGAGGCGCTGGCCGACTGGCGGACCGGGGGTACCTCCTGGGAGGGCTGGGGCGAGGCGACCGAACGGTCCCGGGCCGCCTTCGCCGGCCTGGTCGGGGTGCCGGCCGCCGACGTCACGGTCGGCAGCACCGTCTCCCAGTTGCTGGCCCCGGTCGCCGCCGCGCTGCCGCCCGGCGCGACCGTGGTGGTGCCTGAGGTGGAGTTCACCTCCAACCTCTTCCCCTGGCTGGTGCAGGCCGAGCGGGGCGTCCGGGTGCGGACCGTGCCGCCGGCCGGGCTCGTCGACGCGATCGACGCCGGCACCGACCTGGTCGCGTTCAGCCTGGTGCAGTCCGCCGACGGCACGATCGCCGCGTACGACGAGATCGTCGCGGCGGCCCGGGCGCACGGCGCGCTCGTCGCGGTGGACGCCACCCAGGCGTGCGGCTGGCTGCCGTTCGACGCGAGCCGAGCCGACGTGGTCGCGGTCGGCGCGTACAAGTGGCTGATGGCGCCACGCGGCTCCGCCTTCGCCTACCTCGCGCCCGCGCTGCGCGAGCGGCTGCGCCCCGACGCCGCCGGCTGGTACGCGGGCGACGACCCGCACGCCTCCTACTACGGCCCGCCGCTGCGCCTGGCCGACGACGCCCGCCGGTTCGACATCTCGCCCGCCTGGTTCAGCTGGGTCGGCACGGCCCCCGCCTTGGAACTGCTCGCCGAGATCGGCGTGCCGGCCGTGTACGCGCACGACGTCGCGCTGGCCAACCGGTTCCTCGCCGGGCTGGGCCGGCCGCCGGGGCAGAGCGCGATCGTCACGGTGGAGGTGCCCGGTGCGGCGGAGCGGCTGGAGCGGGCCGGGGTCCGGGCGGCGGTCCGTGCCGGCCGGGTCCGGGCGTCCTTCCACGTCTACTCCACCGAGGCCGACGTCGACCTCGCCCTGGACGCGCTCACCGGCTGAACCGGGGCACGTCCGGGGGCGGGGTCAGCGCCGGTCGGCCGTCACTTGGTGCCGGTGATGATCCCGGGGTTGATGCAGAGCCCGGGGTTGCTGCCGTTGCGTTCGGCGATCTCCAGGCACCGCGACACCTTGTCGACCTTCGCGTTCGTCTCGGTGATCTGCTTCTGGATGGCGGCGTTCTTCCGGTCCTGCTCCAGGTTGCGGGTCTGGGCGAGCTTGTCCTGGAACGCCTTGATGTTGCCCTCGGTCTTGTCGTCGTGGTTGACCCGGGTGATCGTCACCGACAGGATGTCGACGTCGTTGGAGAGCCGCGTCTCCGCGCTGGTCTTGATGCTCTCGGCGAAGGGCTTCAGGTCCACGTTCAGGCTGCCGGTGTTCGAGTCGATCTTCTCCAGCGGGTTGTACGTGGCGAAGGCGTCGTTGACGGCGCTGTCGAGCTGGACGCCCACCCGCTGGCCCCGGAAGCTGTCGAAGTCGCCCTTGTAGTCCATGAACTGCTTCGGCGCGTTCTCGGGCTTGACCTGCCACTCGACGAGCACCTCGACGCAGGCGTCGGCGAGCGTGCCGGTGCGGACCCGCACGCAGTGCTCGCCGCCGATGTGGTCGTACTTCTGCCGGCCGGCGTCCCACTCGCCGACCTTCTGCCACGGGGCGACCCACTTCAGGCCGGAGCCGGTGACCTTGCCCGTCGGCTTGCCGAAGCTGGTGACGATGCCGACCGAGCGGATCGGCACGGAGTGGGCGCTGGAGCCGACGGTGAACACGACCGCGCCGACGAGGCAGCCGAGCGCCGCCAGGGTGGCGGTCCGCTTCGTCGAGCTGGCGCGCGCGCCGAGCGCGAGCGCGCCGGAGATCGCCAGGCCGACGGCGAAGATGATCGCAACAGTGAAGCCGAAGGGCATTCGCTCGGCACCTTTCGCGGGAGGGGGCCATCACCCTAGGGGCATCCGTCAAGGCGGAGCGCAGGTGGGGCGCGGCGTGGCGCGCCCAGATGGGCGTGGTACGGAACGACCCAACAGTCACCATTGTCGATGCCGGCGGGCGGGGTGGCCGGGCGGCGGGGTGGAGTTCCCGCACGGTCCGGGTTCCCGGAATGTGGTGGCCATCGACATAGTTCGACGTCCTGTTGCGGTCGTAGGTTTCCAGGACGCGACGGTCATGTGACCCAGGTCACCAATCCGACCGTCGCGCGACCCCTAGCAAGGAGTAGGCGATGGCCGGGCAAGCGCTCCTGTCGGCTCGCGGGCTGACCCGCGACTTCCGGGGCTTCCGGGCGGTCGACCGCGTCGACCTCGACGTCGCGGCGGGCAGCGTGCACGCGCTGGTCGGCCCGAACGGCGCTGGGAAGACCACCCTGTTCAACCTGCTCACCGGGTTCCTGCGCCCCAGCGGCGGCCGGATCGAGCTGGACGGCCGCGACGTCACCGGGCTGCCCCCCGAGCGGGTCGCCCGGCTCGGCGTGGCCCGGTCGTTCCAGATCACCAGCCTCTTCCCGCAGCTCACCGCCCGCGAGCACGTCGAGCTGGCGTTGCAGAGCCCGAGCGGGCTCGGCTGGCGGTTCTGGCGCTCGGCGAAGCTGATGCGCCGCTACACCGACCGGGCCGCCGAGCTGCTCGACATGGTCGGGCTGGCCGACCTGGCCGAGGCCCCCGCCGAGGCGCTGGCGTACGGGCGCAAGCGGGCGCTGGAGCTGGCCATCGCCCTCGCCCTGGACCCGAAGGTGCTGCTGCTCGACGAGCCGACCGCGGGCATGGGCCTGGAGGACGTCGACCGCACCGTCGACCTGATCGCCCGCGTCCGGCAGGGCCGGACCGTGGTGATGGTCGAGCACAACATGAGCGTGGTCGGGCGGCTCGCCGACACCGTCACCGTCCTGCAGGCCGGCAAGGTCCTCGTCGAGGGCCCGTACGAGCAGGTCCGCGCCGACGAGCGCGTGATCACCGCATACCTGGGAGCCGCTGATGCTGCGCATTGAGAACCTGTCCGCCTGGTACGGCGAGGCGCAGGTGCTGCGGGAGGTCAGCCTGGACGTCTCCGCCGGCGAGGTGGTCACCCTCGTCGGGCGCAACGGCGCCGGCAAGTCCACCCTGCTGCGCTGCGTGATGGGCCTGCACACCGGCCAGCGCGGCACCGTGGCGCTGGACGGCCGGGACGTCGGGAAGCTGCCCGCGTACCGGCGGGCGCGGCTGGGGCTCGGCTGGGTCCCCGACGACCGGGGCAGCTACGCCACGCTGAGCGTCACGGAGCACCTCACCCTGCCGCCGGCGGTCGGCCCCGACCCGTGGCCGCTGGAGCGGGTGTACGAGGCGTTCCCCGCCCTCCACCAGCGACGGGACTCGGCCGCCACCATGCTCTCCGGCGGCGAACAGCAGATGCTCGCCCTCGCCCGCGTGCTGCGGATGGGCGCCCGGCTGCTGCTCTGCGACGAACCGACCGAGGGGCTCTCGCCACTGCTCGTGCAGCAGGTCGGCGACCTCCTGCGCGAGGCCAAACGGCACGGGGTGACCGTGCTGCTGGTCGAGCAGAACCTGCACTTCGCCACCGGCGTCGCCGACCGGCACTACCTGCTGGCCGAGGGACGCGTCGCGGAGGCGATGGACAACTCCGAGGTGCGCTCGCGGGAGCGCGAGCTGCTGTCGTACCTCGGCATCTGATTCCGATTCGACGACCCGCGCGGCGCGGGGGTGGAGGGATGAGCATGCGTAGGACGGTGGGTGTGGCCGCCGCGTCGGCGGCGGCGATGGTGCTGGTCGCCGGCTGCGGCGGCGGTGGTCCCCAGTCGGGCGGGGACCAGAAGCTGACCGGGGGCAAGATCGTGCTGGGCGTGCTGAACGACCAGTCCGGCGCCTATTCGGAGCTGTCCGGCAAGAACTCGGTCAAGGCCGTCGAGATGGCCATCGCCGACTTCAAGGCCAGGCACGGCGACAGGGCGGTGACGAAGGACATCACCGTGGAGACCGCCGACCACCAGAACAAGCCCGACATCGCCAACAGCAAGGCCGCCGAGATGTACGACCGCAAGGGCGTCGACCTCATCCTCGACGTGCCGACCTCCTCGGCCGCGCTCAAGGTCGCCGACGTGGCGAAGGAGAAGAAGAAGCTCTACTTCAACATCGGGGCGGCCACCACCGACCTGACCGGCAAGAGCTGCAACAAGTACACGTTCCACTACGCGTACGACACCTACATGCTGGCCAACGGCACCGGGAAGACCACCACCGAGCAGGTCGGGAAAAACTGGTACATCCTCTACCCGAACTACGCCTTCGGTCAGGACATGGAGAAGAGCTTCTCGAGCGCGATCACGGCGGCCGGCGGGACCGTCGTCGGCAAGGACGGCGCGCCGTTCCCGAACACCAGCGGCGACTACTCGACGTTCCTGCTCAAGGCACCGACGCTGAACCCGAAGCCGCAGGTGCTCGGCACCATGCAGGCCGGCGCCGAGCTGGTCAACGTGGTCAAGCAGTACAACGAGTTCAAGCTCCGGGAGAAGGGCGTCGGGCTCGCCGTGGGCCTGATGTTCATCACCGACATCCACTCGCTGACCCCGGCCGCGCTCGCCGGCACCACGTACACCGACGCCTGGTACTGGAACTTCGACGCCAAGAACCGGGAGTTCGCCGACCGGTTCCAGAAGGAGACGGGCACCCGGCCGTCCTTCGCGCACGCGGCCAACTACTCCGCCGCCACCCAGTACCTGGAGGCCGCGCAGGCCGCCGGCACGGACGACGCCGACGCCGTGGTCAAGGCGTTGGAGGGCAAGACCGTCGAGGACGTCTTCCTGCGCAACGGCAAGATCCGCGCCGAGGACCACCGGGTCGTCCACGACGCCTACCTCGCCCAGGTGAAGCCGCAGTCCGAGGTGAGTGAGCCGTGGGACTACGTCAAGGTCCTCAAGACCATCCCCGCCGCCGAGGCGTTCCGCGCCCCGTCGGCGGACTGCAAGATGTGACCAGGGCATGACCGGCTTCTTGCAGAACACGTTCAACGGGTTGGTGAGCGGGGCGTTCTACGCCCTGCTCGCCCTCGGGCTCGCGGTCATCTTCGGGATGCTGCGGGTGGTCAACTTCGCCCACGGGGCGTTCTACATGTTCGGCGCGTTCGGCGCGTACGTCCTGCTCAGCGAGGCGGGCATGCCGTTCTGGGCGGCGTTGGTGATCATGCCGGTGGGGTTGGGCCTGCTCGGCATGGCACTGGAGCGGGCCTTCATCCACCGGCTCACCCGGCTCGACCCGCTCTACAACTTCCTGCTCACCTTCGGCCTCACGCTGATCCTGCAGGACCTGGTGAAGCTCCGCTACGGCGTGCAGTCCAGCCCGTACGAGACCCCGTCCGCGCTGAGCGGGTCGGTCGACTTCGGGCTCTTCGACTTCCCCACCTACCGGGTCTTCATCCTGGGCTTCGCGGTCGCCGTCTGCGTCGGCGTCTGGTGGGTGCTGACCCGCACCCGGATCGGCATGGTGGTCCGGGCGTCGACCGAGCGGGCCGAGCTGACCCAGGCGTTCGGCATCAACGTCGGCCGCTGGGTCACCCCGGTCTTCGGCTTCGGCATCGGCCTGGCCGCGCTCGCCGGGGTGCTGGCCGCGCCGATGCGGGCCGTGAACCCGCTGATGGGCGCCGACCTGATCATCGTGGTCTTCGCGGTGGTGGTGATCGGCGGGCTGGGTTCGATCTTCGGGTCCGTGGCCGCCGGCTTCGGCATCGGCCTGGTCCAGGCGTGGGGCGAGGCGTACCTGTCCGACTTCCCGATCGTGTCGCAGACGATCGTCTTCATCGTGATGGCCGCCGTGCTGCTCTGGCGGCCGGCCGGGCTGTTCGGCCGTGAGGAGGCACCGGCATGACGAGCACCGTCGACACCGCGACCGACGCCGGCGGCCGGGCGCCGAAGTCGGGGCTGGTCGCCGTGACCCGGGCGCCCGGCTGGGTCCGGTACGCGCTGTTCGCCGTCGGGCTGCTGGTGGCGTTCTGGCTGCCCAACGGGCTCTACCCGGCGGTGGCGGTGGACATCCTCTGCTGGGCGCTGTTCGCCGTCGCCGTGGACCTGCTGCTCGGCTTCACCGGGCTGATGTCCTTCGGGCACGCGGCCTTCTGGGGCGCCTCCGCATACGTCACCGGGTTGGTGGCCATCCACGCCGGCCTGCCGTTCCCGGTGGCGGTGCTGGCCGGGGCGCTCGCCGCGGCCGTGCTCGCGGTGCCGATCGGCTACCTGGCCGTGAAGCGGACCGGCATCTACTTCGCCATGGTCACCCTGGCGTTCGCGCAGATGGTCTACTACGTGGCCAACGAGTGGCGCTCGGTCACCCGGGGCGAGAACGGCCTACAGGGCGTGCCCCGCGAACTGTTCGGGTTGGACCTCACCGACGACTACTACTTCTACTACGCGATCCTGCCGATCGTGCTGCTCGGGCTGGCCGGCGCCTGGCGGATCGTGCACTCGCCCTTCGGCCGGGTACTGGTCGGCATCCGCGACAACCCCGCCCGCGCCCGCGCGCTCGGCTACCCCGTACACCGCTACAAGCTGACCGCGTTCGTGCTGTCGGGCTTCATCGCCGGGCTCGGCGGCGGGCTGTTCGCCGTCGGCCACCGCTTCGTCTCCCTCGACGTGCTGCACTGGACCACCTCCGGCAAGGCCGTCATCGTGGTGGTGCTCGGCGGGATCGGCACGCTCTGGGGCGGGGTGCTCGGCGCGGCCATCCTGGTCCGTCTGGAGGACTGGCTGTCGTTCTCCGGGTTCGAGGCGATCGGCCTGGTCACCGGCGGCATCTTCGTCCTCGTCGTGCTGGTGTTCCGGCGCGGCATCTGGGGCAGCGCCGCCGCCCTGGCCACGCGCTGGCTGGCTTCCCGCCGCCGGTGACCCCACGCACGTATCCAGCCTGCGCCCCTCTTACCGCCCCCTGACCGCCCCTCTTACCGCCCCCTGGCCGCTCACCGCGCTCGCTGGCCGCGGCCTGGGCCGCCCCCGCTGGCCGCGGCCTGGGCCGCCCCCGCTGGCCGCGGCCTGGGCCGCCCCCGCTGGCCGCGGCCTGGGCCGCCCCCGCTCACTGCGGCTCGGGCCGCGCCCGCTGACCGCGCGGCTTGGGCCGGGCTCGCCCCTCTGCTGCTTGGGCGCGCTCGCTGACCGCGGCTTGGGCCGCTCCCACCCGCCCGCTTGGTACGCCTCGCCGCCCGCCGCGTCGAGATCTTGGACAGTTGCCGTTCGCACCGAACGGCAACTGTCCAAGATCTGGTGACGCGTTGCGGCGTGCGCCGACGGCCGGCGCCCCGTGTCGGGGTGCCGGCCGTCGGTATCGAGATGTGTCGCCGGCCGGCACCCGTGACGGTGCCGGCCAGCGATCCCCCTTGTGTGGTGAATGTCTGTGGTCAGCTGTTCCAGTGTTCGGCGACCAGGTCGGCGGCCTGCTGTTCCCACTGGGCGTAGTGGTCCGGGTACGCCGACACCTGCACCGTCTGCGCGGCCTCGGTCAGCGGCATGTCCTGCCACCGGTCGACCTGCTTGAGACCCTTCAGGAACGCCGTCGTCGAGTACTCCGGGTCGGTGATCTGCTCCACCGTGCCCCAACCGCTCGACGGGCGCTGCTGGAACAGACCCTGCGAGTCGTGGTCGTTGCGGTCACCCAGATGACCCAGGTTCTCCAGCTTCGACTCCTGCAACGCCGTCGCGATCGACACCACGGCCGCCCGCTCGTCCATCCCGGCCTTCTTCGTCGCCGCGATGATCGCCTTCGTGTTCGCAACCTGCTCGTCGGTCAGGTCGATACGCGACTGGGCGCCCTGCACGCCGTGCGGGATCAGCTTGGCCGTGTCGGGCTTGTCGGCCTGCACGGCGACGGCGGTGATGCCGGTGGCCGCCTCGACCGGGGCGGTGGTGTCGGTGTGGTTCAGCGGGCCGGCGGCCAGACCACCGGCGAAGGCCAGACCAGCGATACCGAGAACGCTCTTACGCATGATCGTGTTCATCAGAGATGCTCCATTCGGGGGTTGGCACACCCACTGACAAGGGGGGGTGTCCCTATGGGTTTCGTCAAGCGGTGATCGGCGGTGTGGGGCGGGGTTGATAGGGGATCTTGTCGCGGAGCATGGCGAACAGGACG
>NZ_JBIDDG010000044.1:0-43916 GCF_043205005.1 Micromonospora sp. NPDC047620 | reverse complement strand
ACCCGGGCGTACACCACCACCCGCTCGACGCCAGCCGAGGCAGCAGGTAACGGCTCGCCCACCATGATGAGTCGACCCAGCCGGTAAGTAGGAACAGGCAGCGTCCCAGCCGCGTACTGCCGCCGCGCGGTGACATACGCGACGCCCTGAGATGCCGCCCACTCCTTCAAATTCACCCGGCCACCATAGCGCCCCTAGGGGCGCTAGAGACCACTCAATCGCGAGCAGTTGTTAACCCCCAGCATCTCGCACGTCGGGTAGGCCGGGTCGCGTCCCCGCCGTTTGACGCCGCAAGTACCGGGTAGTCGCCGGAGCTGACCCGACATGAGGAGGGAAACACCTGATGGCTGCCCAGACCAAGGTCGCGGTGATCTACTACAGCGCGACCGGCATCACGTACCAGATGGCGCAGGCGGCTTGCGAGGCCGCCGGTGAGGCCGGCGCCGAGGTGCGCCTGCGCAAGGTGCGCGAGCTGGCGCCGGACGAGGCGATCCGCTCCAACTCCGGCTGGCACGCGCACCGCATGGAGACCCAGGACGTCCCGGAGGCCCAGTTGGACGACCTGTCCTGGGCGGACGTGGTGATCTTCGGAACGCCGACCCGGTACGGCGTGATGGCCGCCCAGCTCAAGCAGTTCATCGACACCACCGGGCCGCTGTGGTCGCAGGGCGCCCTGGCGAACAAGGTCTACTCCGCGTTCTGCACGACGGCCACCTCCCACGGCGGCCAGGAGGCGACCCTGCTGTCGCTGTTCACCGTCTTCTACCACTGGGGTGGGGTGGTGGTCACCCCCGGCTACACCGACCCGAGCCAGTTCGTCGCCGGCAACCCGTACGGCGCTTCGCACACCAGCAACAACGGCGAGACCGCGCCGGACGACATCGCCCTCGGTGCCACCGCCCTGACGACGAAGCGGGCGGTGCAGATCGGTGTCGCACTGAAGGCCGGCCTGGCCGGCTGAGCCGGCGGCGACCGGCGGCCCGGACGGGGGCTCTCGACCCGCCGGACCACCGGTCGCACCCAGCCCTACCCCCGATCGGGACGGCTATGCACGCTCCACCGTCGCCGACCGCTCGCCGGTCGCGGACAGTTCCCCGGCCGTCGACAGTTCCCCGGCCGTCGACAGTTCCCCGGCCGTCGACCGTTTCCCGGCGGGGGAAGGCAGCAGCCCGGACAGCAGGTCGGCCAGGACCGCCAGGCCGTCCGGGCTGAGCACCGACTCCGGGTGGAACTGCACCCCCGCCACGCCCCGCCCGCGCAGCGCGTGCACCGCGCCGTCCGCCCCGTCGCGCGCCACCTCGACCGGCCCGTACGGGGTGGCCAGCCGGTCGGCGTCCGCCCGGGCCGTGAACGTCGAGTAGAAGCCGACCCGGCGCCGCGTGCCGAAGAGCCGCACCTCCCGCTGGAGCCCCTGGTAGGGCGCGTCCCGGCGGTGCAGCGCCAGCCCGAGCAGGCCGCACAGCAGCTGGTGGCCCAGGCAGACCGCCAGGGTCGGCCGGCCCTCGGCGAGTAACCCGGCGAGCAGGCCGCGCATCGCGACCATCTTCGGCTCGGTCGTGCTGCCCGGGTCGCCCGGACCGGGACCGACCACCACCAGGTCGTAGCCGTCCACGGGGCCGGCGGCGTGCCACGGCCGCAACGTCACCGCCAGGCCCAGCGCGCCCAGCTGGTGGGCGAGCATCCCGGTGAACGTGTCCTCGCCGTCGACGATCAGCACCCGACGCCCGGCCAACCCGGGCAGGCCGGGCGCGTCCGGGGCGCGCTGGTCCAGCCAGAACCGGGCCAGCGGCGCGTTGCGGGCGGCCAACGCCGCGCGGACCTCGGGGTCGTCGGCGAGGCGTACCGGCGGGCGCGCGCCGGACGCGGGGGCCTGCGGGCCCAGGCCCAGCGCGGCGAGCACGCCGGCGGCCTTGGCGTGCGTCTCGGCCACCTCGCCCTCGGCCGTGGAGTGCCGGACCAGGGTCGCCCCGACCGGCACCCGCAGGTCGCCGGCAGGGGAGATCTCGGCGGTCCGGATCAGGATCGGCGCGTCCAGGCTCTGCCGGCCGGCGTCGTCGCGCCCGAGCAGCGCCAGCACCCCCGCGTAGTAGCGCCGCCCGGTGCGCTCGTGCCGGGCGATCACCCGGCAGGCGTTCTCCATCGGGCTGCCGGTGACGGTGGGCGCGAACATCGTCTCGCGCAGCACCTCCCGCACGTCCTTCGTGCCCCGGCCGGCGAGCAGGTACTCGGTGTGCGCCAGGTGGGACATCTCCTTGAGGTACGGCCCGACCACCTGGCCGCCGTGCTCGGCGACGGTGGCCATCATCTTCAGTTCCTCGTCCAGCACCATGTACAGCTCCTCGATCTCCTTGGGGTCGGCGAGGAAGCGCAGCAGCGCGCCCCGGTCGGCGTCCGCGCCGGTGTGCCGGAAGGTGCCGCTGATCGGGTTCATCATGACCAGCCCGTCGTCGACGCTGACGTGCCGCTCCGGGCTGGCGCCCACCAGGATGCGGGTGCCGGTGTGCACCACGAACGTCCAGTACGCCCCGCGCTCGCCGGACAGCAGCCGGCGCAACGCGGCGAGCGCGGCGACGAGCGGCGGCCCCTCGACGGTGGCGCGCAGGCAGCGGTGGATGACGAAGTTCGCGCCCTCGCCGTGCCCGATCTCCTCGGCGAGCACCCGGCCGACGGTGGCCGCGTACGCGTCGTCGCTGACGTCGAAGCCGGCGCCGGCGGTGCGCACGGGCACGTCGGGCAGCGCGGCGAGGGCATCGGCCAGACCGATCCGCTCGTGCCGGGCGATCTCCAGGCACTCCAGCGGCACGCCGTCGTCGACGCAGGCGAAGCCCCGCTCGGTGACCTGCCGGTAGGGCACCAGCGCCAGCGTGCGGGGGCCGGGCGGCCCGTCGGGCAGCGGGATGTCGGCGAGCCGCTCCGCCACGCGTACCGTGCCGGTGAACAGCTCCAGGTGGTCGGCGCCCTCGCGTCGGACGAGCGCGAACGGGCCGGGGTCGGCGCCGGCGGCCACGGCGGCCAGCAGCTCGGGCAGGTGGGTCATGGGTCTCCTCGGGCCGGGCGGCACCCGGGCGGGGCGACCGGGAGGGCCGGGGAGAGACCGGCGGCCGCCTCGTCGGGCGGCCGCGTGGGGAAGCTACGCGCGGGGGATGGCCGCCGGGTCGGCGGGCCACCAGCAGGACAGGTGCGCGAGCATGGCACCACCCTACGCGGCGGCCCACGGGCCGGGAAGCCGATCGGGCGTACGGCCCACCCGCTGGGACGCCGGGTCGCGGCGCAGCGGGTAACTTGGCCGTCGTTGACATCCTCCCCCGTCCTAAAGGACGGGGATTCCCTGGGTCGCCCCAGGGGTTTCCTGCTTCGTCGCCGATCGCCCCGTTCGGGAGGAGTCCCGTTGAGGTCTTACACCGGCTCCACAGGCAGTCACCGCCAGCCCGGCGGTCAGGATGTTGCGTGCCGCGTTGACGTCGCGGTCGTGGGTGGTGCCACACCGGCACGCCCACGCCTGCACGTTCAGCGGCATGGTCTCCGCGACGGCTGCGCAGGTCGAGCACGTCTTGGACGACGGGTACCAGCGGTCGATCACGACCAGGTTCCGGCCGTACCAGGCGCACTTGTAGGCGGTCAGCATCACGCTGGTCGCGTGGTAGTTGACCCGTTCCCGCCGCTGGTACCACGCCTCGGTCCGGGCGTGCAACGCCAGGTTGTAGACCTGCTTCGCAGGAGGTTCCGTTTCCTCCCCGGCCTGAAGGCCGGGGTATCCACGGAAGGAGCCTGATGAACATTCTCGCGCTCGACCTGGGCACCTCCTCGGTACGCGGGCTCGTGCTGGACGCGGACGCCCGCCCGCTGCCCGGCGCGCTGGCCCGGCGCAGGGTGAGCCTCGTCGTGCACCACGACGGGACCGGCACGCTGGACGGCCCCGGCTACCTGGCCTGCCTGGTCGAGTGCCTGGACGAGCTGGCCGCGGCGGGGCACCTGCGGGACGTGTCCCTGGTGGCGACCTCCGCGCAGTGGCACTCGGTGGTCCCCCTGGGCGCCGACGGCGCGCCCCTCGGGCCGGTGCTGACCTGGCTGGACACCCGGCCGGCGGCCCTGCCCGGCGCGCCGGGGCCGGCCGACCCGGACGATTTCCACCAGCGCACGGGCACGTGGTGGCACCGCTGCTACTGGTCGATCCGGCTGCCGTGGCTGCGGGAGCACACCGGCGGCCCGATCGCCCGGTTCGCCGGCCTGGCCGAGTACGTGCTGGGCGAGCTGCTCGACGCCGCGCCGATGTCGATCTCCCAGGCGTCCGGCACGGGGCTGCTGGACCTGCGGACCCTGGACTGGGACGCCGAGGCCTGCGCGCTGGCCGGCAGCCGGGCCGAGGAACTGCCCGAGCTGGCCCCGGCGCGGTGGCGGGGCCGGCTGCGGCCCGCGTACGCGTGGCGCTGGCCCCAGCTCACCGACGCGCCGTGGGCCGGGCCGGTGGGCGACGGCGCGGCGTCGAACGTCGGCACCGGCTGCGTCGCCCCGGACCGGGTCGCGGTGACCGTGGGCACCTCGGCAGCGGTCCGGCTGATGCAGCGCGGCCCGGCGGGCGAGGAGCTGCCCCCGGTGCCGGAGACGCTCTGGCGCTACCGGGTCGACCACGACCACGTGGTGACCGGCGCCGCGTACTCCTCCGGCGGCAACCTGTTCGCCTGGGCCAACCGGGAGCTGCGACTGCCCGAGGGCGCGGAGCTGGACGCAGCGCTGGCCCGGCTGCCGCCCGACGGCCGCCTGCCGGTGAACGTGCGTTTCGGCGGCGACCGGCCGCCCGGCCTGGTGCCGGCCGGCTCCGGCGAGCTGCGGGGGCTGAGCTTCAGCAGCAGCGCCGTGGACATCCTGGCCGGGCTGATGCGGGGCCTGTGCGACCTGGTCGCCGAGGACCTCACGGTGCTGGAGTCCACCGTCGACAAACCGGTCGAGGTGGTGCTCGGCGGGGGAGCGGTGGCCGCCTCACGCTGGTGGCGTTCGGCGTTCGCCGCCGCGCTCGCGCCCCGGCCCGTGTGGCACGGGCGCAACCCGGAGGTCGGGGCGAGCGGTGCGGCGCTGGTCGCGCTGGGCCGCGTCGGCGACGCGACCCGGCTCGCCGACATCGGCCGGACGGACGAGTCCGCCTCACCCTCCTGAGCCGCACCTCAGCCCGGCCCGTTGACACAGCTCGCGGGCCTGATTGGATGGACTCCGTTCCCCGGGTCGCCGCGGCGGACGCGAGGGACGTAGGAGGCAGGTGTGGGCGCAGGTCCGGGCCCGGCACGGGGCGAGGTGCCGCACCACCGCCGGCGCCGGTTCGACGTCCGGGTCGTCCCGCACCGGCGCCGTTCGCCGTTCCGGTTGCGGGACTGGCGGATGCGCACCAAGCTCGCCACCGTGCTGGTCATCCCGTCGGTGGCGTTCCTGGTGCTGGCCGGCGTGCAGACCCACGCCCTGGTCGGGCGGACCACCGCGCTCGGCGACTTCGCCGAGCAGGTGGGCATCGGCCGGCAGATCACCGCCGTGGTCCACCAGCTCCAGCAGGAGCGGGACCGGGCCGCCGGCGAGCTGGGCGAGCTGCGGCGCAGCGGCGCGGGCGCCGACCGGGACGCGGCCATCGTCGCGCTGAAACCGTTGCAGAGCGCCACCGACCAGGCCCTGCGTGAGCTGCGCCGCGCGGCCGAGCCGCTGGCCGACGCCGACGCGTCCTGGCGGGTCGCCTACTCCGAGGTGCTGGAGGCCTACCAGCAGGTCGTCTACATCCGGGCCGCGATCCCCCCGGCGGTGCTGGGCAGCGACACCATCCTCAGCAACTACCACCGCGCCGTCGACGCGCTGCTCAGCCTCCTCGCCGAGCCGTCTCCCGGCGAGGACCAGCCCGCCCTCAGCGACGCGGTGCTGCGCTACGTCCAGCTCGCCCGCGTCAAGGAGCTGTCCTCCCGGGTCCGCGCGCAGCTCTACGAGGCCGCCCGGTCCGGCCGGTACGGCGTGGAGGACCAGGTGGTCCTGACCGACCTGCGGGCCCAGCAGCTCACCGCGCTGGGCGCGTTCCGGGTCGCCGCGACGGCCGCGCAGATCGGCCGCTACGACGAGACCTCCGTAGACCCGGCGTTCCTGGCCGCCACCCGGCTCGAGGAGCAGAGCCTGCCGACGGGCGACGCCCAGCCGGCCGTGCTGCCCGCTCCACAGTGGTGGGCGGCCAGCGAGCAGCGCCAGGAGCTGCTGCGCCGGGTCGAGGCGTCGGTGCTCGACGACGCCGTACGACAGGCCGACGAGGTGAGGGCCGCGCAGTTGCGCACGACGCTGCTGGTCGTCGGCGTGGTCGTCGCGGTGCTGCTGGTGGCCCTGCTCATCTCCGTTCTGGTCGGCCGGTCCATTGCCCGGTCCATGCGGCTGCTGCGCGGCCAGGCCCTGCGGATCGCCCAGCTGGAGCTGCCGGAGGCCCTGGACCGGCTGCGCACCGTGACCGGCGGTGTCCCCACGATCGAGGTCCCGCCGGCGGTGGTCCGCTCGCTCGACGAGATCGGCGAGCTGGCCGAGGCGTTCGTCGCCGTGCACCGCAGCGCGGTCAGCGTCGCCGTGGAGCAGGCCACCACACGGCGCAACGTCAACGCGATGTTCGTCAACCTCGCGCGGCGCAGCCAGGTGCTGGTCGAGCGTCAGCTGGAGCTGCTGGACGACCTGGAACGCGAGGAGAGCGACCCGGACCAGCTGGAGAACCTGTTCAAGCTTGACCACCTGGCCGCCCGCATGCGGCGCAACGACGACAGCCTGCTGGTGCTGGCCGGGACCGAGTCGACCCGCCGGTGGAACCGGCCGGTGGGGCTCGGCGCGGTGCTGCTGGCGGCCAGCGCCGAGATCGAGCAGTACCAGCGGGTGCGCCACGAGGCGGTGGCCGACCTGCACGTCGTCGGCCACGCCGTCGGTGAGCTGGTCCACGTCCTCGCCGAGCTGCTGGAGAACGCCACCTCGTTCTCCCGCCCCGACACGGTCGTGGCCGTCACCGCCGGGGCCGAGGGCCCCGGCGCGGTCATCGAGATCGCCGACGAGGGCCTCGGCATGAGCCCCGCCGCCCTGGCCGAGGCCAACGCCGTCCTCGCCACGCCGCCGGCGGCCGACGTCGCGACCGTCGAGCGGATGGGCCTGTTCGTGGTCAGCCATCTCGCCGCGCGGCTCGGCGTCGAGGTGCGGCTGCACGGCGGCGCGAACGCCGGCCTCGTCGCCCGGATCCGGCTGCCCGGTGACCTGCTGGCCCCGACGCCTGCGACGGAGCCGGGCGCGTCCGCCCCGGCGCGGATGCTGACCTCCGCGGTCGCCTGGGCCGGCGCCTTGTCGCCGGACGAGATGCCGGTGGCCGGCCGACGCCCGGAGGCCGCCGTGCCCCACCAGACCCGGCCGGTGCGGGCCGAGGAGGTGCCCGTGCCGGCGGCCGGGGGCGCGGCGGCCGGGTCGCCCACGGGCGGCAGCTGGTGGTCCCGCCAGGGCCCGGCGCCGGCCCCGGTGCGGGGGACCTCGCCCGCCCCGCCCGCCGTCCCGGTGACCGGCGGGACCAACGCCGGCGGGCTGCCCGTACGGGTGCCGATGGCCCAGCTCTCCGCCGTCACCCAGCCGGCGCGGCCGCAACAGCCGGCGGCACGCCACGACCCGGACCCGGAGGCGGTCGGCGGCATGCTGTCCCGGCTCTACAGCGGCGTCCGGCGGGCCGAAGCCGAGGACACCACCGAGATTTTCATGCCGCCCGCCGGCGTGCGCCCCGAAGGAGGAGATCGATGACGACGTTGAGCCAGGAGGCCCGCGACCTGAGCTGGCTGGTCAGCGGATTCACACAGCGGGTGCCGGGAGTGGCGCACGCCATCGTGGTCTCCTCCGACGGCCTGCTGGTCGCGATCTCCGATCACCTGCCCCGGGACAACGCCGACAAGCTCGCCGCGGTGACGTCAGGGCTGATGAGCATTACCGCGGGCGCCGCCCAGATGTTCGACGGCGACGTGGTCAAGCAGACGGTCGTCGAGATGGGACGCGGCTACTTCCTGGTCATGCAGGTGCGCGACGGGTCGATCCTGGCCACGCTGGCCGGCGCGGACGCCGACATCGGCGTGGTCGGCTACGAGATGGCGCGGCTGGCCAAGCAGGCGGGGGAGATGCTCACCCCGGCGCTGCGGGCGGAACTGCAGCAGGCCCTGCCGCGCTGACGAACGGCGTACCGCGTGACGCCGGGATCGCTCGGCCACGGCGTCACGCCGCCGGCGGCGTACCGGACCGCATGGTCGGATCGATGGGCCGCATCGGCGCCGCCGGAGACAACGCGTCGTAGTCCCGGTCCTTCGATGTTCCAAGGTCAAGGATCATGCGGCGTGCCATTGGCGTGCCATTAGCCCCGGTCGGAGGAGGGCGGCTTGCCTGCAAAGCTGACCCGAAACGAGGCGATCCACCTCGTTGAGCGGATCATGCGGCTCGACTACGCAGGCGACGCCGAGCTGAACGACTGGCTGGACCGGCTCGAACGCGACCTGGGCTATCCGGACATCTCGGATCTGATCTTCACGGTTGTGCCCGAGTTGACGCCGGCCGAGGTTGTCGACCGAGCCGGCGCCTATCAGCCGATCGCGATGCGGTCCACACCATGGACGGAGTCGTCGACTACCTAGGAGCGTGGGTCAGTAACGCAGCGGTCAGCCTTGCTGGCGGAAGTCCAGCATGTAGAAGACCTTGTCGTAGCGGCGTTCGCCGACGGCGACGAAGCCGGGCAGACGGCCGTATTCGGTGAAGCCCAGCGACCGGTAGAGGTGCAGCGCATTGGTGTTGTCGCCACGGGCGTCCAGGGTGAGGACCTCGATAGCCGCCTCCCGGGCGTCAGCGATCAAGGCAGCGGTCAGCGCCCGACCGACACCACGACCATGGGCAGCAGGCTCTACCGCGACCTTCTCCAGATCGGCGTGGGGCCGATGCGTCGGTCGGGCGTAGCGGAGCCAGTACCCCAACCCGACAAGCCGACGGTCGAGGTAAGCGACACGCAGGGCTGCATCCCCGGCCTGCACCGCAGAGACGACGTGGCCGAGAAGTTGCGCCACCTCGTTCCGCGAGGGTGGTTCGACCCAGCCCAGCGCAGCACCTCCACTGACCAGGTCCGCCAGGATCTGGTGGGCCGACTCCGCAAACCGGGCCTCCAACTCCGGATCGGAGGTCAGCTCCATGGCATCAACGATGGCGGGCTCGGTGGTCCCAAACGGTCCCCAGCGGTCATGATCGGGCATCGACACCGCCGGTGAGCAGGCGTTCCGGACAGATCACGACAGCCGGAAAACGATCTTCCAAATTGAAGCTCAGGCCTACCCTCACTGGGGCCGCTTCCAGGAATCCGTCAGGGCACGGAGGCGTCGTCGATGGCTCGCAATCCAGTCCGCGGGCAGAACGATGGGAACGCGGACCGTGACCATGGAGTATGACTCGTCCTTCACGACCACTTCCGGGCAGTCCCAATCGCCGGTGAGCTGGATGAAGACGGAAGGCCCTCCGTCCATCTCCATCCATGCGATGTCCTGGCCGGCGTCGAGGCCGTCCAGCGCGTTGCCCCAGGCCTGCAACTTGGAGGCGCTCAGGATCAGGTTGGTGCGGCCACTCACAAAAGGAGTCTCAACGACGATCTCACCAGCGAGTCCCGCCAACCATGTCGGCTCCGGGCCGAGGACCTTGATGCGGACGCTGTTCCCCTCATCGTCAGCGAGAACGACAAGATCCATCGGAGCGACGTCAGCCACTGCTCTCCCTCGGACGGGTACCTGGCAATTGTCGCCCGCCTGCGCCGGCTGGCTCCGCCCCGAACCCCGGCCCTCCTCAGAGATCAGCCCCAGGTCCCCTTATCGGAGCGCTCCCAGCATAGCCACGGGAGCTGTCGACCGGGCGAGAGGGAACGTCGACGCCCGGTCGGCGGACGGCCTGACTCCCACGGTCAGGCCGGGTGGACCGTCCCTCCGACCGACGCGGCGGAACGGATCGACCAACCCCGCCACCCGGATACGCAACGGGCGCGAAAAAGCCCGCAAAAACAGGCCGTCACGGGATCACGCGCGGGACCGCGACGGAGTAACGTACGTCACCGGAGAGGCCGCTCCCCCCGTGGCGGCCTCTCCCTCATCTCTCCGCCGCGACCACGACGGCCGGAACGACCGGATGCCGCAGCCCCGGGTGACCCGCCGGCAGCGACCGGCGCACCACCACCCAGCTCACCGCCAGCGCGGTCGCCACCAGCGGCCAGGTCAACGCCACCCGGGCGACCGTCAGCGCGACCACCTGGCCACCGAGCCACAGCGGCAGGAACACGAGCACCCGCAGCACGTAGGTCGCCGCCCACACCCAACTGCCCCGGCCGTACGCGCGCAGCAGCGCCGGATCGCGCCGCCACCGGCTGCGCTGCCCGAGCGCGACGCCCACCACCACCCCGAGCAGCGGCCAGCGCACCGCGATACTGACGACCCAGGCCAGCGCGCTCGCCGCGTTGGAGAGCAGTTGGACGAGGAAGAAGTCCTCGGCGCGCCCGGTGCGCAACGCGACCAGCGCGGCCACGCAGACCGCCAACAGCCCGACCAGCACCGAGCGCGGTCGGTCGCCCCGCCGCAACCGCCAGCCGGCCAGCACCGCGCCCGTGACGACCGCCGCGCCGACCCCGGCCCACAGCGAGTGGCCGCCGATCAGCCAACCGACCGCGAACGCCACCGGCGGTAGAGTGGCGTCGACCGCGCCCCGACGCCCGCCGAGCAGGTCGGCGAGGCTCTCCGGCCGGTCCGCCGGGGTCGTCCCCCGTTCCGGTGTGCTGACCACCCGCCACCTCCTCACGTCCGCCCCCAACCTATCCGTCGTCGGTGGGCAGGCCAGCGGGTGGCCGGGGCGGGCTGGCCGCTACGGTGTGCGGGTGCGAGCGACGCCGAGGGGTTGGACCGCAGTCTGGTTGGTCGTCCTGGCGATCGTTCAGGCAGCCGCCTTCCTGGCCGTGTGGCGGGTCGCCCTGCACATCGAGGCAGGTCAGTGGGTCGACACCGTCGCGCTGACCGGCAACCGGATCGGTCAGGACCGCATCGACGGCCCGGTGGACCGGATCCTCAACGCCATGTCGGTCGTGTCGCTGCTGGCGGCGACCGCGATGATCGGCTTCATCGCGCTGATCCGGGGCCGCATCGCGCTCGCCGTCACGGCCACCCTGCTAATCGCCGGCGCGAACGGCACCACCCAGCTGCTCAAGTACGGACTGGCCCGGCCGGACTTCGGCATCGACCCGGAGCGGATCTACGCCGGCAACAGCCTGCCCAGCGGCCACGCCACCGTCGCCGCGTCGGTCGCGGTGGCGCTGGTGCTCGTGCTGCCACGCAAGGTGCGGGCGCTCGGCGCCTTCCTCGGGGCCGGCTACGCCGCGGTCGCCGGGGTCGCCACCCTCTCCGCCGGCTGGCACCGGCCCAGCGACGCGGTGGCGGCGTTCCTGGTGGTCGGGGTGTGGGCGGCGCTGGCCGGGCTGCTGCTGCTGGTCATGCAACGCGAACAGGCGCAGGTGGAGTCGGCCGACGCGCACCGGGTCGCCGCCACGGTGCTCGGCGTGGGCGGCGCGCTGGCGGCGGTGGCCTGCGGGCTCGCCCTGGCCTGGCTGCTCGACCTGCGCGCGATCCCGCCCGACGAACTGGCCCGCCGGCCGCTGTTCGTCGGGTACGCCGGCAGCGCCGCCGGCATCGCCGGGACGATGGGCGTGGTGATGGCGCTGGTGCTCGCCACCGTCCACCGCCTGGTGCCCCGCGTCAACGGCTGAGCCCGGCACGCCGCCCGCCTCCGGCAGGGCTGACAGCGGCCCTGCCGCCTCCCGGCACAGGGCCGCCCCGGAACGCAGCCTCCCGGCAGGCGTTGCGCGCGTCAGCGGGAGTAGGTGCCCACCATCGTCCCGCTCGCGATGTCCCGCTGGACGAGCGTGCGGTGCACGTCGTCGGCGTGCGGCGTGTCGGGCAGCTCCAGCGGCCGATCCAGCGCGTAGAGCCGGAAGAAGTACCGGTGGGGATCGTCGCCCTGCGGCGGGTGCGGCCCGCCCCACCCGGTAGTGCCGAAGTCGTTGGGCCACTCCCTGCCGCCCAGGGGCACCCCACCCTCGGGCGCCCCGGCCGCGGTCGGCGCGATGCCCGTCACCAGCCAGTGCAGGAACGGGGTCTTCCCGGCGTCCGGGTCCTCGACGAAGAGGACCAACTCGGTCGCGGACTCCGGCACCTGCGACCACTCCAACGGCGGTGAGACGTTGCCTCCCTCGCGGGAGAATCGGGTCGGCAACATGTCGTGGTCGTTGAACGCGGTGCTGCGCAGCATGATCCCGGCCATCGGTGGCGCTCCTCTCCTCGACCCCGCCGCGGGTACCCGCCTGGCGGCCGCCGAAACGGCCACGCCGCGGCCGAGCGGCGGTGTGAGAGGGTCGGGGCGGCAGACACGGACGGGGGAGGACCGGTGGAGCGGGTACGGGCGGCGTTCCGGGACGAGTGCGCGCGGCTCGGCGAGGTGCTGCGCGGCGTCGACGAGGCGGATCTCGACCGCCCCACCGACTGCCGCCCCTGGACCGTGCGGGAGCTGCTGGCCCACGTGCGTACCGGCGCCGGGCGGCTGGTCGACATGCTCGCCGCGCCGGCCCCGCCCCGCGCCGAGGTCGACGCCGCCGCGTACTACGGCGCGGCCAAGTTCACCCCGCCGGTGGACGCCGCCCGCGTCGACAGTGGCCGGCGGGAGGCCCGGGAACTCGACGGCCCTGCCCTGGTGGCCGACTTCGACCGGGCCTGGCGGGACGCCCTGGTCGCCGTCGACGCCCAGCCGCCCGGCCGGGTGGTGCGCACCCGCCACGGCGACGCGATGGCGCTGGCCGAGTTCCTGCGTACCCGCGTGGTGGAGGTCGGGGTGCACGGCCTGGACCTGGCGGCGGCGCTGGACCGGGAGCCGTGGCTGACGCCCAGGGCGGCGGAGGTCGTCGCCGGCCTGCTCACCGGCGGGCGGCCCATCCCGGCGGAGCTGGGCTGGGACCGGCTCACGCTGATCCGCAAGGCCACGGGCCGGGCCGACCTCACCGCCCGGGAGCGGGCCGTCCTGGGCGCCACCGGCTTCCGCTGGCTCTCCTTCGGCGGCTGACCGGTCTCCTCCCGCCGACCGCGCGAGTCGTCGCCGCGTGCCGCCGTCGACCTGATCCGCAACCCCGACCACGCCGCCGCGCTGACCGCCGTCCGGGCGACCGGCGAGGCCGGAGGCCGGGCTGTTCGCGGATCTCCGCGCGGGGTGTCCGCTCCCTCCCCTGGGAGGGGCGTCGCCGGGCGACGCGGGTCAGGTGGTGGCGAGCGGGTCCGCCCCCGCGCGCGGCGCGGGCACCCGCGGCACCGCCTCGCGCAGGTGGTCCAGCACCACGGGGTCGATGCGGCCGGGCACCAGCCGCTCCTCCAGGTTCTCCATCCCGGCCCAGGCGAAGAGCGCCTCCTCCGGCCGGTCCGGGTCGACCGGCAGACCCAGCGCGGCCAGCAGCCCGCCGACCTCCGTCGCCACCGCCCCGGTCAGGTCGAGCAGGGTGGCCGGATCGGGCCGGCCGAAGAGCAGGGTGTGCAGCGCGAGCAGCCGGCCCAGCTCGGCCACCGGATCGGGGTGGTCGTCGACCCGCAGGTCGACCAGGACATCGCTGGTGCCGCCGTACCCGCCGCCGCGCTCGACCACCAGCAGCCCGGCGCTCTGCCGGCCGCGCCGGTCGCCGCCGGCCTGGTCCCCGGCGCGCAGCGCGGCGACCAGCCGGTCGGGGAACGGCAGCGCCGTCCCGCCCAGCCAGGCGTCCCGCACCGCGTCGATCACCTGCGGGCCCGCCAGGATGTTGCCCTGCGCCGCCCAGCCGTCGCCGGCCTGGCCGCCGGCCCACGGGTGGCAGGCCGGGCCCGTCCAGGTCGCGCCCGCGCCCGCGGCGGCGACCACGCCGAGCTGGCGGTGGTCCCGGTCGGGGTCGGCGGCGACCAGGCCGGCGACCACGTCGGCGGCGGCCACCCCGGTGCGCAGCAGCGTCAACCCCTGCGGCCGGTACGCGAGGTTGACGTGCGCCTGGGTGGCGAGCGCGCCGATCTCGGCCGCGGCGGCCGGGACCAGCGCGCCGGCGGCCAGGAACCTGCTGGCCACGACGACGCCGTGCAGGCGGCCGTCGTCGGAGCGGGCGACGAGCGAGAAGGTCACTCGAGGAGATTAGCCGGCGGCCGGCGGCCATCGTCGGTGCTGGATGCGACCCTCCTGCCCTGGGCGGGTCCGGCGGTTCACCCGGGGCTCAGAAGGGCGGCGCCGCGGCCTCCGGCGGCGCGCCCCGGGCCCGGAGGGCGTCGGCGACCGCGACCGCGATCAGCACCGCGGCGGCGACGGCCGCGGCCACCAGCGACACGGCGCGCAGCAGCACCGGCATCAGGACCAGCAGCACGAGGGCGGCGATCCACCGCGACGGCGACACCCGGCTGAACACCTCGTACTCGAACCGGGCCCGGCCGACGAGGAAGAGCACCGGCCCACCGAGCACCATCGCCAGCCAGGCGACCTCGGGGCGGTCCAGCGGATGTTCGATCACCAGCTTGTAACCGATCGCGGTGGCGGTCAGCCCGACCACCATGACCAGGTGGGTGTCGGCCGCGGACCGGCCGATGCTGGCCGGGTGCCGGGCCCGGACGACGGCCTCGGCGAGGATCTGCCCGGCCCGCTGCACGTAGATCCGCCACAGCACGATCGAGGTGGCCAGTGCCAGGGCGAAGGCGAGCGTGTGTCCGCCGCCGCCGTTCGGGCCCTCGCTGTAGGCGAGGCCGGCGACCAGGATCGTCTCGCCGAGCGCGACGAGGAAGAACTGCTGGTACCGCTCGGCCAGGTGCTCACCAGCGATGTCCCACCGGGAGACGGTCGAGCGGCCCAGCCCCGGCACCGGCCAGCCGAACCGGGCGGCCAGGTACTCGGCGGCGAGCGCGGTGGTCCACAGCAGCACCCGCGGATTGGTCGGCACGAACGCGCCGATGATCCAGAGCGCGCCGGTCGCGCTGAAGGCGAGCAGCATCCGCAGGTTCAGCCGCCGGTACGGGTGCGAGCCCAGGGCGAGCAGCAGGATCAGCGGGCGGGAGACCTGCGCGACCACGTACGCCACGGCAAACATCAGCCCCGTCTCGCGGAACGCCCGGGTGATCGCCACCCCCATCACCATGCTGGCCACCAGGGCGGTGATGACGACAGCCTGCAACCAGGCGTGATGCGGGTCGTACCGGCTGGTCGTCCAGGAGGTGCCCTGCCACACCGCCCAGAGCGCGAGGAGCAGCAGCAGCGTCTTGGCGCCGCCGGTGACCGCGCCCCAGCCCCGGGCGCCCCCGGGCTCCAGCGCCAGGTCCTCGAACGAGCGGACCGAGATGCGGGTGAGCGCGAAGACGTACACCAGGTCGAAGAAGAGTTCGAGGAACGTGGCCCGGCCGGTGCCGCCGGCCGAAGGCAGCCGGCGTCCCGCCTCGTGGGTGGCCATGGTCAGCTCGCCCCGCCGTCGCGCACGCCCATCCCGCAGTCGTAACACCACCGACCACCCGACCGCCCGGCTACCGGGAAACCGGGGCGGGATCTTGATCCGGCCAGCGGCCGACGGGCACCATCGACCGATGACGACCCGATGGGGCATGACGGTGCCGCTGGACGGCATCCCGCTCGCCGACCACGCCGCGGTCTACGCCGCCCTCGACCAGGCGGGGTTCACCGACGTGTGGTCCTCCGAGGTCGCCGGGGCGGACGCGTTCACCCCGCTGGCGCTCGCCGCCGCCTGGCAGCCGCAGCTGCGCCTGGGCACCGCGATCACGCCGGTCTTCACCCGGGGGCCCGGCCTGCTGGCGATGAGCGCCGCCGCGCTCGCCGAGTCCGCGCCCGGCCGGTTCGCGCTCGGCATCGGCGCGTCCTCGCCGGTCGTCGTGCGGAACTGGAACGCCGTGCCGTTCGACGAGCCGTTCCGGCGCACCCGGGACGTGCTGCGCTTCCTGCGCGCGGCGCTGTCCGGCGCGACCGTCGACGAGGTGTACGAGACCTTCGCCGTGCGCCGGTTCCGCCTGGAACGGCCGCCGGCCGTACCGCCGCCGCTGCTGCTCGCCGCGCTGCGCCCGCGCATGCTGAGACTGGCAGGCGCGGAGGCCGACGGCGTCATCCTGAACTGGCTCGCCGCGGGCGACGTGCCGCGGGCGCTCGCCGAGGTGGGCGAGCGGCGCCCGGGATTCGAGGTGGTCGCGCGGATCTTCGTCTGCCCCACCTCCGACGCCGCGCACGCCCGCGCCCTGGGCCGCCGGCTGATCACCAGCTACCTGACCGTTTCCGCGTACGCCGAGTTCCACCGCTGGCTGGGCCGGGAGGAAGCGCTCGGGCCGATGTGGCGGGCCTGGGCCGCCGGGGACCGGCGGGGCGCCGGCGCGGCGGTGCCCGACGAGGTGGTCGACGCGCTGGTGCTGCACGGTTCGCCGGAGCACTGCCGTGAGCAGGTCCGCCGCTATGTCGACGCCGGGATCGACGTGCCGGTGCTGGCCCTGCTGCCCACTCCCGAGGTGGCCGCCGGCGGCACGGCGGCGCTGGCTGACCTGATCACGCGTCTGGGTCGGGGTGAGCGGGGGTGAACCTCACCGACCGGGTGGTGGTGATCACCGGCGGGGCCGGCGGCATCGGCTCGGCCCTGGCGCGGCGGTTCGCCGCCGAGGGCGCGGCGGCCGTGGTGGTGGCCGACCTCGACGCCGACGCGGCCCGCGCGGTGGCCGACGGCGTCGGCCCGGTCGCCCACGCCGCCGCCCTGGACGTCACCGACGAGGAGCAGGTCCGCGCGCTGGTCGCCGACACCGAGCGGCGGTACGGGCGGATCGACCTGTTCTGCGCGAACGCGGGCGTGACCACGAGCGGGGGAGTGGAGGTCGACGACGCCGGCTGGGACCGCGCGTGGCGGGTGAACGTGCTCTCCCACGTCTACGCGGCCCGGGCGGTGCTCCCGGCGATGCTGGCCCGGGGCGGCGGCTACCTGCTGCACACCTGCTCGGCGGCGGGCGTGCTGACCGCGGTAGGCGACGCGGCGTACACGACGACGAAGCACGCCGCCGTCGGCTTCGCCGAGTGGCTCTCCGTCACCTACCGGGACCAGGGCCTGCGGGTCAGTGCGCTGTGCCCGCAGGGCGTGGACACGCCGATGCTGGCCGAGGGGCTGGCCGCCGGGCACCTCGGAGCCCGGGTCATCGCCGCCTCCGGCGCGGTGCTCAGCCCGGACCAGGTCGCCGACTCGGTGATCGTCGGCCTCGCCGAGGAGCGATTCCTCATCCTGCCGCACCCGGAGGTCGCCGCGTACGCCCTCCGCCGCGCGGAGGACCCGGACGGCTGGCAGGCCGGCCTGCGCAAACTCGTCCGCCGCCTGCGGGCGTAGTGCTGCGACGCAGCGTCAGGGGTCCGCGTTGTGCCGGTGTAGGCGCTTGGGGGAGACCTAGGCGTGGGGTTTGTGCTGCTTCCGGACGGTCGGCGAGCTTGAGCCAGATGACGCCGGCGATGATCACGGCGAGCCAGCCGGCTTTGGCCAAACGTCGAGACATCGACCGTGAGCTCGACGTGCTGCGGGCACTCCGACGAGATGTCACAGATACTCCACGCGTGTCCAACCCAGGGATCGAGGACTCGATCAACGTGTCGGGTCAGTACGACCAGGTAGCCCAATTTCTGGCCGGTCACGGACGCGGCGATGAGTTTCTCGGGCCCGGGAAGTCTCACCAGCGTATCGACCAAAACAGGAGGAACGCGTGGCTCAATTACTGAGAGTGCAGAATTTCAACGTTTCGAGTGACGGAATCGGTGCCGGTGAGGGCCAGAGCCTCGAGCGTCCGTTCGGCCATGCCGATCCCGAGAGGCTTTTCGCCTGGGCCGGTGCCACGGCGAGCTGGCCCATGCGTACCGCCCCCGGGGGAAGTCGGGGCCTCGACGACTACTTCACGCGGGACTACGCACGCAACATCGGCGCCGAAATCATGGGCCGCAACAAGTTCGGGCCCCAGCGCGGGCCATGGAGCGACCATGAGTGGCGAGGCTGGTGGGGTGACGAGCCTCCGTTCCGCACCCCGGTGTTCGTCATGACACACCACAAACGTCCTTCGTTCACGCTCTCCGACACCACGTTTCACTTCGTCGACGGCGACCCGGCCACGGTCCTCGCACGGGCACGGGAGGCGGCGCAGGGCAAGGACATCCGACTCGGCGGTGGGGTTACCACCATCCGGCAGTTCCTTGACGCGGACCTCGTCGACACCATGCATGTGGCGGTTTCGCCGGTGAAGCTCGGGTCCGGACTACGACTCTGGGAGTCCTGCGATGAGCTGCTCGACCGGTTCCATCTCGAGGTCGTGCCCAGCCCGAGCGGCGTGACACACCACCTGTTCTGGCGAAGGTGACACGACGGCACCCAGGCTGCGGCCTGCTTGGCTGCTCTACGGTGCCGTTCGAGGGCAGCGCCCAGCGGAACAGGTGCGGAGGGGCGCCGCCCGGTCGTCAGCGAACCGCGCGGCGTCCACGCGCCCTGGACGTCTGGCCGTACGCCGACAGCGCCAGCGCGGTAACGCCCCAGAGGACGATCGCCCAACTCGTCGGTGGAGTCCAGGCCGACAGCCAGCCCGCACTGTCCGCCGTGCTCAGCGGAGCACGCGGCTGCACCGACATGGCCGCGACGGCGGAGCCGGCCGCCGCAAGGCCGCACAGCACCGGCACCACCGCGCGGCGGAACACGACTGCGGTGAGCAGAGCCGTTACCAGCCACAGGGATGCGCCGGACAGGACAGCGGCGGCGGTGGTGGCGTGGTCGGTCGGAGAGGGCTGCTCACCGAAGAATGCCGCGGAGGCGATGAGGCCCGTGTACAGGGACCATGCGGCGCCGGGCAGCGCCAGGATCAGCATCAGCCAGGGGTACGCCCAGTGGCCTGGTTCGCGGGGAGGGGAGGAGCCCGCAACGGCACCGTCGTGCTGCTCGCCATCTCCTGCGTTGGTCATGCCACGATCCTGGCCCGGCGCGCGTCGGGTCGCCTGAGTTGCGGTACTCACCGGCCCGTGCCGATTCGTCCGCCGCCTCCGCGCATGGTGCGATGTCCACGAGCGTTGCCAGTGCCGCAGCGAGGACCAGGCGGCGATCCGGCACGCCTCCAACGGCCGGTCGTGGTTTCCGGCGGGACACATGTTTCCTGGACACTAGCTAGCATCGGTGCGACGCGGTCGGGCCGTGCCCGACCGGAACGGGGGGCCAGTGGGCGCGGCGAGGCGGGCATCGCTCCGGCGGTGGGCCGGCGTGCCCCGGTGGGTTCGAGTCGTCGTGGTCGCCGCCGTCTGCGTCCTCGCGTACGGCGGGATCGTCCACCTGGGCGACCTGCTCGGCATCCGGCCGGGTGGTCCACGCCAGTCCACCCCCGCCTGGTTGATGCTGTACTTCACCTCGCTGACCGTGTTCGATCCGCTCGCGGCGCTGTTGCTGGCGCTGCGCCGGATCGAGGGGCTGCTGCTCGGTTGTGCCGTGTTCGGCAGCGACGCGGCGGCCAACGGGTACGCCAACTACGTGCTGGACACCGCGCCGGGGATCACGCCCGGCCGGATCGGGCAAGCGGTGCTCACTGCGCTCGCGGTCGCGCTGATCGCGGTGGCGCCCAGGGTCGCGCCCTGGCTGCACCGGCCGCGACGTGCCGGCGAGTGCGCTGTCCATGAACGTCGTCGGGTCTGATCGGGGGCGCCGTGATGACCCCGGGGCTCCGCCCCGAACCAGGTCCTCGCGGAGATCAGCGGGGCCGAATCTCAATACAGCTTGACCGGCCGAGCCAGTACGCTCGCGCGAATGCCGGTACACCCACATCCAGAAGACGACGCCGACTCGCTGCTTCTCGCCGACGACGGCACGGCGCTCGCCCGGATGCGCATACGTGACGACGCGGGGACGCGGGTCGCGGCCGAGGTTCGGCCGCTGCCCGGGGCGGCCCAGAGCCAGCTTGCCGAGCAGGTGCGCCGTGATCTCGCCGGATTTCGGCTCGAGACGTCTGATGACGCCTTGGCGGCTTCACTGGTGGCCGGCGGTCTCAAACTGCACAGGGCCGCGACCGACATGCGTCACGGTCTAGCCGATGTGCCCGCGCCGGTGCCGATGCCGGCCGGATGGTCGCTGGACAGCCCCGGATGGGACGACGATCTCGCCGAAGGCCTGACAGCGGCGTACGGGCCGGGCCATCCGGACGGGCCGTGGCAGGCGAGTGACACCGAGCAGGTGCGGGCGATGTTCGACGTCGGTGAGCTGGTACCGCCGCTGCTACCCGCCTCGGCCCGCCTGGTGGATCCCGATGGTCGAAGCGCCGGTCATGTCCTGTGTGCCGGACCGGTGCCGTGGACCGATGATGTCTGCGCCTGGATCCTCAACCTCGCCGTCGCGCCTCGTGCACAGGGCCGGGGGTTTGGTCGGGCACTGCTGACGCACGCGTTGCGCGGCGCGAACGACGCGGGGCTGCCGGCCGTCGGCCTGTCGGTGGCTGACGGGAACCCGCCCGCCGGATGTACGACAGCGCCGGTTTCCGTCCGGTCTCCCGGGTGCTCTCGGTGCTCCTGCCCGGGCCTTCCGATCCGCCGGTTCGGGTGCCGGCCGAGCAAGCGTCGTAGAGTACCGGGCCGGCGAATGATCTGGCGCAGATGGCCACACTGCGGCCTGCGTCAGCCCTCGTCCAGTCCGCACAAGGTCGAGCCCGGCCGCCGATGCCGAGTGATGCCGAGAGGGGTTTTCGCAGGCCGGGCGAGCGCACGCCAACCTGGGACGAGCCCTGGCGTGCCCGTCGCGATCCCGGCACGGCGCCCGACGGCGGATGACCACGATCGCAGCGGCAGGTCAGCCGAGACCGAGCCGGTGCAACGCGAGCGCTACGAACCCGCGCACCGGCCGGTCCCAGCCGGGTACGTCAGCATCGAAGTCCAAGCCGCGGGCTTCGGTGAGGACGTCGAGGGCCAGGTCGGGTAGCTGGTCGCCGAGCCGGTACGCCAGCCCCACCGCCGCTGTGACCCGGACGACCGCGGCATCCGCGGACAGCATCTCGCGGAGGCAGGCGTCGATCCGATCCGAGCCGGCCGGGAAGTGGGCCAGGGCCAGGTTGGCGCTGGCCCGGGCGGCGGCGCGGGCCTCGTCGTCCGGGACTGCGACGAGCCCGGCCAACGCGGCCTCGTCGGGCGCGAACCAGGCGAGTAGTTCGGCGGCGTACCCGGCCAGCCGCGGGTCCGGGTCGGTGAGCCATCGGACGTACCGGTCGGTGTGCCGGGCTCCGGCGTGGAAGGCGTCGGCCGCCCAGCGGACCGCCACGTTGTCGGCCAGCTCCGCGGCCTCGTCGTGCTCGAACAGGTCTTCGGCCTCCAGATGCCGCTCCACCAGCGCCGCATGTTCGTCGGTGATTCCCTCGGCGGCGGCGAAGGTGCAGCGCGGATCGAACGGCAGCTCGTCGTCGCGCCGGTCGCCGAGCACCACGCAACGGAGCAGGTCGGCCACTGCCGCCCGGTCCGGGGTGTCTGGGTCGTCAGCGAGCGCTACCAGGAACGGCACCACGTGACAGCTCGCCCCCCACCGGGTGCCCTGGTGGTAGACGTTGCCGAACAGCTCGGACAACGCACGGTGCCGAACCGGCGCCTCCGCCGAGCGCAACGCCCGCAACTGGTCCGGTACGTCGGCGGCGGGCCCGTACGCGTGGTGCAGCGACCCCCACGGGACCTCGTCGAGCCCGGCCAGCGGGTCGGTCAGTTGATCCATGTGGCGGTTCTACCAACAGCGGGCAGGGAACCGACAGCAGCGCTGACGGCCCACTTCGAGAATTCGGCGGTTGAGGGGTGACGGCTGGTCAACCTGTCCGTCGGGTGATCCGGGCGGGAGGCGCTACGGGGTCCAGCCGGCCGAGGCCCGGCAGGAAGCGTCCGACGCCGGCCGCGTAGCGGCGGTAGGCGTCGGCGTGGGTGGCGATCAGGTAGGGCTCCTCGACCGCGCGGACCTGGAGTTGCAGCGCGACGACCAGGGCCAGCCAGGCGATCAGCGAGACGGCGTTGGGCACCAGGAGGGTCAGGCCGAGGCTGGTGGCCGCCATTGCCGTGAAGATGGGGTTGCGGGCGAGCGCGAACGGGCCGCTGGTCACCAGGGTGGTGCGTTCGGTGGGGTCGACGCCGATGCGCCAGGAGGTGCCCATGGCGAGTTGGGCGGCGAGTGTGGCGGCGATGCCGGCGACGGCGACGGCCAGGCCGACGGCGTGCAGGGCGCGGTGGTCGAGGAGGGGCGACAGGCCGGCGAGGGCGGCCGCCGGGCCGGCGAAGCCGAGCGCGAGGGCGGCGACGAACAGCAGCTTGGCCCACCAGCGCAGGGTGCCGGGGCGACCGGCGTCGAGGCGGAGGCCCGTGTCGCCGGTGCGGCGCCATTGGGTCAGGGTGCGCCAGCCGAAGGCGAGCAGCAGGCCCAGCAGGTAGAGCGCGAGGGCGAGCAGGGCCACGGGTTACGCCTTCCCGTCGGAGCAGCAACTGTCGGCGCAGGTCGAGCCCGGGCCGGCCGCGGCGGGCAGGGGTGCGCAGTCGTCGCAGTGCTCACCGCGCCAGGCTTCCACGCCTTCCTTGACGGCGACGCCGGCGATGACGAGTGCGGCGATCGGGTCGGCCCACGACCAGCCCCAGACGGCGTTGAGGACCAGGCCGGCGAGGAGCACCGCGGACAGGTAGGTGCACAGCAGGGTCTGTGTCGAGTCGGCCATGACGGTGGCCGAGCCGAGTTCCCGGCCGGTGCGCCGCTTGGCCCGTACGAGCAGCGGCATCACGAGCAGCGACGCGACGGCGAGGCCGATGCCGACGGGGCTGGGGTCGGCGTCCCCGCCGGCCAGGAGCGAGCGGAGGGCGTCGAAGGTCACCCAGGCGGCCAGGGCGAAGAAGGACACGCCGATCAGGCGCAGCGCCAGCCGTTCCCGGTTCTCGGGCACGCGGGAGCGGAACTGCCAGATCAGCACGGCCGCGCTGGACACCTCGACGAACGAGTCCAGGCCGAAGCCGATGAGCGCCGTCGAGGAGGCCGCCGCGCCGGCGGCGATCGCGACCAGGCCCTCCAGCAGGTTGTAGCCGGCGGTGGCGTAGGCCAGCCACAGGCTGCGCCGGGACAGGGCCGCCCGACGCTCCGGGGAGAGTACGGAGGTGCTCACGCGCTCACCGCCCGGCGGCGGCCGGTGTTCCGTAGACCGGGCACAGGGCGACCGCCTCGCCCGTGGCGGCGAGGACCTGTTCCGCCGAGCGCAGCAGGTCCAGCAGTTCCGGCCGGGTCAGTGCGTAGAACGACTGGCGGCCCTCGGCCCGGTAGTCGATCAGCCCGCAGTCGCGAAGACACGCCAGGTGCTTCGACACCGTCGACTGCGCCAGTCCCAGCTCGCCCGTCAGGTCGACCACCCGTGCCTCGCCGGCCGCGAGCCGGTGCAGGATCGCCAGGCGCGTCGGGTCCGCCAGGGACCGGAACAGCGCCACCGCGGGGGTCAACCCCGGAGTACAACCAATCGCCATGTGGTGATGATAGCGCCAAGGGCGAATGCTTCTGATCGTCTACCCTGTCCCGATGCTCGCCGGACTGGAAAAGATCGACTGGGCGACCTACGAGGGTGCCTACGGCCCCGCCGAGGAAGCCCCGCACATTCTGCGCGCCATCGCCTCACCCGATCCGGAGACCGCCCGCGAAGGCCGCTACGAGTTCGCCTCCTCGCTGTGGCACCAGGGCACGGTCTACCCGGTGACGGTGGTGGCCGTACCGTTCCTGGTCGAGTTGGCCACCACACCCGGAGTGCACCAGCGGCACCGACTGCTTCACGTGCTCGGCGCGCTCTGCGACCCCGAACAGAGCGACGGCGACGACCAGCCGGCGGTGCGGGCCGCCATCGCCGAGCACAGCGACGTGCTGCTGCCCCAGTTGGCCGACCCGGACCCGGAGGTACGCGAGTGCGCCGCCTACGCGCTCGCGTGCTGCGGTCGGCACACCCGGCCGGCGCTGGCGGAGCGCTGGGCGCTCGAAGAGGACGCGCGGGTGCGCGCCTCTCTGCTGCTGGGCATCGCCCTGCACGATCCCGTCGGGTACGCCGACCGGTTGCGGTCGGCCGCGAAGTCCGAGCCGTCCCCCGTACCGGCGGCGGCCGCGCTCGCGCTGGCCCGGGGCGGGCTGCCCTTCCCTCCGGAGACCATCGCCCCGATCGCGGCGGCGTTCGCCAGCGACGACGAGTGGCGTAGCCCCTGGCAGGGGCACGCCGACGCACTCTCGGAGGTGCTGGACCGGGTCGACGCCGCCACCGCGAACGCGATCACCGCGGCGTTGACGGACGGCGCGCCGGGTCCAGGCGGCCCGTCACGGCGCACCCGCGGCGGGGGCACCACCCCGGCGGCCCGGATCCGTGCCGCCCACGCCATGACCGACCGCTTCCGTAGCCGCCGCTCCGCGCCGGCCGACCTGATGCCGCGCCTACGGGCGCTGCTGACCGACGCCGACGCCGACGTCCGGGCGGCAGCCGTGCAGGCCGCCGCCCACGCGGGAATGCCGGCGGCGGCCGTCGCGAGCGTACTGGCGAGCATCGCCGCCGGTGGGGACGACGACGGCCGCGGACCGGCGGGCACCGCCCTGAACACCCTCGTCCGGCTCGGTGACGACCGGTGGCGGGAACCGGTCCTGACCGCGTGGGCCGCCGGACGGGACCCGGCCGCCATGTACGTGCTGACCCAGTACCGGCCCGCGTTCGACCCGGACGTCTTCGTGGCGTTGCGTCGTCGACTCGCCGCGCAGCTTGCCGCGGGCCTCACCGGCAACCCGGTCATCCACCTGGTGTCGCTGGTGCACCACTGGGGACCGGCCGCGGCCGACGCGGTTCCCGATCTCCTCGCCGCCCTGCCCGCCGCGCCGTGGGCGACGCCGGCCGCGCTTGCCGAGATCGGGCCGGCCGCGTCGGACGCCGTGCCGGCACTGCGCGAGGCCGCCCACACCGGCCAGGTACGGGCGGGACACGCGGTGTGGCGCCTCACCGGCGACGCCGGCCCGCTCGTCGTGGCGGCGTCCGCTTTGCTCGCCTCGTCCCGGCCGAACCTGGCCTGGGACCTGGACCTCGCCGCGGACGCCGGGCCGTCCGCCGCATCCCTCGTTCCGGCGCTGCGCGGCCGGTTGACCGGTGCACCGGCGGCGACGTACCCCGGACGCGAGGAGCAGATCGCCGCCGCACGGCTGGTGTGGCGGGCGACCGGCGTCGCGGCCGAGGTGCTGCCCACCGTGGCGGCCGTGCTCGGCGCCGGCGACGTCCCGGTCCGGTCCGCCACGAAACTGGCCGCCGAGATGGCACCCGTGGCCGGCGCCGAACTGGCGTCAGGGCTGTGGGAGGCGCTCGACAACGAGTACGGTCGCGTCGATGCCGCCCGTGCGCTCTGGCGGCTCGGCACGGCCGTCGACGACCTCGTCGAGCCGCTGCTCACGGCCGTCGCCGACTCGTACGGCGACAAGGGCGCGGTGGCCCTGCTGGTGGAGATGGGCGCGGTCGACGCGGTGCCGGGGCTGGTCGAGTTGGCCGACCGTGACGAGCGGGTGGTGACGTACGGCTCCTACGACGAGACCGTGTGGTCGGACGACCGCCTGCGACGTGATCTGTACACGGCCATCGCCGCCCTGCGATCGTCGGTGCGGTGACGCCGGATGGCCGCAGGTCGGCGTTGATCCGTTCCGGCTGCCGCACCCCGAGGTCGCCGCGTACGCGATCCGCCGCGCGGAGGATCCGGACGGCTGGCAGGCCGGCCTGCGTAAACTCGTCCGCCGCCCGCGGGCGTAGTGCTGCATTCCGCACTGCAGGCATCCACAACTGCCGTTGCGGTATCAGCTCGTCACCGACCCGGACGGTGTCCGTCTCCGTGGGGACGAGGTGCGGTCCGAAGAGGAGCTTCCGTCCCGTGTCGCGGTGCCGGCCGGGGGCGCGGACCGGGCGTCGTGGCGCGAGACGGCCCAGACGATGAGTGCGGCGGCGCCGTAGGCGGCGCCCAGCAGGCTGGTGAGGGCCCAGCCTGCCGTCGAGTAGGCCCAGGTGGTGCTCACCGCGCCGAGAGCGGAGCCGAGCGAGTAGAACACCATGTACGCGCCGATGGTGCGGCTGGCCGCTTCGGGTCTGCGGGCCGTGATGAGTTGTTGGCTGGTCACGTGTACGGCCTGCACGGCGAAGTCGAGCGCTACCACTCCGATGACCAGCAGCGGAAGGGAGTGGTTGGCCTGTGCGGTGAATATCCAGGAGAGCATGAGGAGTAGTAGCGACCATCCGGTGACCGGAGTCGCCAGTCCCCGGTCCGCCCAGCGACCGGCTCGCGCGACGCCGAGGGCCCCGGTGAGCCCCGCGATGCCGAAGAGGCCGATCTGGGTCGCCGAGAGGTTCCATGGTTCGTCGCTCAGTGGCAGGGCGATTCCGCTCCAGAGTGTCCCGAATGAGGCGAACAGGAAGAAGCAGAGCAGTGCGCGGCTGCGAAACGTGCGGTCGGAGAGGGGCAGGCGAACCACGGAGTTGACCGCGCGCAGGTACTCGCGATCCCGGTTCTGCCGCGCCTCACGGGGAAGCAGTGCCAGGACGGCGCAGGCGAGTGCGAGCGACACGAGTGCGGATGCGGCATAGACCGTGCGCCAGCCCGCTGTGTCGGCGAGTGTTCCGGCGACGGTACGGGCGGCGAGGATACCGATCACGATGCCGGAGGTGACGGCGCCGATGTTGCGTCCGCGCTCGGTGGGGCTCGATACGGCCGCCGTGTAGGCGACGGCGAGCTGGACCACTACGGACGTCAGTCCCGCCAAGCCCGCTCCAGCCAGCACGCCTGCCGTTGTGTCGGACAGTGCGATCAAGCCCGCGCCGATCGCTGTGAACGCGATGTGGGCCGCCATCAGCAGGCGACGGTTCACCAGGTCGCCCAGGGGGACCAGCACGATGAGGCCCAGCAGGTAGCCGATCTGCCCGATCCCGACGATCCAGCCCACGTGCTGCTTCGGGATGGCCAGGTCGGCGCCGATGCGCGCCAGCAGGGGCTGTGCGTAGTAGATGGTCGCCACTGCGACCGCGGACAACGTCGCGAGCAGCAGTCGACGGCCCGAGCTGAGCCCTGCGGGTTCCATGCGCCTCCGATCGGTAGCAAAATGCAACCGATTGGAGCCTAGGTCATAATGGTTTTAGATCGCAACTGATCCGGAGGTTCCTGTGACGTCTCAGTCAGCCAGCCTGGAACTCGCTTCCGAACGCTGGACAGACCCCGAGTGCCCCGTGGCCCGCGCACTCGACTTGGTCGGAGACCGGTGGAGTCTGCTCATCGTGCGCGACGCGATGGACGGCGTTCGTACGTTCACGGATCTCCAACGCAGCCTCGGCGTCGCCCGGAACATCCTCAGCGACAGGCTTCGTCGGCTCGTTGCCCACGGCATCCTGGCCCGCGAAATCGCCCCGTCCGGCAAGCGCCAGGAGTATGTGCTGACGGAGGCCGGTCATGACCTGTTCACCACTGTGCTCGCCCTGCGCCAATGGGGCGAGCGCCATGCGTTCGCCCCTGGCGAGTCGCACTCGGTTCTCCTGGACGATACCGCCGCTGTCGTGCCTGAGCTGCAACCAGCCAGCCACGGCGGACAGAGCCTGACCGACCGCAACACCCGGGTGCAGAAGGTCGAGACGCGTCCCTAACCTGCTGGGCGAAGCCATTCAGCCGACCACAGAGAGTCGATGGGCGGCTTGTCATGTCGCAAGGACGAACGACACTCTGAGGCCGCATGAGACCGATCCGAGCCTGTGGTATTCCGCCAACGGCCTGCCCTACGGCTACGACGTCCAGGCGCCGGACGTCGAAACCGACCCGGAGGCTACGGCTCGTCGAGCGTGCCACCGCGATGGCGGTGCGTCGCGACATCGTGCTGCACGACTTCGTCAGCGACCTCGCCGCTCGACCCGCCCTGGCCCGGATCGCGCAGCGGCTGGCGCGACGGACCAAGGGCCTGGTCCTCGTCGAGTTCCCTGGACCACCCTCGGTGGACCTGCTCCGCCGACTGAGCGACGCGGGCCAGTGCGTCTGGGCCGGCGACGCGGTGTATCTCGACGCGGCGGCGATGGGCGCGTGGATTGCCCACCCCGACTTCTACGTTGTGAAGTGACCGCAGCGCCACGGCAGGGTGCGGTGGTGGCTGGGCAGTAGGCACCCCGCTGCCCACGGAGTATCGCCGCCCGGTCGTCAGCGAACCGCACGGCGTCCACGCGCCCTGGACGCCTGGCCGTACGTCGACAGCACCAGTGCGGTAACGCCCCAGAGGACGATCGCCCAGCTCGTCGGTGGCGTCCAGGCTGACAGCCAGCCCGCACTGTCCGCCGCGCTCAGCGGAGCACGCGGCTGCCGCACCGACACGGCCGCCACGGCGAAGCCGGCCGCCACAAGGCCGCACAACACCGGCACCACCGCGCGGCGGAACACGACTGCGGTGAGCAGGGCCGTCACCAGCCACAGAGATGCCCCGGACAGGACAGCGGCGGTGGTGGTGGCGCGGTCGGTCGGAGAGGGTTGCTCACCGAAGAACGGCGCGGAGGCGATGAGGCCCGCGTACAGGGACCATGCGGCGCCGGGCAACGCCAGGATCAGCATCAACCAGGGGTACGCCCAGTGGCCTGGTTCGCGGGGAGGGGAAGGGCCCGCAACGGCACCGTCGTGCTGCTCGCCATCCCCTGCGTTGGTCATGCCCTGATCCTGGTCCGGCACGCTCCTGGCGGCCTGAGTCGCGGTACTCGCCTGCTGGCCCTCGTGAGAAACGGAACGATGTCGTCGCGCCATGATCGAGCGAAGCTTCACCATCTGGACCCAGCCGACTTCCTGCGTCTCAGACTCAAGATCATCCTGAACGCCGAGCGCCCTCCTCTGGCCGCTACCGACCACCTGGAGCGTTGATGACGCCACGGATTGCCCGTCTTCGCCATTCGGTGTCGGCAGACATATGACGATATCGGAGAGCCGGTGGGTTCTCGGAGGTGAGATATGCGGAGCCTGGTTCGGGGTACGCCTCGGGAGGATGCACGGAAGAGCGCGACGCGCACGATCGACTTCGTACGTACCTGGTTGTGGGTGCCGCCCGCGCCGCCGCCGAGGAGCAGCGCCGTGGACGGTCCGCCGGCGTCTTTCGGCTTGCCCGGTGCGGCCGCCGGCTCCCCTGGGGCGGTCGGCTCCGGCACCTCCGACGCCGAGATGTCGGCGAACAAGACCTCGACCATCCGTCGTGCGGCCCGGCAAACGTTCATGAGAAGCGCATCAGCGAAGATTCAGGCCGCCGTCCAGGAGGATCACCTCACCGGTCAGGTAGGAGTTGTCGATGACGGCGGAGATGAGGTCGGCGACGTCCGAAGGTTGGGCCGGGCGACGCATGGGGCTGGACGTGTTCCACAAAGCGTGCGCGTCGGTCCAGTTGGCGGTGAGCGGGGTGTCGACCAGCCCGGGGGCGACGGCGTTGACCCGGACATCAGGGCCGAGAGCCGCGGCCAGCAGCTTGGTGACGTGGTTGAGCGCTGCCTTGCTGGCGGCGTACGCGATCGAGCTGCCCTTCGGGCGGACGCCGGCGTGGCTCGTCACGTTCACGACGCATCCGTTCGACTCCCGGAGCGCGGGTAGGGCCGCCGTACAAAGCAGCCAGGGTGCGATCAGGTTGACGTCGAGGAGTCGGCGCCAGTCGGCAGCAGCCAGCGCCTGCAGGTCCGCGTGCGGAACAGGCCAACTGATGCCCGCATTGTTCACCAGTACGTCGAGACGCCCATGGTCGGCCAGTACCCGCGGGACCAACTCAGCCGCGGCCGCGTCGTCAGCAAGGTCTGCCTGCTGATAGGTCCCACCGAGCTCTGCAGCCAACGCGGTCCCGGCCGTACGGCTCGACCGCGAATGGATCACCACGGTCATGCCGTCCGCTGCCAGCCGCCGCGCCGTCGCCGCCCCGATCCCTGACGTCGACCCCGTCACCAACGCCACCCCCTGCATCAGGCCAGCTTAATGGGCCGTTGATGAACGTTTGCGGGATGTGAGCGTCAGGCGGATTCGGTGTGGGGCCGACCCAGCGTTGCTGCCCGGCGTTCAACGCACCCGGTAAGTGTTAGCGGACAGCGCACTGAAGGAGCTCGCCGCGTCGGGGGGAACTCACCGGTGCCAACGAAGGGGGCCGGGGCGGACCGACCAGAGGACGCGGCGCCACCAGGGGCGGGCGGCCCGCAGCGCCGTGACGTAGTCGTTGGCGATCGTGCCGGCCCGGGTGGCCTGCTCGGGCGTGACCGTGCCCGGGGCGAAGGCCGCCTGGTTGAGCAGGTCGGCCAGCTCGTCCACCCGGGCGTCAAGCTCCCCGCCACCTGCCGTGGTGCGCGGCGGGCCGGTGTCTGTCGGTGCGGGACCGGCGGTGCCGACCGGATCGGCCGGGGCCCCGGAGATGCCGGCCCGGCCGTCGGTGAGGGCCCGGCGGGCGTGGGCGGCGACCTCGGCGGCGGCCAGGTCCCCGCCGACCGGTCGGCCGGCCAGCCGCAGCGCGTCGGTGACCTCCCGCCAGGCGCCCGCGATGCGCTGGCCGGGGTCGCCCCGTTCCAGCCGCGCCCGGGTCTGCGCCCGGCGCATCACCAGCAGGGCGAGCAGTGCCGCCACGACCAGCAGCAGGGTGCCGCCGGTACCGCTGGCGACGAGCAGCGCCGTGGACGGCCCGCCGGCGTCGGTCGGCCCGCCCGGTGCGGCCACCGGCTCCGGCGGGGCGGTCGGCTCGACCGTCGGCTCCGGCACCTCCGACGGGGGCGGCTCGTCGGGCGTCGGGCGGAAGTCCTCCTCCACCGGGCGCGGTTCCTCGTCGGGTCGGGGCAGCGGGTCGAACGGCACCCAGCCGAGCCCGTCGAAGAGGACCTCCGGCCAGGCGTACGCGTCGCCGGCCCGGACGGGGCCGTCGCCGGTGGACCGGAAGCCGACCACCACCCGGGTCGGTAGCCCGGCCAGCCGACCCAGCACGGCGAACGCGGCCGCGAACTGCTCGGAGGTGCCGCGCTGGCCGCCGGCGTCGCGTGGCCCGAAGAGGAAGAAGTTCAGGTTCGGGTACGCGTGCCCGCTCGGCGCGTCCGCGACGAGGCGATAGTGCTCGGCGAGGAACTGCTCCACGGCGGCTGCCCGCGCGTACGGGGCGCCGTTGGACTCGGCGAGCTGGGTGGCGAGCCGGCGCAGCGGCTCGGGCACCCCGTCGGCGACCCGCAGCACCCGGGCCACCTCGTCGCCGGCCGGCACATCCGCCGTGCTGAGCAGGTTGTAGTCCGGCGTCTCCACGGCCGAGGTCACGGTGTAGCGCAGGCCCGGCGTCAGCCCCTCCGGCCGGATCAGCGTCCCGGTCGTCGGGTCGTACGCCACCCGCGCCCCGGTGACCTCGCGCGGCGTGGCGACGGCGGGCAGCAGCCGGCCGCTGAGTTCGGCGACGGTGATCTCCTGTCGTACCGTCTGCACGGTGCTGTCGGGGGCCGGTGCCGTCGCGGGCAGGATCCGTCCGGCGTTGCGGTACGTCGCGCCGACCCGCCAGGTCACGCCGTCGTAGTCGCTGAGCACGGCCAGCCGGATCGGTGCCGGCCGGCCGCCGGTGTCCGGCCCGGTGCCGGCGTCGGGGGCGGGGCCGGGCGCCCCGGTCGGCGCGGGCGCGCCGGGGGAGTCGGTGTGGACGTCGAGCAGTTTCTGTCCGGGGTTGAGCGCCCACCCGGAGATGCGGATGAGGGGGCTCTCGTCGAGTGCCTCCACCTGTGGCGGCTCGACGTACCGGCGAGGGTCCACCGGCTGGCCGCCGACCTGGCCGGCGAGCGCCGGGCCGAGCAGGGCGGCCAGGCCGACGACCACCGCCAGCCCGGCGATGGAGGCGGCGGCGAGCCGGGCCCGCACGGCGGCGCGGACCGCGGGCGCCAGCCCGGCGGTCGGGTCGCCGTCGGCCGCCGCCGGGCCGGCCGACGGTACGGCCAGGCCGAGCACCGCCACGGCCACGACGGCCAGGGTGGGCCCGATCGCCGGGTCGGCGTTCGGGCCGACCACGTAGAGCGCGGCGGCGTAGAGCAGCACCGGCGGCAGGTAGCCGAGCAGTACCCGGCCGGCCCGCAGCGCCACCTCGGCCGCGGCGAGCCCGGCCAGCCAGGCGGCGACCAGCGGCACCAGCACCGTGTCCGGGGTCGGCTCGACCGGGATCATCGCCGTGAGGAGCCGGGGGATGCCGTTGGTGGCGGCGTCCGCGGTCACCTCGGCGAGACCGCCGGGCAGCTCGGCCCGGGTCGCGGTCAGCCGCAGCGACCAGGCTGTCCAGCCGGCCATCGCGGTCACCGACACCGGCGCGACCAGCCACGACGGCAGCCGGCGGGCCGCCACGCTGACCAGCACCGAACCGATCGCGGCCCCGAGCACCAGCCGGGTCAGCAGCGGGCCGGCGTAGACCCGGCCGAGCACCGCGCCGGCCAGGCCGATCATCGCGATCAGCGCCAGCGGCACCGGCACGGCCCGCAGCGCCCGCAGCATGGCCCGCCCCGGCCCGGCGGTCCCGCTGCCGCCGGCGCCATCCCGGTCCGGCCCGGCGCTGCCCGCGGCCTGGCCGTTGCTGCCCGTGGCCTGGCCGCCGCTGTCGGCCTGCGGCGGTGCCGCCGTGCCGTTGCGGACTCCGCCGGTCGCCCTCACCACCTGCGCACCCCGTCCCACTCGGCGGCGAACGCGGCGCCGTCCGGGGCGTCGATCACCACCAGACCGGCCGCGTCCGACGGCGCCGGCTCCGCCGCCCCGAAGATCCCCACCACCACCGACGGGTACGCGGCCCGCAGCGCGCCCACCACACCCAGGTCGCCCCGGCCGCCCGGACCGGTGAGGAAGACGAGCGTGTCGCCGAGCCGTTCCCGCCGCAGTCGGGCGGTGGCGGGCTGGAGGACGTCGTCGTCGGCGAGTTGTGCCGCCGCGAGCCGGTCCAGCGGCCCGCCGCCGTGCCCCGTCCCGTCGCCCGTGGTGTCCGACCCGGACGGTTCCGGGGCGACCATCAGCAGCACCACCGGCAGGTCCTCGCGGACCGCGGCGGTCACCACCGAGGCGGCGGCCTCACACGCCGACTCGAACGACTCGGCCACCCCGTCGACCCGCTCCGGGTGGGCGACCGCCCGGTTGTCCAACAGCACCACGATCCGGGGCAGGCTGGTGTCCACGTTCTCCCGCACCATCAGCTCGCCCACCCGGGCGCTGGTGCGCCAGTGCACCCGGCGCAGCTCGTCACCGACCACGTACTCGCGCAGCGAGTCGAAGGTGATCGACCCGTGCGGCACCTTGTCCACCCGGCCGTCCAGGCTGCGCCCCGCCCCGGTGGGCACCGCGTGCAGCGGATGGATGCGCGGGTGCACCCAGACGGGCAGCGTGCCGCCGTACGGGCGGGCCAGCGCCACCAAGCCCAGCGGGTCGCGCCGGGTCACCCGCAGCGGCCCGACGGGCACCACGCCGCGGCGGGAGGTCGGCACGTCGTAGCGGACCGTGGTGTCGCGGCCCGGTCGCAGCCGCAGCAGCGGCACCGGGACCGACCGGTTCCCGCACCGGTCCTCGGCCACCAGGCTCGCCGCCGGCAGCCGGCCGGCGTTGCGTACGGTCAGCGTCATCGCGGCCGGCTCGCCCCGCGCCACCCGGTCGGGGTCCGCGCTGCGGGTCACCTCCAGCCGGGGCCGCCAGGCCGCGGTCGCCAGGGCGTAGCCGACGGCGGTGCCGGCCGCCGCGCCGAGCAGCGTCAGCTCCGGGTACGCGAAGCGGAAGCCGGCGCCGAGCAGTACGACGGCGGCGACGAGCAGCCCGACGCCTCGGGCGGTGAGCGCGGACACCGGCGTTGCCGGTCAGCCCTGGACCGGGGCGGGCTGGCCCGAGGGAAGCGGCACCGGCACCGAGGCGACCGCCTGGCGCAGCACCTCGGCGGCGGTCACCCCGCGCACCTGCGCGTCCGGGGTGAGCAGCAGCCGGTGCGCGAAGACCGGCTCGGTCAGCGCCTTGAGGTCCTCCGGCATGATCCAGCCGCGCCCGTCGATCAGCGCGTACGCACACGCCGCCCTGGTCAGGGCGATCACGCCCCGGGGGCTGACCCCGACGCGCACCTGCGGGTGGGCGCGGGTCGCCGCGGCCAGCCGCACCGCGTACGTGTAGAGCGGCTCGGCGATGTGCACCCGGCGGGCCATCCGGACCATCTCCCCGACGGTGGCCGTGTCGGTGACCGCGGTGAGCGCCTCGGGGGAGCGGACCGTCGCGCCGCGCAGCACCTCCACCTCGACCGCCTCGTCGGGGTAGCCGACGGACAGCTTGACCAGGAACCGGTCGAGCTGGGCCTCGGGCAGCCGGTAGGTGCCGTCCATCTCCACCGGGTTCTGGGTGGCCACCACCAGGAACGGCTGCGGCACCGGGTGCCGGACGCCGTCGACGGTGACGGTGCGTTCCTCCATCACCTCCAGCAGCGCCGACTGCGTCTTCGGCGACGCCCGGTTGATCTCGTCGGCGATGACGATGTTGGCGAACACCGGCCCCGGGTGGAACTCGAAGCCCCGGGTGGCCTGGTTGAAGATGGTTACACCGGACACGTCCGAGGGGAGTAGGTCGGGGGTGAACTGGATGCGCCGCCACTGCCCCTTGACGGTGGCGGCGATGGCCCGGGCCAGGGTGGTCTTGCCGACCCCGGGCACGTCCTCCAGCAGCACGTGCCCCTGCGCGAAGAGCGCGGTGAGCGCCAACCGGACCACCTGTGGCTTGCCCAGCACGACCGCGTTGACGTTCTCGGCCAGCCGGGCGGCGAGAGCGGCGAAGCCCTGCACCTCCGGCTGGGTGAGCGGCTCGTGGGTGTTCACGTCGGTGGTGCTCCTTGCCTGGTGGGTCAGCAGGTGGGCAGGACGTTGATGTTGTCGCCGCCCTCGAGGTTGAGCCAGGCCCAGGGGATGTAGTTGCGCCCGGAGTAGTCGACCTGCACCCACCAGGTGCTCTGCTTCTGGTTGTTGTAGATCCAGGAGTCGACGTTCTCGCCCGACTTCTTGCAGTACGCCTTGAGTCGGGTGCCGGGCTCCGCCCAGCCGACCTGCCGGTTGTTGTCCTGCCGCGGGACCGAGAAGATCTCGTTGCCGTTGCGGCCGTCGACGTCCCTGTTGCAGTACGTCCGCTGGTCGCCGTCGGGGCCGTTGTTGCAGGTGGCGATCCCGTAGAGGGCGGCGGTGGTCTGGGCGCGGCTGGCGGTGCCCTTGCCGGCGGCGTTGCTCGCGGTCACCGTGAAGGTGTACGCCGTGCCCGGGGTCAGGCCCGTCATCGTGATGCCGGAGCAGTTCCCGGTCTTCGTCGGCTCGCCGTTCGTGCTCAGCGAGCAGGTGGCCTTGCCGCCGCCGGCGTCCACGGTGAACGTGACCGTCGCCGAGGTGGCGGTGGCCGACGAGCCGGTCACGGTGATGCGGGGCTCGGCCACCGTGCGGGCGGTGGCGGTGGCCTCCGGGCCGGGACCGGCCTCGTTGACCGCCCTCACCTTCACGGTGACGTTCTGGCCGTTGCCCAGCCCGTCCACGGTGGCCCGGGTGTCGGTCACCTCGCTGGTGCGCCCGCCCACGTCCACCAGGTACTTCGTCACCGGGCGGCCGTTCGCCCCGGCCGGCGACCACTGCACCGCGACCGTGCCCGGCCGGTCGGCGACCGTGGTCGCCCGCAGGTCGGCGGGCCGGTCCGGCGCCGCGTACGGCACGACGGTGTTGCTCACCGGGGAGGCCGCCGAGCCGGCGCCCCGGTCGTTGACGGCGACGACGGTGAACGCGTACTGCGTGCCGTACTCCAGCTCACCGGCGGGCACCACCAGCTCCGTCTTGCGGGACTCGCCGGCCGGCGCGTTGGTGCCCGCCGAGGTGGCCGTGACCACGTACTTCGCGATGGTGTTGCCCTGACCGTTGGCCGCCGGCCAGCGCACCAGCACCGTGCCGTCGGGCCGTTCCTGGGCGGTGACGCTGGCCGGCGGGTCGGGCACCGCGGCGGTCGGCGTCACCGGGTTGCTGGTCCGCGCCGGACCGTCGCCCTTGGCGTTGACCGCGTGCACCGAGAACCGGTACGTCTCGCCGTTGGTCAGGCCCTTGATCTCCACGGCCCGCTGGTTGGCGCCCACCTGCACCCGCTGGCCGGCGCCCTCCACCACGTACCGGGTGATCTCCGCGCCGTTGGTCGGGGCCGGCCGCCAGCTCACCCGGGCCTGCGCGTTGCCGGCAGCGGCGGTCACGCTGCGCGGCGCGCCCGGCTTGCCGACCTTGGGCTTCTTCGGCGGGGGCGGCGGCGGGGGAGCCGGCGGCGGGTCGCCGCCGAGCACGTCGTTGGCGTACTTGTCGACCTCGCGGACCTGGTGCTTGTCGTCCACCACCCGGGCGGTCGCCGAGTCGGGGGCGTTGACGAAGAGGTGGTTCTCCCGCACCTCCAGCTCCAGCGGCCCTGTCCCCTTGCCGCGGATGGTGTCGACCAGCTGGCCGTTCGCGTCGAAGGCGTAGACCGTGCCCGACGCCTCGTCGGCGCAGTAGAACCGGCCGGCCCACGCCACCGCCGGGCTGAGCCGGTCGCCCGTGCCCGGCACGGTGAACGCGCGCACCTCGCCGCCAGCGCCGACCACGTACACCCGCCGCTCGCCGGGCACCGTCACCGGCACCGCCGGCCCGCTGGTCCGCGCCGGCAGCGCGCCCGGGGCGCTCATCGTCAGCGTCGTCGGACGGACCTGGCCCCGCTGCACGGTGACCAGCGCGCCGGCGGTGCGGTCGAGCACCGCGACGCCGTCGTCCAGGGTGGAGACGACCAACTCGTGACTGGCCTCCGCGACGTCGTACGTCTCGACCTGCTTCGGGCTGAGGCCGGCCCCGGCGGCGGCCGAAGCGGGCGCGGAGGGCAGCGCGGCGGCGGTGATCGCCGAGACGGTGCCCTCGCTGGGCACCGCGATCCAGAGCCGGCCCTCGCCGTCGAAGGACCCGCCGGTGATGCCCGGCGGGTAGCGCACGGGCTCACCGACCGGCGTCAGGGACCGCGGGTCGAGCTGCCGGACGATGCCCTGCACGGCGTCGACGACGAACGCCGTGTCCTCGTGCAGGGCGACGCTGACCCCGAGGCCCGGGGTGGTGCGGGTGGTCGCGGTGATCTGCAGGGTGGCCAGGTCCAGCGAGCTGACCTGGCCGGTGTTCAGGTCCCGCAGGATCAGCAGCCGGTCGGTCTGGGTGACCTGCATCGGGTGCCGGCGGGCGGCCGGGATCTCGACCCGGGTGTCGACCCGCGCGGTGACCCCGTTGACCCGGGCCATCTCGCTGCGCGCGCTGCTCCACAGCCAGGAACTCGCGTCGTAGCTCGCCACCGCGTTGTCCGCCGCGCCGAGACCGAGGACGGTCAGCCCCATCGCGGCCAGCAGCGCCCCCACCGTCCCGATGGTGACCAGACCGCCCCGCATCCGGCGGGAGCGGGGACGCAGAGCGCCGGCGTTCGCGGCGTCGTCGATGGTGGCCACTACCGGCTGCCTCCCGTGTCGTCCTGGCAGGTGGCGCGCCCTGACCGGCGACCCTCCCCTGAGCCGGGTGCCATCATATGGCCCGGCCGGGGGCGGGGGAACCCGCGCTGTCCCGCTGTGGACACCGAGCGTGCGCGCCGCGCCGAAGGTCAGCCTCAGGTCGCCGGCGTGTCGCCCTCCCGCTCGGTGCAGACCTGCCCCGACGTGGCGAACGAGTCCGTCGAGTAGACCGCCAGCACGGTGAAGCAGTAGTCCACCCGCGAGTTGAGCCCGTTGACCGTGTAGCTGGTCTGGCCGGGGTCCACCGTGGCCATCACGCCCAGCTTCTGCCCGGCCCGGCCGCCGGCCACCATGAACGGCACGCCGCCGCGCGCCGGGTCCGTCCAGCTCAGGGTGATCGTCGCCGAGTCGTCCCGCAGCGCCAGGTCACCCGGCGGCGGGCCGGCCGCGTTCGGCGTGGCCGTCGCGGTCGTCGACGCGGCCGGTGTGGCGGGCCCCGCGGGCGGCGCTGCCTCCCGGCTGAGCACCAGCACGCCCACCCCGACGAGCGCCGCCAGGGCCAGGACCGCGACGACCACGGCGACAACCACCGCCGTCCGGCTCCGGCCGCGCTCCTCGGGCTCCGCGACCATCGGGTACGCCGCCGGCGGCGGGAAGGCCGGCACCTGGTGGGCCGGTCCGGGCACGGTGGACGGCGACGGCACCTCCTTCATGGGGAACGTCTCGTCGATGTCAAGGTACGCCGGCGCCTGCTCTCCGGTCCCCTCCTGCTCCCGGCCCGGCTCCCGCTCCAGCGCGGGTTCCTGGTCCGGCTCGTCCTCGACCTCTTGGTCGCGGTCGCTCCCGGTGGCCGCCGGCTCGGTCAGCGCCTGCGGGGGAGCCGTGCTGCTCCACGGCGGCGCGGTCATGCTCCACGGCGGCGCCGGCACCCCGCTCACGGGAGGCGAGGGCTGCGGCGGTGCGCTGACGGGCGGGTACCCGGGAGGCGCGCTGATCGGGGGTCCGCTGATCGGTGGCGCGCTGACCGGGGGAACCGGCGGTGCGCTGACCGGCGGCGTCGGCGGTGCGCTGACCGGCGGCGGGACCACCGGTGGGGGTGGCAGCGGTGGGGCGGTGACCGGCACGCGCGGCGGCGGGGGGATCACCGGAGGGGCCGGGATCGTCTGCCGCCCGGTCGCGGGCGGCGCACTGACCGGCGGCGGGGGCGGGATGACCGCTCGGACCGGCCCGGGCGGTGCGCTGACCGGCGGCGCGGGCGGCATGCCGACCTGTGGGGCAGGCGGCGCGCTCACCGGCGGCGCACTGACGGGTGGTGCGCTGACCGGGGGCGCGGGTGGCGCGCCGACCTGTGGCGCAGGCGGTGCGCTCACCGGGGGTGCGCTGACGGGGGGCGCACTCACGGGCGGCGCGCTGACCGGAGCTGTGGGCGGGACGCCGACCGCTGTCGCCGGCGCGGGCGTGTGCGGCGCCGCGGCAGCGACTGCCGACGTCCCGGGTGAGGCGGGGGCGGCCTCCGACGCGCCGGGTGGCGCGGCTGTGGCCGACGTGCCCGCAGCGGCCTCGGCCTGCTGCGCGTTGGCGGCGCGGGCGGCCTCCTCGGCGAGCAGGGGCTCGATCTGCCGTACCTGGATCGTGGGGTTGTCCCACCTGGGCCCGCGCGTCGACTGTTCGGGCGTCTCCGGCCCGGCCGACGCCGCGTCGTCCGGCGCGGCCGGACGCGGTGCCTCGGCGTCGGGCGCCGGGCGTGCGGCGGTGGGGGCCGACGGCGGGGTGGGGGGTGTCGGCGTCTGGTCGCCGGACGTCGGTGCCGCGGTCGGCCGACCGCCGGATGCCGGGGACGCGGCCGGTTCGGCGGTGGGTTCCGGTGCCGGGGAGGGCGTGGCGTCGGCCGTCGCCTCGTGGGCCGTCCGCTGCCGAGGTGGCACGGCGGGGCCCGGCCGCGACGGCGCGACGGTCGGCGGTGCGGGCGGCACCGACACGGCGGCGGTGGCGGGAGGCGCTGCGTGTCGCGGGCCCGGCGCCGCGGTCGTCGCCGCAGGCGGGGGAGACGAGACGGGGCGCGCCACGTGCGGCGGGATCGGCGGCGGTGGCGGGATCGTTCTGGCGGCGGGGGCGGACGGGGAGGTGCCCTCGGCCGCCGGTGCGGCGGGATGAGGCGGGCTCTGCGGCGCGGGCGCCGACGGAGCATGCGCCACGGACGGCTGCACGGGGGCCGGGGCAGGGGCCCACGGAGACTGCGGCGGCGCTGCTGTACCGCTGGCGTGGTGCGGCGGTACCGCCGGAGGCGGCGGGACGTGCGGTGGCCGCGCCGGGGCGGCGGCCGACGGCTGCGGTGGCACGACCGGCGGTGGGGGGACCGGCGGTTGGGGGACCGCGGCCCGGGCCGACGCCGAGGGCGTGCTGCGTGGTGCCGGGACCACCGGGGGCGGCGGGATCTGTTGCGCCGCAACGGCGTGCGGAGCGGCCTGTCCGGTCGCGGCGGCGTGCGGCGGTACGGGCGGAGCCGGGACCCGGGCGGCATGCGGCGGGTTCGGTACGACCGGCGGAGCCGGGGGAGCCCATCCGCTGTGCGGCGGGTTCGGCACCACCGGCGGAGGCGGAACCGGGGCGGCGCCGGTGTGCGGCGGGACGGGTACCGCTGGGGGAGGCGGCACCGGGGTGGCGTGCGGCGGCGCGGGCACCGCCGGCGGGGGCGGCACGCGGCCGGCATGCGGCGGACCCGGGTAGGGCTGGGCCGGCGGCTGGTGCGGCACCGGCGCGGCACCGGTGTGCGGCGGGTAGGGGGGCGCGGGGGTGTGCGGCGGGGTGGCGGTGGCCCGAACCGGACCAGGCGGAGCCGGAACGGTGGGCGGCGGCGGGATCGGCCGGTGGTACGGCGGCGCGGGCGGTGCCGTGGGTGGGCCGGCGGTGACGTGCGGCGCGGGCGGCTGCGCGGCCGGCGGCTGCGCTGTCGGGGTCTGTGCGGCCGGAAACCGGGGTGGCTGGGGGATCGCGGTCGGCTCGTGGGGTCGCCACGCGGTGGAGAGGGCGGCCAGCGAGATGGTCGGCTCCGACAGGGCCGACAGGTTCGGCCGCGGGCCCGGCGCGGCCTGCTGTGGGGCGGGAGCGGCATCGCCGAGATACTGCCGGGCCGTGCGTACGGCCGGGTGGTCGGCACCGAGCACGACGGGGCCCAGGGCGGCGACCAGGCTGTAGTTGCGGCGTGCCTCGTGCCGGTTGCCCAACTCGTGCGCCACCGCGGCCAACTCGAAGGAGAGCGCCAGCATCAGCGGGTCGGCGGGCGGCCAGCGTCGCTCGCCGGCGGCGTATGCCTCCTCCAGCGTCCGGCGGGCGGCGCCCGGGTCGTCCGCCTCCCGGTGCAGGCGGGCCAGCAGGTGTGCGGTGCTCAGCACATCCGGGTGATCCTTGCCGTACGGCGGCCCGGCGGATCCGACGGCGTCGGCGAGCAACCGGCGGGCGGCGGTGAGATCGCCCGCGGCGCGCAGGGCGAGGGCCCGGTGCTGGACGGCGGCCAGGGGAGAGGGATGGGACACGTGGTCATGCTGCCGGGTCGGACCCGCCGGACGCCACCCGGGGCCCGCCGATTTGCGTCGGTCGTCCCGCCTTGTGGGCCGGCCCGACCTGCGCGGACGCATCGGCCGGAAGCCGATGTGCATGATCCACCCGGGGCGTGTACAGTAACTCCTCGTGCGGCCCGCCAGAGCGGCCTGCGGGTGATGAGATCCCCCAGGTCGGCGCGGTAGGCTGGACGAGTAAGTCCGGGTGGCGGAATGGCAGACGCGCTAGCTTGAGGTGCTAGTGCCCGTATAGGGCGTGGGGGTTCAAGTCCCCCCTCGGACACGAGCATGTTTCATCTGTGCAACGTATGACGTACTGGTGGTCAAGTATGCTTGACCACCGCCGAACCACTTCTGAGAAGGCGCCCGGCACTGCTAGTGGTGGCAGGCTGGGTGCGGGAGCTGCGACGCTTCGCGCCAGCTCGTCTGTCGTTCCTGCCGTCGTTGTTCCCGGTCAGCCGTCTGGCGCACGCGGTGCTCCTCGCACCTCCGGGGCGGCGATGAGGCGGCCTCCGCTACCGCTCCCGAGTCTTGCCGTCGCCCCTAGCCGTCTAGCTGTCTACGGCCTGGTCACGCTGAACGCGCATGGTCGAATCGCTGATCGGGCAGCCATGAAGGTGCTTCAGTGGGTTCCCGGGCTGCGTTTGAGCATCCGGGAGCGCCGCGGGTTGATCGTGGTGTCGGCCGATCAACAGGGCGTCTTCAAGGTGGCAAAGGAAGGTCACGTCCGGCTGCCGGCGGTGGTTCGTCACTGGTGCGGCCTCGCCGCCGGCGATCGCGTGTTCATCGTGGCCGAACCAGCCAGCGGGCGTCTGGTGGTTTACCCGCCGGCAAAGCTCGACGAGATGATTGCGCAGGCCCACGAAGCTGTTTTCGGGGGCGAGCATGAGTGATGCCGCAGCGAATAGTGCTGAGCTGGACGCGGCGCGGCTGCTTCTTGCTCGAATGGGAATCTCGCCTGCTGATCTCTTGGAGGCTGCCGTGGCTCGGCCTCCGTCGCCGACTTTCGCAGAGTACGTCCCTGTGGTGGCGGCTGCGGTCACGACAGGTACGCGGCGTGCCTACGGCTCCTACTGGAAGCGTGTGGTGGAGCATTGGGGGCAGCGAAGGCTCGACGAGCCCACACCATCGGAGATCGAGCAGCTGGCGGAGTTCGTCAAGACTCACGTTGTGGCTCGGCGAAATGCCCGCGGAGGCCGAAGCGCGGCGGAGCACCTTATTGCCGCCTTGCGTTGTCTCTACAAGAGAGCAGTCGCTGATGGGTTCATCGCCGCTTCGGACAACCCCGCATTGAAAGTCGCGAAGCCGCGACGACTCCCGAGCACGCGGCGGGCGGTAGCGGATACGCGGCTGGCCGAGATCAACGAGGTCGCAGGCAGCACAGGCGACGATCCAGCGCTCGACACCTTACTGTTGCGGCTGCACACCGAAACGGCGTGTCGGCGCGGTGGGGCGCTGGCGCTTCGTCCGGTCGATCTGGACCCGGACCAATGTCTGATCTTGCTTCGGGAGAAGGGGGACACGATGCGGTGGCAACCAGTTTCCCCGACGCTGATGCGCTATCTGCAGCGGCATGCTGAGGAGCGGGGTGCGACGGAGACGGGCCAGCTGCTGCGCTACCGGAGTGGGCAGCCCATTACGTACCGGCGTTACGACTATCTGTGGGTGCGGATCGGCGAGCACTTACCCTGGGTTTACGTGCAACAGATCAGCACACACTGGTTGCGTCACACAACGTTGACATGGGTGGAACGGAACTTTGGTTACGCCATCGCACGGGCCTACGCCGGTCATTCGGAAGGTGGCGGTGATGCTGGCACTACGGCTACCTACGTGCGAGCGACGTTGCAGGAGATTGCCGCCGCTCTGTCGGCGCTTACCAATGAGCCGCACCCTCTGAGCTAGTTGTGTGGTGGTGGGGCCTGGCCTTGCGGGGCTGGGTCCCACCACGGCTAAGGTCACCGCCTCATACCTCAACGAATTTGTCGGCACCGGCTCAACCTCTTCAGGCGGAGTCGACAGAACTTCGGGTCAACTGAAACTCATTGCTGGCGAGGTCCTAGCGCGAGATCATGTGGAAGATCCGCTGCATGGCCCACGACTCCGACTGCGGGCGGGTCGAATAGGCAACAGTGCTTGCTGCCTCCCGTCGGCAACTGGGAACACCGGATGTCGCCTTCTCGGTCACCTACGGGCTTGGTCGGTTCGAACTTCAGTCGTAGCACCGAGCGAGCGGATAGGGGCCTCAGTTCCTGCTGCGGCGTCGAGGCCGTCTCTAAGAGGGCGTCTGATTCACGTGCTTTATGAGTAATGCGCGTTTAGGCGTCTCGCCAGGTTGGGGTGGTTTCGTCGGGTGAGGCGTTTGGTGAGGTTGTCGATCATGGCGATGCGGATCATACTGGCGGAGTTGTCGGTAGGGCTGTAGCGGTGTATCAGGCGCCGGTAGCGCCTCAGCCATGACATGGTGTGCTCGATGACCCAGCGGTGGCGGCCGAGGCGTTGTGAGGACTCGATCTTCTTGCGGGCGATCCGCACGGTGATGCCGCGCCGGCGGACCTCAGCCCGCAGTGCTCTGGTCGTAAGCCTTGTCGGCGTGCAGCTTGTCGGGTCGGCGGCGCGGGCGGCCGACCCGGCCCGCGACCGCTGGCATACCGTCCAGCAGTGGCAGCAGCACCGCCGCGTCCGGCGTGTTCGCTGCGGAGATGGCGGTGGTCATCGGCAGGCCGCCACGTTCGACCATGGCATGGATCTTGCTGCCCGGCTTGCCACGGTCGACCGGGCTCGGCCCGGTCAGATCGCCCCCCCCTTTT
>NZ_JBIDDG010000043.1:0-44068 GCF_043205005.1 Micromonospora sp. NPDC047620 | reverse complement strand
GAAGGTCCGCTCGATGCGCCGGGCATGGACCCCACCTGGATCCTTCGTATGTCCGGGCCGCTAGTCGAAGCTGAAGTACACCTGTTCTACGGACCGCATGTAGACATTTCGGCATTCCTGACCCAACATCCAGAAGACGGGATGTTCGTCTCGGGCGAAGACGGCATCACGGGGCAGTGGCTGACCGAGATGCTCGACGGACTCAAACAGATGAATCGAGAAGACGCCATGCCGACGTGGCTGCGCCAACCGTCAGGCCCGTAGCCAACGAGCCACGCGCTATCTGCGGCAGATCCGGATACCCGATCTTGCCCTGGGGCCGACTCGACGGCTTAACCGCCGGTGACCAGATGGCGGAAGATGAAGTCACGCCAGAGAGCGATGGCCGTGGGTTCGGTCTCCGTGTGCGTCCCGACGTAGCCAGCGAGTTGCTTGTCCTTTGATCCCAACACATCGAACAGCGCCAGCTGACCATCCCTGGGAAAGATCTCGTCGTGCCACTGAACATGGAAGAGAACAGGGGCAGTGATGCGCCGGGCATCCCTCGCGACGCGTTCCGGCGCCGCCATTCCCTTGTGCATGGCGGTCCCCTGCTGAAGACCGAACTTGCCGAAGACCACGCACCGGAACCGGTCGCCCAGTGCGGCCACGACAGGCAGACCGAACCGTGTGCCCATGGACATACCGACATACGCGAGCCGGTCGGGGGCAGCGAAACCCGAAGCCGCGATGGCGTCCACGGTCGCCCGCCAGTCTTCTGCCATCCGGTCGAGGACAACCTCGATCCCCGCTTCGGCGATGCGGGCTTGGTACTCCACAACCGACAGTGCAGGAGACACGCGATCGCCGTGGTAGGGGCCGTCGATCGCGACCGCCGCGAGGCCGGCCTGCGTCGCGAACCATCGGGCGAGCTCGACGACCCGGCCGCTTCGCTTGTGCCCGCTACCGCCGTGGCCGAGCAGGACCAGTGGACGCGGGGTGGACAAAGAAGCCGGCAGCCAGAGCACGCCCGGAACAGTGCTCGTCGGCCGGGTGACGTGGAACGACCGCTCGACGAGGCCGTCGATCACTCGGTATTCGAGCCATTCGATAGCCGCGGGCATGAGGTGATCCAACCAGCCGATCATCGGCGCAGGTGTCCCCGGTCGTACCTACAGCATCCGGTCGGCGCGCACGACCGGCGGCATTGAGTGCGCTTCGGCATTGCCGCACTGCACAATACGGCGACGCATGTCTATACGCTGTCCTGGGTGCTGCGCGGTTGTCTAGCGGAGAGGAGGCGATATGGATCTTGTGCTGCCGGACGGCCGGGTCCTGGGCTGGGCGGAGTACGGCGATCCGGCCGGGCCGCCGGTGGTGTTCCTGCACGGCACGCCGGGCTCTCGGATCAGCCGCCCGGACGACACGGCGTCGGCGGGCGTCCGCCTGATCACCGTGGACCGGCCCGGGTACGGTCGGTCCACACCTGTCCGACAGCCAACGCTCCTCGGCGTCGCTGACGACGTCGGTACGCTGATGAGCTCTCTGCGGATCGAGCGCTTCGGCCTGACCGGGTTCTCTGGTGGCGCGCCGTACGCCGTGGCCTGTGGGGCCCGGTTCCCGCACCGACTGACCGGGGTGGTCGCCGCAGGCTTCACCGGCCCATATCGGGAACTGCGCACGGTGCGTGGCTGGCAGCGGTTTCACGCGTGGGCCTTGCGGACCGTTCCGGGGCTCGGGCGCCGCTACGTGACCCGCGCCGCCGCATGGTACGCCGAGGATCCACTCAAGCAGCACCGGCAGCTGCTTGCCGCGGGCCAGGACCCCTGGCTGCGGCCCCACGAGGAGTCCAACCGCGAGGGTGCCCGCCAGGGCGCGGCCGGGCTGGCCGCCGACTGGCTCGCCACCGACATCCGCCCATGGGGGTTCGGCCTGCGCGACGTGCCCTGCCGCGTCCTCATCTGGGCCGGGCGACACGACCCCGGCCGAGCCGTTCACGACGCACCGCTGATCGCCGCACGGATGCCCAACGGAAAGATCCGTATCAGCGAGGACGCAGCCCACACGCCGTCTTCGGCCCACTGGCAAGCGATGCTGACGTGGGTAACGAGCGGCGAGAACCGGCGCTCCCCAGATGGCCGCGAAACCAAAGCGGATTGAAGCACGTCCGCTATCGGCAGGAGCGGACACCACCCGGGACGTTGCACCGCGCGCATCGCGGCCTAGATGCGGGCGTTACCCGAGGTTGGACACGTCGGCCCCAGGCTTCATCTTGAGGTCGAAGTAGTCCATCAGGGTGTCCGCGATGAGCGTCGGCATCGCCTCGGGAGCCCGCCCTATCCCGGCCTGTGCGTTCATCTCTCAGGCAACGACACGACGGAGTTGATCGAAGACTTCGGAACATGCCTCATCGGTCATGGGTCTGAGTCTGCCGGAAGTCGTTGTCGGCCCTGCGCGCTCATCGGCAGATCCGGTCGTCTCCGACGCGCTGTCGGGCGGCAGATGCGGATACCGGTAGGGGCTGAAGTGACTCTCGCTCAGTCAGCGCCATCTTGTGGCTTCAGCTCAAGGTGTCGGCCGCCTTAGAGGTCGCGCAAATAGGTCGGCGGGGCACGGTCGGATAGGAGACGGGCACAGGCATCAGTGATCATGAAGGTTCCTACGCCTAGTGATCACTGGAACGCCTGTGCCCGTTGTCCCATCATGGCTGAGCGACCCCTTGTGGGACCAGTTCGCCGCGCTGCTACCCGCACGACCCGCCACCGCCGCGACTCACCCGCTGGGCTGTCACCGCCGGCGCATCGCCGACCGGATCGTGTTCGACAAACTCCTGCAAGTACTCCGTTCGGCTGCTCCTACGAAGCCATCGCCGACGGCCACTCAGTCGAGACAGAACTCGTTACCCTCGATGTCCTGCATCACGAGGCACGACTCGTTGCCGCCATCGGCCAGCAGCAGTCGCACGCGTACCGCGCCGAGCGCGACCAGTCGTGCGCATTCGGCCTCAAGTGCGGCCAGGCGCTCTTCACCCACGAGCCCGGTGCCGACCCGCACGTCAAGATGCAGCCGATTCTTGACGACCTTGCCTTCGGGAACGCGCTGAAAGTACAGTCGCGGGCCTACACCTGAGGGATCAATGCATGCGAACGCTGAGCCCTGATGCTCAGGCGGCAGCGTGCGATCGAAGTCATCCCAAGTAGCAAACCCGTCCGGTGGCGGCGGTACGACGTACCCCAACACCTCGCACCATAAACGAGCGACGCGCTCGGGTTCTGCGCAGTCGAAGGTGACTTGGATCTGCCTGACCGATGCCATCGGTACACCATAGTGGGGGTCTTTCGTCGTCTCCACGGGCCCGGGGTCTGCCATCACGACCCCGGTTCGAACAACACGGTTTTCCGCTGCGGCCAGCTGGTCGCGTTTATCGACCTCGATCTGGCTGCGTCTGGCCACCTGCTGGAGGACGTGGGGTACATGGCGTGGCCTGGTGCATCTCGTCACGGCCCGACCGGGGACCCGGGACAGACAGGACCGCCAGGTGCGGACCCAGGCGGACGCGTACGGGTTGAGCCCGGCGGACAGCGTGCGGACCGGCGCCACGAGCCGGCGGGCCAGCCGTAGCGCGCCGGACAACCGGAGCCGGCGCAGCAGCCCGACCGCCTCCGTGCACGGTGGCGGCTGGGTTTCCAACCACGGACCAGGAGATCCCCGCCGGGCTGGCCACCCGGCAGGTTCAGTTCTTGACGTCTTGGGCTCTGGATGGTCGTTGCCGGGGTAGGCGGAAACCTGCGGTGATCAGCCAGACGAGGCCGGTGAAACGGGCGATCGGTAGGAGGATGGCCGTGTTGTCGATGAGCAGGCTCAGGGTGGCGATTTCGGCGGCCGCTGCGGGTCCTCCGGGTGGCCGGCCGTCTCCCTAAGGTCCCCCCGCACCCGGCACGGGGTTGAAGTCGTCGTCGACCAGGCCGAGTCGGTGCGCCAGCACCGCCGCCTGCACCCGGTTGCGCAGCGCCAGCTTCTCCATCGCCCCGGACACGTGCGTCTTGACGGTGGTCACCCCCAGGTGCAGCCGCGCGCCGATCTCCGCGTTCGACAGCCCAGCGCCGACCAGGGCCAGGACCTCCCGCTCCCGGGCGCTGAGCAGCCGCAGCGCCGCCGCCGACCGGTCGGGCTCGCGTTCCCGGTCGTGGGCGGCGAGCGCCCGGCGCAGGACCCGGGCCAGCACCGGCGGCGCCAGCAGCGCCTCCCCCCGCGCCGCCCGGCGTACCGCGTCCACCAGTTCCTCCGGGGCGCCGTCCTTCACCAGGTAGCCGATCGCGCCCGCACCGAGCACGCCGTACACGTTGACGTCGTCGGCGAACGTGGTCAGCACCACCACCCGGGCGGACGGCTGCCGGTCCAGGATCCGCCGGGTCGCCTCGATGCCGTCCATCCGGGGCATCCGCAGGTCCATGAGGGTCACGTCCGGCCGCGATCCTCGACGCCGTGATCGGGTCGCTCGGCGCTGGCGGAGTGTTCACCACCTTCGCGTACCGGCACGCGCTGCCGACCCGCCCGGCGCGGCGCTTCCACTCGCTGCTGACCAGGGCCTTCGACGAGGTGACCGTGGGTCGGACCGTCTGGACCAACCTGCCGCCGGCCCTGGTCTACCACTGCCGTCGCCCGCTCCACCTCGACTCCTGGCAGGCGGGCGGTCCGCCAGCGAGGTAGCCACACAGCGGCGGCTGCCTGGACCGACAGCACGATCGGCTGTCGGTCCAGCCAGCCTGATCGTCGAGCGGGATGGTTCCTTCGCACCGAGCCGGTTCTACGACTACCCGGCCGAGCACTGGGCGCACCTACGCACCTCGAACCCGATCGAGTCCACCCTCGCCACGGTGCGGCGCCGCACCCGTTCCCCAAGGGGCCAGGCAGCCGCGCCGCCAGCCTCGCGATGGCGTTCAAGCTCATCGAGGCCGCCCAAACCGATGGCGGGTGGGTCAACGCACCGCGTCGCTCTCGTTTGCGCTGGCGCGCGGTTCACCAACGCACGCCTGGTCGAACGTGAGGAACTCGCCGCCTGATGAACCACCACCCAGCCGATGACCGACGTCGTCCAGCATCCCCGCTATGTCGATATCGCCGACGAACGCTGGGACGAGAACGCCCAGTTCATCTGACCGACGTCCTCGCGATCAGAGCAGCTCGCCGGTGCAGCATTCATGATCGCCGCAGCCGTAGCAGGTGTATCGCATGCAGCCGGTGCAGATCCCGAGGTTCTCCAGTCGGTACCGGTCATGGCAGGTGGAACAGATCTCGCGGCTGGTGAGCATGGCGTTCCAGCCGACGGACCCGCCATTGAGTTCGTACGAGGCGGCGACGAACTCGGCCAGTTCGGCATCGTACGCCGGAGCCGTCGGGTCGCCGATCTTGTGGTTCAAGCTCCAGCAGTACACCGCGAAGAACGCCGTGCCGGTGACCAGGGAAGCACCACAGCGTCCGTCCCGGACCCAGGCATCGCGGAGGTGCCGGACGCGTTCCTGGAAAGGCCGCGAGCCGTCCAACATCACGCGGTCGCCAGTCATCCTGGCATTATGCGGGCAGGTCAAGTGGTCCTCGCGATGAGCGGATGTATGGCGTGCCGTCGCACCGGCAGCACCAATCCCGTTCGGACGACTGGGACGACTACGCCGTTGTGGCTCCGGCACCGGCAGTGTGCTGCTGGTCTGCTGCGGTGCGCCGGACGACCTGGATACCGGCGGTCGTGGTGATCACGAGTACCACAGACGCGGCGACCAGCAGCAGGGCGGTCTCTGCCAGGACGGTGCGCATGTACTCACCCCCGTTCGCGGTGGCGGACAGGTACTGCACGGCTGCGATCAGGTTGAGGGGTCCGGAACGCCGACTTCTTACCGGCTTCACCGACGAGTTCTCCTCCGTCGCGCGTACGAGCACTCGACCGGCCCACCCTCCAGCGTCGGCTGCTGCTGGCGCTGTTCGCGCTGGGGACGCACATGGGCATCCGGGCGATCGTGGCGCCCGGGGAGCGCGGCGAGACCGAGGCAGCGCTGCCGCATGTGCGCCGCGTCTTCGTCACCGTCGACAACCTGCGCGCCGCGGTGACGAAGCTGGTCAATGCCACCTTCGCTGCCCACGATGCCACCCGGTGGGGCTCTGTGACCCATGCCACATGCGGTTCCTGTCAGCAATCGGGGCGCCGTTCCGCTCAACTCGCGGAAGCACGCGAACCGACGGGAGTAACACATGAAGCACCGCATCGTCGTCCTCGGCGCCGGCTATGCCGGAGCCCACGTGGCCGGGAACCTGGCCCGCCGGCTGTCCCGGGTGGACACCGAGATCACCGTGGTCAACGCCGAGCCGGACTTCGTCCAGCGGCTGCGGCTGCACGAACTCGCGGCCGGCCACGAGATCAAGGCTCCGAAACTCGCCGACGTCTTCGCGGGCACCGGGGTACGGCTGCGCCTGGCCCGTGTCACCGCCGTCGACCCCGAGCGCCAGGTCGTCGCCGTGGCCGACGCCGACGGCGGCGGCGAGCTCGGCTACGACACGCTTCTCTACGCGCTTGGCAGCCACGGCGACGACCACGGCGTCTCCGGCGTGGTCGAGCACGCCTTCGACATCGCCGCCCGGCCCTCGGCGCTGCGCCTGCGCGAGCGCCTGGACAGCCTGGGCAGGCGGAGCGAAGGCGGGCGTGTGCTGGTCGTCGGTGACGGGTTGACCGGCATCGAGACCGCGACCGAGATCGCCGAAGCCCGGCCCGGCCTGTCGGTGGCGCTGGTCGCCCGCGGCGAGCTGGGCGCCCGGCTCTCCGTCGGAGCCCGCAGCCACCTGCGCCAGGCCTGCGCCCGGCTGGGCATCACCGTCCTGGAGCACACCGAGGTCGAAGCCGTCGAAGCGACGCGGGTGCTGTGCGCCGACGGCACCGCCCTGGCGTCCGACGCAACCGTGTGGACGGCCGGGTTCGCGGTCAACCCCATCGCCGCCGCCAGCGGGCTGGAGGTCACCGAAAACGGTCGGATCGTCGTCGATCGCACCATGCGGTCGGTCTCGCACCCGAATGTCTACGCCGCCGGCGACAGCGCCTACGCCATCGGCGACAACGGCCGGCCGCTGCCGATGTCCTGCGCTTCGGCCGGCTTCACCGGCCAGCAGTCCATTGAGGCGATCGTGGGACGCCTGACCGGCCGCAAGATCGCGAACACCAAGCTGGTCTACCCGGGCAACCACATCAGCCTCGGACGGCGGGACGGGATCCTGCAACTGGTCGACGACGAAGCGCAGGCAAAGCCGAAGTACGTGGGCGGCCGGAAGGCCGCGCGGATCAAGTCGGCCATCCTCAAGATCTCGCTGTGGGCCACCTCGCACCCGACCTTCGGCCTGCCCAAGCGCACGCACCGCCTGGCCGCCGCGCCGGATGCGTCGGCCAAGAAGGCGGTCGGCGTAGCCGCCTAGGGTGGTCCGCGTGGACAGCACCGCCACTGATCGCTTCGACACCAGTCGGTTCGAGGCCAGCCGGAGCCGGCTGGCCTCACTGGCGTACCGGCTGCTGGGCTCCGCCGCCGACGCCGAAGACGCCGTGCAGGATGCGTTCCTGCACTGGCAGGCCGCCGACCGGCAGCGGATCAAGGTGCCGGAAGCATGGCTGACCAAGGTCGTCACCAACCTGTGCCTCGACCGGCTCCGCTCGGCACAAGCCCGCCGCGAACGCACCATCGGCGCCTGGCTGCCCGAACCGCTCCTCGCCGGCGACCCGATGCTCGGCCCGGCCGACACTTTCGAGCAGCGCGAATCGGTCTCCCTGGCCGTGCTGACTCTCATGGAGCGCCTGTCACCTCTCGAGCGGGCCGTCTACGTCCTGCGCGAAGCGTTCTCCTACAGTCACGCCGAGATCGCCGAGATCCTCGACATCACCGAGTCCGCAAGCCAGCAACACCTCCACCGGGCCCGGCGCCGCATCGCCGCCGCGCGCCGCCGCGGCGGCGAAGCCGACCCGGTAACCGCCCGCAGGATCGTCGAGGAATTCCTCGCCGCTGCCTCCTCAGGCCGCACCGAACGGCTGGTAGCGCTGCTCACCGACGACGCGACCGCGATCTCCGACGGCGCCGGCCTGACCGGGACGCTGCTGCGGTACGACACTCCGCAGCGCGTCGCCGCCGTCGTACGGGCTGGCTTCAAACCCACACCCGCGAAACGGCGACTTGCCGGTGGCACACCCGCCATCCACTACGCGCTCGTCAACGGCGCCCCCGCCATCCTCTTCGTGCTCGGCGACCAGGTCCTCGGGGCCGTGGCGTTCGACATCACCAACGGCAAGATCGCAACCGTGCGCGGCATCGCCGCCCCCACCCGCCTCGCCCGCCTCATCGAAGCCTGGCGGCAGCACGAACCGGACACGCCGCTCGTCACCCAGTGGTGACCCGACGCCGACCGCGGCCAGGCGCAGCACCCGCGCTGCGATGAACCGCTCCCGGCTTCGGACGCCACCAGCCGCATGCGGACAGCGCGCAGCGGCTCGCTGCCGTCACGCGCTGAGAGCCCTGCCAGTCACCGCCGAGGAATGAGCTGGCTCACGTGCTGTCACAGCTGCCGGTCACGCGGCGTCTTGAGGCCGACCCCTGGAACGGAGGAGCCATGTCTCGCTCCCTTGGGCCGTGGGTCACGGACCGGAGTCCGGAGCCTTGACCTGCCGGAACGCCGCTACACGGCACGTTTTGCGTGCCCCTCTTCCCCTCGAAAGGACATCGATGTTCATCGGCTATGCCACGGTCACCGTCCTGGCGGCCCTGTTCACCGGCGGCTGCGCGTACACTTACCTGGCCGGACACGACTACCCGAAGGCCATGATGACGATGAAGCGGATCCCGCTGTCCTGGGGACCGATGCTGGGTGGCCTGCTTGCGGCCGGAACTGTCGGCCTGCTGGCCGGGTTCGCCGTGCCGCTGCTCGGTGTGGTCGCCGCCATCGGGCTCGAGCTCTACTTCATCCTCGCGCTGTTTGCCCACCTGCGGGTGGGCTCCCGCAAGCTCACCGGCTGGGCCGTCTTCTTCGTCACCGTCACCGCCGCGCTGGTCGTCAATCTCGCGTACCACGGCGCTTGGTGACCGATCGGCCCACTGCTTGCCGAACGTCGGCGTGAGCCGGGGGCGAGTGACCGGGCTCGCTACTACGTCCGCAACCCGGAGAGGCTGACCCGCGTCGAGTCCGCCACCCCGCTCACCCCGCGATGAACACCGTCCTGTCTGGAGGAGACGACATGGCCGGTCAGGCCCAGCCCGCAACCGGTGCGTCGCCGTCGCCCTGGTCGGCGGTGGCCCGGGCCGTCGCCCTGCTGACGGTGGCCGTCAGCGTGCTCATGACCGCCCTTGCCTGGCCCTCGGTACGCTCGTCGGTCCACGGCGTGCCCATCGCCGTCGCCGGGCCGGCACCCGCCGTCAGACAGATCAGCGCCGCTCTCGACGAGCGCCTGCCCGACGCCTTCGAGATCACCGAAGTCGCCGACACCGCCGCCGCACAGCTGATCCGCGACCGCGACGTGTACGGGGCGCGCGCCGAGGCGCCGAGGTCCGTCACGTCCCGTCTGGTCGGCCCTCCTTGCCGCCCGTGTTCAGAGCATGGCCTGCCGGCATAATGCCCACGTGTCGCACGCCGATCTCACGTTGTCCGCTTGGTTGGACCTGTCCGACGAGGCCGCCGGCCGCACCGCCGCTGCTGTTGCGCGTAGCGCCGAGGTCCGTCTCGCTGGGGTAGGTCCGCATGTTTTCGCTGGCCGGACCGGGCGGGTCGCATTCTTCGATCGCGACGGCATCCGCTTCGCCCTGGTGCCCGGCGGCACCGTGCAGCTCGGCCATGACGCCGACCGTTTCGTTCCCAGCGCCCGGCAGCTCGCCGACTTCACCAAGGCCGCCGCAGCGTGCGACCTGACCGGGCCGCTCAACCGTTTCGTAGCCGAGGCCACCTCGCCGCCGCGCCACGTGTTTCTACCGGCCCGGCTCGTCGCGGTTCGCTCCGAGGACGCCGACGCGCTGCTGGCAGCCGACGACGACGCCGATGTTGACGACAGCGACGAGGAGTACGACCACGCCTGGCTGATGGCCGGACTCGATCGCCGCGGCCTACGACCGCCGACTTCCGACGAGTGGGAGTACGCCTGCGCAGCCGGGGCCACCAGCCTGTTCCGCTGGGGCGACGAGTATCCCGAGGGCGAACCCTACGGCGATGTGCCCCTCATCCAGGAACCGAACCTGTTCGGCCTGATCATCGGGGACGACCCGTACCGGGCCGAGTTCACCACCGACCAAGCGGTCCTGTGCGGCGGAGACGGCGGCGCGGCACTCTGCGGCGGCTACGGCAGCTTCCTCACCTGGCTCACCCTCGCCACCGCCTACCGCGACCCAGACCTGGCGGAGGCCGTCTACGACGGTGGCCTCACCGGAGAGACTCCGGTGCGGCCCGTCCTGCAGATACCTTGATCAGATAACTCCAGCAGGTCCGCTAGCCGGACCTCGACCACCGCCAGGGCATGCCGGAAGACCTTGCCGAGACCGCCGCACTGGTCGATGCTGAGGGCCGGCGAGTCATCGCGCGGACAGCCGATGTGCGTGACCAGGGTGCGCTGGATGCCGTGGTCGCCGAGGCGACCGAGAAGTTCGGCGGGATCGGCATCCTGGTCTCGAATGCCGGCATCGCGAACCAGAATCCCGCTCTGGAGTTGACCGACAAGCAATGGCAGGAAATTCTGGCGGTCAACCTCGTCGGCGCCTGGCACGCGGTCAAGGCCGTCGTGCCCGGGATGATCGAGCGCGGCCGTGGCGGCTCGGTCGTCATCATCAGCTCCACGGCCGGGCTCATCGGCGCCCCGAACCAGGCCCACTACACGGCGTCGAAGCACGGGCTCCAGGGGCTCATGGGCACCCTCGCGAACGAACTGGGGAAGCACAACATCCGGGTGAACACCGTCAACCCGGGGATGGTCAACACCGAGATGGCGATGAACGAACGCCTGCTGAGGGATCCCCGGCGTGGAGAACCCGACCCTCGACGACGTGGCCCGGGTCTTCGGCGGCCTGGCGTTGCTGCCGGTGGCGTGGGTGGAGCCCGAGGACGTGAGCAACGCGGTGCTCTGGTTGGCGTCGGAGGAGTCCCGTTTCGTCACCGGGATCGCGGTCCCCGTGGATGCGGGCCTGCTCGCGAAGTTCTGACCCCAGTGCCGACGCCTTGATCTCGAGCGCGCTCGACGGTGTGGGATTCGAGGTTGGCCTCGAATCCCACACCGGATGCGCGGGCCGCGCGGACGTGGGTCAGGCGCGCTGGGCGAGTGCGTCGACCAGACGGCGCGCCGAGCCGGCCAGGTTCCACTCGCCGGCCAGCTCCAGCAGCCGGTCCGGGTCGGCCGGGGCGCTGGGCAGCGCGGTGGCCAGCTCGGGCAGCGGCACGTCGAGGGCGACCCGGACCACCTTCGGCGCCACGGCCAGGTAGTCCCGCGCGGCGGCGAGCTTGGTGCGCAGCCCGGGGGCGAAGCCGGAACCCGGCTCGTCCAGGGCGGCCAGAATGCCCGCGATGTCGCCGTAGCGCTCCACGAGCCGGGCGGCCGTCTTCTCGCCCACGCCCGGCACCCCGGGCAGCCCGTCGCTCGGGTCCCCGCGCAGGGCGGCGAAGTCGGCGTACCGGGCGGCCGACACCCCGTAGCGGGACCGCACGGCGGCGTCGTCGCAGTCCTCCAGCTTGGCCACGCCCCGCCCGACGTAGAGCAGCCGCACCGGGCGGGCGTCGTCGACGAGCTGGAACAGGTCCCGGTCGCCGGAGACCACCTCGACCGGCGCCGGCTGGGTCACCGACAGCGTGCCGAGCACGTCGTCGGCCTCGTAGCCGGCCGCGCCGACGTGGGTGATGCCGACGGCGTCGAGCACCTCCAGGATCAGCGGCACCTGCGGGCTGAGCGTGTCGGGCACCACCTCGCCGCCCTCGGGGGCCAGCCGGTGCGCCTTGTACGACGGCAGCAGCGCGACGCGCCAATCGGGTCGCCAGTCGTGGTCCATGGCGCAGACCATCCGGTCGGGCCGGCGGGTGCGGATCAGGGCCGCCAGCATGTCGAGGAAGCCGCGCACCGCGTTGACCGGGCTCCCGTCGGCGGCGCGGGCCGCGGACTCGGGGATGCCGAAGAAGGCCCGGAAGTAGAGGCTGGGCGCGTCGATGAGCATGATCGGGGATCGCTGTGCCACGCCCGACAGCCTGGCACACCGCACCGACGTTCGGGGGGTACGGCACGGCGGGACAGCCCGGCGGTCAGGGGCGCTCGTCGCTGGAGTAGAGCGTCTCGCGGCGGGCCAGATACTGCACCGCGTAGCTCGCGACCAGCAGCGCGACCGCGAGCGCCACCTCGATCCAGGCCGCCGTACCGTTGGCGATCGTCAGGCCGACGATCAGCAGCACCAGGCCGGCGACCGCGAGGATCCCGGACCAGAGCAGGCGGCGGCGGCGCGCCGCGGCGCGGTCCGGGTCGTTCGGTGCCACAGCTGTCGCTCCTCTCCGACGGCGAGGCGCTCGCGGCTCCAGGCTATCGGCGCGACCGGCCGGCCGCGCCGGAACCGTGCTGCGAGCGCCCCGGCGAGGGGCGCAGACTGGCCGGTGTGACGTTCCTTCCCGGCCTGACGCTCGGCCGACGGTTCCACGACGAGGTGCTCGCGCCGATCCTGCGCCGGCGCTTTCCCGGCCTGCGCTACGCGGCCGGCCTGCTCGACGGCGGCTCGGAGCTGCTCGGGCTGGACACCGCGCGCTCCACGGACCACGACTGGGGGCCGCGGGCGCAGCTGTTCGTGGCGGCGGCCGACGCGTGGCGGATTCCGCGGCTGCACGCCGCGTTGGACGCCGACCTGCCGGCCGACTTCCTCGGCTGGCCGACCCGGTTCGCCGGCCACGGCCGCCTCGGCGTGGTCGACCCGGCGGGCGTCCGGCACGGGGTGAAGATAGACGAGCTGGTCGGCTGGTGGCGCGACCGGCTCGGCTTCGACCCGGCCGCCGGGGTCACCACGGCCGACTGGCTGGCCACCCCGACCCAGCGGCTGGCCGAGGTGACCGGCGGCGAGGTCTTCCACGACGGCCTCGACGGGGGGGCTCACCGGGGCGCGGGCGGCACTGCGGTGGTACCCGGACGACGTGTGGCGGTACGTGCTCGCCGCCGGGTGGACCCGTGTCGCCCAGGCGGAACACCTGCCCGGCCGCTGCGCCGAGGTCGGCGACGACGTCGGCAGCCGGGTGGTCACCGCCGGGCTGGCCCGGGACGTGATGCGGCTCGGCCTGCTGCTGCGCCGCCGCTGGCCGCCGTACGACAAGTGGCTGGGCACGGTGTTCGGCCGGCTGCCCGGCGCGGGGCCCGTGGTCGCGGCCCTGGCCGACGCGCTGGGCCCGGGGGACTGGCCGCGCCGGGAGGACGGGCTGGTCCGGGCGCTGGAGACCGTCGCCGCCTGGACCGACGACACCGGGCTGGCGTCGCCGGTGGGTGCCCGGCCGCGCCCCTTCCACCGCCGGCCCTTCCTGGTCCTGGACGCCGGCCGGGTCGCCGCCGCGCTGCACGCCGCCGTCACCGACCCGGCCCTGCGCGGGCGGCCGCCGGTCGGCGCGGTCGACCAGTTCGTCGACAGCGTGGACCTGCTGACCCACGCCGACCAGGCCCGCCGGCTGGCCGGCGCGCTGCCCGCCGTCGTGCCGGACGGGCCGGGCTGAGCGCGGGGCCGGGCCGTCAGCGGGCCGCCGGCACGGGGCTCGCCCGGCGGTCGCCGGCCGCCCGGTCGTGGTCGGTGAGGTCGCGCAGGCGGCGGACGGGGGACAGCAGTAGCGCCAGGGGCGCGCAGACCGCCGTGAACGCGAAGACCAGCAGGGTGGCGCGGGTCCCGGCGACGCCGGCGAGGGCGCCCGCGAGCAGGCCGCCGACGGGGATGGCTCCCCAGGAGACGAACCGGACCGTCGCCATCACGCGGGAGAGCAGCTCGGGCGGGCTGGCGATCTGCCGGTAGGTCCGGGTGGTCACGCTGAGCACCACGACGCCGGCCGCGAAGACGACGTTGCCGACCGCGAAGGCGACGTACGCCGGCCAGCCGGTGCCCCAGGGGACGACGAACGCGCCGCCGGCCGACACGAAGCCGGCGACGACCAGGGCCCGGGCGGTGCCGATCCGGGCGGTGATCCGGGACGTCAGCGCGGCCCCCACGAGCGAGCCGATGCCCTCGACGGCGAGCAGCAGGCCGACCAGGCCTGCCGGGGCGTGCAGCTCGCGCACCAGGTGCAGCGGGTAGAGCGCGAGCTGCGCCCCGCAGACGAAGTTCACCGCCGTCGCGGCCCACATGCCGGGGCCCATCACCGGGTGGTACGCCACGAAGCGCCAGCCCTCGCGGATCATCTCCCCGACCGGCGGCCAGCGGTCCGGCGTGTCGACGCGGCGGGCGGGCAGGGAACGGAGCAGGGCCGCCGAGACGAGGTAGCCGGCGGCGTCGACGAGCAGGGTCGGCACCGCGCCGAGCGCCTGCACTGCGAGGCCGCCGAGCGGCGGCCCGCCGAGCTGGGTGGTGGCGTGCGTGGCGGAGGTCAGGCTGTTGCGGGACTGCAGCTGGTCCCGGTCGACGATGCTCGGCAGGAAGGTCGAGTTGGCCACGTCGAAGAGCACCGTGGCGAAGCTGACCACCAGCGCGGTGACCACCAGGTGGGTGACGGTCAACCGGTCGGACCACCACGCGACCGGCACCGACGCGACGGCCAGCGCGCGGGCCAGGTCGGCGCCCACCTGCGTTCCGCGCAGCGGCAGCCGCTGCGTGACGACGCCGGCCGGCAGCCCGATCACGAGCCAGGCGACGTAGCTGGCCGCCGCGATGAGGCCCATCTCGAACGCGGTGGCGTCGAGCACCGTCAGCGCGGTCAGCGGCAGCGCCACGGCGCCGACCGCCGACCCGACCGCGCTGGTCGTGCCGGCGGCCCACCACCGCCAGAACACCCCGGCTGCATGCCCGACGCCCATGTCGTCCGCCCCCGTCCGCGAGCCAGCGAGTTCCAATCTGAAACGGACTATAGTCGAGGGCGACGGAGCGGGCGGGGGTGGGATGTGCGGCGGGCCGACCTGGCGGACGCGGACTGCGGCATCGCGCAGGCGTTGGGCGTCCTCGGCGACTGGTGGACGTTCCTCATCGTGCGCGAGGTCGCCGGCGGGACCACCCGCTTCGACGCGCTCCACCGTGAGCTGGGCGTCAGCCGGCGGGCGCTGACCGAGCGCCTGGCCGGGCTGGTCGCGCACGGCGTGCTGGAGCGACAGCCCTACTCGGCGCATCCGCCCCGCTTCGACTACCTGCTCACCGCCAAGGGCGAGGGCCTGTTGCCGGTGCTCATCGCCCTGCAGGACTGGGGCACCCGGTACGTGATGGGCGACGGCGACCTCACCGCGACCGCCGACGCCGCCTCCGCCGAGGCGCGCCGCGTGCACGACCTGGTCGGGCGGCGGCTGCCCGACGTCGTCCTGCCCGGGCACGACGGACGGCCGGTCGCGCCGGCCGACGCGCGGGGCTGGAGCGTGCTCTACTTCTTCCCGGGGGCGTTCGCGCCGGGGGCGCGGGCCCTTCCGCCGGGCTGGGGGGAGATCCCCGGCGCGGCCGGCTGCACGTTGGAGTCCACCAGCTACGCCGCCCGGCACGCGGACTTCCGGGCCGCCGGCGCGCGGGTCCTCGGAGTGAGCACCCAGCGGCCCGACCAGCTCGCCGACTTCGTGGCGCACGCCGAGCTGCCCTTCCCGCTGCTGTCCGACCAGGACGGCCGGCTCGCGGCGGGGCTGTCGCTGCCCACCTTCCGGGCCGGGGGCGTCGAGCGGTTCAAGCGCCTGACCCTGCTGGTCGGCTCCGACGCCGTCGTCCGCGCGGTGCAGTTCCCGGTGACCGACCCCGCCGGCTCCGTCGACGAGATGCTCGCCCTCGTCCGGCGCCGGGCAGCCTCCTGAACGTCCGGCCGGGAAGCGCCCGTTGGCGCGGCGGGCCGCCGCCTGCGCCTCGTCGGGGAGCGCCCGCCGGAGCGCCGGGTGGGCTGGGTCGGCGCCCGAACGACCGTTAAGCTGGCCGGTGTGGGATCCGAGGAGCTGTATCCGCCGCAGCGGCTGGCCGCCGCGCAGCGCGCCACCGCCGCCGCCGGGCTGGACGCGCTGCTGCTCACCCCCGGCTCAGACCTGCGCTACCTGACCGGCTACGACGCGCACGCCGGCGAGCGCCTGACCTGCCTGGTGCTGCCCGCCGAGGGCGATCCGACGCTGATCGTGCCCACCCTGGAGCGGCCCGCCGCCGAGGCGTCCCCGGCCCCGGCCACCGGCGTGCGGATCGTCGACCACGCCGACGGCACGGACCCGTACCCCCTCGTCACCGCCGCCCTCGGCGGGCCGGTGGCGGCGGTCGGGCTGGCCGACCGGATGTGGGCCGAGCAGGTCCTCGCCCTGCGCGCCACGCTGCCCGGCGCCACCCAGCGGCTGGCCTCCGAGGTGCTGCGCGAGCTGCGCATCCGCAAGTCCCCGGCGGAGGTGGCGGCGCTGGCCGAGGCGGGCGCGGCGATCGACGTGGTGCATGACCGGATGGGGGAGTGGCTGCGGCCGGGGCGCACCGAGACGGAGGTCGCCGCCGACATCGCCGCGGCGATCCGGGCCGCCGGCCACGTCACCGTCGACTTCGTGATCGTCGCCGCCGGCCCGAACGGCGCCAGCCCGCACCACGGCACCTCCGACCGGCCGATCGGCGCCGGCGAGCCGGTGGTGGTGGACATCGGCGGCACGATGCCCTCGGGCTACCGCTCCGACTGCACCCGCACCTACGTCGCCGGGGGTCCGCCGCCGGCCGAGTTCGCCGACTACTACGAGGTGCTGCGCGCCGCCCAGGCGGCGGCGGTGGCCGCGGTCCGCCCCGGGGTGACCGCCGAGGCCGTCGACGCCGCCGCGCGGGAGCCGATCGCCGCCGCCGGCCACGGCGCGGCGTTCCTGCACCGCACCGGCCACGGCATCGGCCTGGACGGCCACGAGGAGCCGTACGTGGTGGCCGGCAACGCCCGCCCGCTGGAGGCGGGGATGGCGTTCTCCGTCGAACCGGGCATCTACCTGGCGGGCCGGCACGGCGCCCGCATCGAGGACATCGTCGTCTGCACCACGGACGGCGTGCAACGGCTCAACACCACCCCCACGGAGCTCATCGCGCTATGACTGTCCACCGGATCCTCCCCACCGACGAGGCCCACGACCTGCTCGACCTCGCCACCGAACTCGCCGACCGGGAGCTCGCCCCGAAGGCGGCCGGGTTCGAGGAGCGCGCCGAGTTCCCCCGCGAGGTGCTGCGCACCCTCGGTCGGGCGGGCCTGCTCGGCCTGCCGTACGCCGAGGAGCACGGCGGCGCCGCCCAGCCGTACGAGGTCTATCTGCAGGTGCTGGAGATCCTGGCCAGCCGCTGGCTCGCGGTCGCCGAGGCGGTCAGCGTGCACACCCTGTCCTGCTACCCGCTGGCCCAGTTCGGCACCGACGAGCAGCGCAAGCTTCTGCCGGACATGGTCGGCGGGGAACTGCTCGGGGCGTACTGCCTCTCGGAGCCGCAGGGCGGGTCGGACGCGGCCAGCCTGACCACGAAGGCCGTGCGCGACGGCGACTCCTACGTGGTCACCGGCACCAAGGCGTGGATCACCCACGCCCGGGTCGCCGACTTCTACAACATCTTCTGCCGCACCGGCGGGCCCGGCCCGAAGGGCATCTCCTGCCTGCTGGCCGACCGGGGCACGCCGGGCATCGCCCCGCAGGCGGCCGAACGGACGATGGGCCTGCACGCCTCGCCGGTGGCGCAGGTCGCCTTCGACGACGCCCGGGTGCCGGCCGAGCGGCTCATCGGCGGGGAGGGGATGGGCTTCACCATCGCCATGTCCGCCCTGGACTCGGGGCGCCTCGGCATCGCCGCCTGCGCGGTGGGGCTGGCCCAGGCGGCGCTGGACTACGCGGTGGGCTACGCGAAGGAACGGCAGCAGTTCGGCCGGGCGATCATCGACTTCCAGGGGCTGGGCTTCACCCTCGCCGACCTGGCCACCCAGATCTCCGCCGCCCGGGCGCTGATGCTCTCCGCCGCCCGGCTGCGCGACGCAGGCCGGCCGTACTCGATCGAGGCGGCGAAGGCGAAGCTGTTCGCCACCGACGTGGCGATGCGGGTCACCACCGACGCGGTGCAGGTGCTCGGCGGTGCCGGCTACGTGACCGACCACCCGGTGGAGCGCTACATGCGCGAGGCCAAGGTGCTGCAGATCGTCGAGGGCACCAACCAGATCCAGCGGCTGGTCATCTCCCGGGCGCTCGCGAAGGGCTGACGGTGCCCCGACGGGCCGGCACGCCGCGTACGCCGCGTCGTGCCGGCGGGGGTGCGTCGTCGCAGCCGGGCGGATTTCCCGGTAGGTTGCACGCCGTGGAGGAGATCGACCGCGCCATCGTCGCCGCACTGACCGCTGACGGTCGGCTGTCGTACACGGATCTGGCGGAGAAGGTGGGCCTGTCGGTGTCCGCGGTGCACCAGCGGGTGCGCCGGCTGGAGCAGCGCGGCGTGATCAAGGGGTACGCCGCCCGGGTCTCCTTCGAGGCCCTGGACCTGCCGCTGACCGCGTTCGTGGCGATCCGGCCGTTCGACCCGTCCCAGCCGGACGACGCCCCGGAGCGGCTGGCCCACCTGCCGGAGATCGACTCGTGCTACTCCGTGGCGGGGGAGGACTTCTACCTGCTGCTGGTGCGGGTGGCCAGCCCGACCGACCTGGAGCGGGTACTCCAGGAGATCCGGACGGCGGCGAACGTGACCACCCGCACGACGGTGGTGCTGTCGACCCCGTACGAGAACCGGCCGCCGAAGATCAGTGCCGAGCTCCAGGCTCGGGCGCGTTCCCGTTCGGCGGGGGAGCCGGCTGGTTCCACCGCTGGATGACCCGCCGGCTGTGCTCGTGGCCGAGCACGCTGACGGTGGCGGTGTCCAGCCGCAGCAGCCCGCCGGCCGACGGCGGCAGCCCGACCCAGCGGGCGCCGAGCACCCGCAGGCTGTGGCCGTGCCCGACGAGGGCCACGGTGCCCCGGTCGAGCAGCGGGTGGATCCGGGCGAGCACCCGGTCGACGCGCTCGCCGACCTCGCTGGGGGACTCCCCGCCGGGGCAGCCGTCCGTCCAGAGGTTCCAGCTCGGGTGGTCGTCGTGGATGTCGGCGGTGGTGCGGCCCTCGTAGTCGCCGTAGTGCCACTCGGCGAGGTCGTCGTCGGTGCCGGTGACGGGGAGGCCGGCGAGCTGCGCGGTGCGCAGCGCCCGGGCCCGGGGGCTGGTGAGGACGGCGGCGACGCGCCGGCCGGCGAGGAACTCGCCGAGGGCGCGGGCCTGCCGCTCGCCGTCGGGGGTGAGCGGCAGGTCGGTGTACGAGGTGTGCCGGCGGCTGGCGCTCCAGGTGGTCTCGCCGTGCCGGATCAGCAGGATCTCTCCCATTCGCCCAGTCAACCAGAAGCCCGTCACCCTCGTTCACCTAGTGTCCTAGGATGCCTTACGGGATGTGTAACCCACCGCACGGCACAGCCCAGGTTTCCGCCTGCCGGGGTCCGGGCACGCAGTCGGACCAGGGCACGGAAGGCCCGGCCCGGCGCAGGAGCAGGGGAGGCGACATGAGCTTCACCGACAAGGCGAAGAACAAGGTCGAGCAACTTACCGGCGCGGCCAAGGAGCGAATCGGCGACGTCACCGACAACGAGCGGATGCGGGGCGAGGGCGCCACGCAGCAGAGCGACGCGCGTGCCCGGCAGGCGAAGGAAGCCGGCCGCGACGTGAAGGACGTCTTCACTCGGTGACCCGTGTGCGGTGACGGCCCCCGGTCCACCCCGGGAGCCGTCACCTGATCCGGGGCGAATGGGGCCCGGCCGCAGCTTCCGGCCCAGAACGAGGTCAAAGACTGGAATTTGATCTAGGTGCCGTCACTGCGCCAGGTGCGCCACCCGAACGCCAGCACCAGGCCCAGCAGATACGAGGCGAGTGTCAGGCCGGCGTCACCGCGAACCCTCGTCGGCGCAGCAGTGGTCCGTGCGGCTGTCGGCCGCTGGTCCGGCCGGGGTGAGCCCGGGTGCGCAGCAGGTGTCACCGCGCCACGCTTCGCGGCCTTCCTTGACCGCCACGGCGGCGATGACCAGCGCGGCGACCGGGTCGGCCCAGGACCAGCCGAACAGGCTGTTCAGCCCCAGGCCCACGAGCAGGACGGCGGACAGGTAGGTGCACAACAGGGTTTGCTTGGAGTCCGCGACGGCCGAACGCGAACCCAGTTTCCGGCCGGCGCGGCGCTGCGCGTACGACAGGCCGGGCATGATCGCCAGCGACAGTGCCGCCAGCACCAGACCTGTGCTGGAGTGGTCGGCCTCGGCGCCGCCGACCAGGGCACGCACCGACTCCACCGTCACGTAGGCGGCGAGAGCGAAGAACGAGAACGCGATGATCCGCAGCGCCACCTTTTCCCGAGACTCCGGGTCGCGGCCGGCGAACTGCCACGCCACCGCCGCCGCCGACGACACCTCGATCACCGAGTCGAGGCCGAAGCCGATCAGCGCGGTCGACGACGCGATCGTGCCGGCGGTGATCGCCACGACCGCCTCGATGGCGTTGTAGGTGATCGTCGCGGCGACCAGCAACCGCACTCGGCGGGCGAGCACCGCGCGGCGCGCCGGCGATGGCCCCGCCGGTGTCAGGTTGATCAGGGGCAGGCTCATCAGCAGCAGCCCTGCTCGTCGGAATTCGGGCAGGCGGCCGGGTCGACCGTCAGCACGAGGCCGAGCAGGTCCGTGAGGGCGTGCGCCAGCCGGGCGTCGGCCAGCTCGTACCGGGTGCGGCGGCCCTGCGGCACCGCGACCACCAGGCCGCAGCCGCGCAGGCACGACAGGTGGTTCGACAGGTTCTGCCGGGTCGTGCCCAGCAGCTCGGCCAGCTCCGCCGGATATCCCGGCCCGTCGCGCAGCGCGAGCAGCAGCCGCGCCCGGGTCGGGTCCGACAGGGCATGACCGAAGCGGGCCAGCACCTGTCCGTGCGTCAACGTCTCCACACGGCAGATAGTACATCCGATGGTGTACTAGTCGAGGTGGCCGCCGCGTACAGCAAACCGGGTGTACCCCGTGCGGAGGTGTCGTCGTGGGTCGGAGACGCGTCACCCCCGGAGCCGGTGGTCGGCGCCGGGGGTGGCGGGGGTGCGGGTGGGTCAATCGTCGACGCGGTGGTCGGCCCACCACTTCTGCCCGGTCTCGGGCAGGGTGTCGATCGGGTCGTAGTAGGCGTAGCGCTTGTTGAGCGCCTCGGTGTCGGCGGACTCGATCGAGGTGCGGTAGTTCTTGGTCCAGTAGGAGATGCCGCGCTCGCGGTCGTACTCGGTGAGCATGTGCACCCAGCGCTTGCCGACGAAGGGGACGTCGCAGACGATGCGCGGGGTGGCGTAGCCGGGGAGGTAGCCCATGATGTCGTGCTGGAGCTGCTGGGCGTGCCAGACCGGGACCCGCCAGTGCTCGGCGTTGGGGATCATGTCGCACATGTAGAAGTAGTACGGCAGGATGCCCGCCTCGCCCTGGAGGGCGAAGCAGAGGTCGAGCAGGTCGGGGGCGGTGGCGTTGACGCCGCGCATGAGCACGCCCTGGTTGCGGACGTCGCGGACGCCGACGTCGAGGGCGGTCTGGGCGGCCCTGGCGACCAGCGGGGTGAGCGACTGGGCGTGGTTGACGTGGGTGTGGATGGCCAGGTTGACGCCGCGGCGGGCGGCGGTGCGGGCGACGCGTTCGAGGCCCTCGACGACGTCGGGCTGGAGCCAGTGCTGGGGCAGGCCCATGAGCGCCTTGGTGGCGAGCCGGATGTCGCGGATGGTCTCGATCTCGAGCAGCCGCATCAGGTAGGACTCGAGGTTCTTCCAGGGGACGTTGGCCACGTCGCCGCCGGAGACGACGACGTCGCGGACGCCCGGGTGGGCCTTGAGGTAGCTGATGTGCGCGTCGTAGCGGTCGACGGGCTTGAGGGTGAGTTTGAGCTTGTCGACGGTCGGGGTGGAGTTGCCGACGAGGTCCATGCGGGTGCAGTGGCCGCAGTACTGCGGGCAGGTGGAGAGCAGCTCGGCGAGGACCTTGGTGGGGTAGCGGTGGGTGAGGCCCTCGGCGACCCACATGTCGTGTTCGTGCAGGGAGTCGCGGCTGGCGTACGGGTGGGAGGGCCAGTCGGTGCGCCGGTCGGAGGCGACGGGGATCATGTAGCGCCGGATGGGGTCGGCGAGGAGCGCCTCGGTGGTCATCGGGGCGAACGGGACCATGGTGTTGAGCATCTGTGGTGGCACCAGCATGGACATGGTGGCCAGGGCCGTCTGGTCGGCCTCGAGGTCGGCGTAGAAGGTCTCGTCGACGAGGTCGCCGAGCACGGTGCGTAGCTGCTTGATGTTCTTGACGCAGTTGACGCGCTGCCACTGTGCGTTCTCCCACTGGTCGCGGGTGACGTGGCGCCAGCCGGGGAAGCGGGTCCAGTCGGGTTCGACGAGGGGCGCGCGGCGGTATTCGTAGGGCTGTCCGGCGGTGGGGACCGCGACCGGCGCGGGGCGGGACGCTGGGATGGTCTCCACCGGTTGTGTCTGGGTCACGGCCCCTCCTCGGGTGGTGCGGTTGATCAGCGATTTCGAAGGCTACTGGAAAATATCCGGTGAAGAAATTAGTCTGCCGGAAGTTTTCCCGCTACGCGAGCCCTGGCCGGGGCTTCGGGCGGCTTGACAGGGGGTGGTCGGCGTGACGTCACCGGTGGGTCTGCACCGCGTTGTCGAACCGGCGGGGGTGCTGCCGCAGGCGGCGTGGCGGCTCGACGCGAGCCCGGAGATCGCGGCGAACGAGGTCCGCATCCGGGTGGAGCGGTTGAACCTCGACGCGGCGAGCTTCCGGCAGCTGTGGGAGAAGCACGGCGGTGACGGCGACGCGGTCCGCGCCGAGGTGCTGGAGATCGTGTCGACCCGGGGGAAGATGCAGAACCCGGTGACGGGTTCCGGCGGGATGCTGATCGGCACGGTGGAGGAGGCGGGGCGGCGTTCCCCGCTGGGGTTGAAGGCGGGGGAGCGGGTGGCGACGCTGGTGTCGCTGACGCTGACGCCGCTGACGATCCTCGACGGGCTGGCGCGGTGGGACGGGCGCAGCGAGCAGGTGCCGTGCGACGGGTACGCGATCCTGTTCGCCCGGTCGATCGCGGCGGTGCTGCCGGCGGACCTGGACCCGCAGTTGTCCCTGGCGGTGCTCGACGTGTGCGGGGCGCCGGCGTTGACCTCGCGGGTGGTGGCGCGGCACGTGGCGGACCGGGAGCGGGCGGGGGATCCGTCGCCGGTGCGGGTGGCGGTGATCGGTGGCGCGGGCAAGAGCGGGTCGTTGTCCCTCGCGGCGGCGCGGCGGGCGGGCGCCGGCCGTACGGTCGGGGTGGTGCCGGTGGCGGCGGAGCGGGACGCGCTGACGGGGGCGGGTCTGGCGGACGCGGTGGCGTTGGCGGACGCGCGGGATCCGGTGGCGTTGTCGTCGGCGGTGACCACGGCGCTGGGTGCGCCGGCGGACGTGACGGTGGTCTGCGTGGACGTGCCGGGTTGTGAGCACGGGGCGGTGCTGGCGACCGCGGACGGCGGCACGGTGATCTTCTTCTCGATGGCGACGAGTTTCGCGGCGGCGGCGTTGGGCGCGGAGGGTCTGGCGGCGGACGTGACGATGCTGGTGGGCAACGGCTACGTGCCGGGGCACGCGGAGCTGGCGTTGGGGTTGTTGCGGTCGGAGCCGGGGGTCCGGGCGCTGTTCGAGTCGCGGCTGGCGGCAGACTGATTGTCATGACGAACCCCTCGACTCTGTACCGCGGCGGCGTGCTGCACTGTCCGGCCGATCCGCGCGCGACGGCCCTGTTGGTGACCGACGGCAGGATCTCGTGGTTGGGGGCGGACGCGGACGCGCCGGCGGCCGACCGGGTGGTGGACCTGGACGGGGCGTTGGTGACGCCGGCGTTCGTGGATTCGCACGTGCACGCGACCGACACGGGGTTGGCGTTGTCGGGGCTGGACCTGTCGGCGGTGCGGTCGGCGGGGGAGTTGCTGGACGCGGTGGCGGCGTTCGTGGCGGGGTTGCCGTCGGACGCGGTGGTGCTGGGGCACGGGTGGGACGAGTCGAGTTGGCCGGTGCCGGAACTGCCGGATGCGGCGACGTTGGATCGTGCGGCCGGGGGCCGGCGGGTGTATTTGTCGCAGGCGTCGATCCATTCGGCGTTGGTGTCGGCGGCGCTGCTGGCGGCGTGTCCGGAGGCGTCGGCGGCGGCGGGGTTCGACCCGTCGGGTTGGTTGCGGCGTGACGCGCATCACGTGGTGCGGGCGGCGGCGTTCGGGTCGGTGACGCGGGCGCAGCGGGTGGCGGCGCAGCGGGCGGCGTTGGCGCACGCGGCGTCGTTGGGCATCGCGGCGGTGCACGAGTGTGGTGGTCCGGAGATCTCCGACGAGGAGGACTTCACGGGCCTGTTGGCGTTGTCGGGCGATGGTGTGGCGGAGGTGTACGGGTACTGGGGTGAGCTGCTGGGTGCGGCGCGGGCCCGGGAGTTGGGCGCGGTCGGGGCGGGGGGTGACCTGTTCGCCGACGGGGCGTTGGGGTCGCGTACGGCGCATGTGTCGCGGGACTACCTGGACGGTGACGGGGGCTGCGGGCACGGTTACGTCTCGGCGGAGCAGGTGCGGGACCATCTGTTGGACTGTGCGGCGCACGGCATGCAGGGCGGGTTCCACGCGATCGGTGACGCGGCGATCTCGACGGTGCTGGAGGGTTTCGCGGGCGCGGCGGAGAAGCTGGGCACGGATCGGGTGCGGGCGGCGCGGCACCGGGTGGAGCACGCGGAGATCATGAACAAGCGGCTGATCGCCGGGTTCGTGGAGTACGGGATCGTGGCGAGCATGCAGCCGGCGTTCGACCGGTTGTGGGGCGGTGCGGGCCGGATGTACGAGTCGCGGTTGGGCCTGGACCGGTCGTTGGAGTCGAACCCGATGGGGGCGATGCACGGGGTCGGGGTGGCGCTGGCGTTCGGGTCGGATTCGCCGGTGACGCCGTTGGATCCGTGGGGTTCGGTGCGGGCGGCGGTGTGGCACCACAATCCGACGCAGCGGATGAGTGTGCGGGCGGCGTTCGCGGCGCACACGCGTGGCGGGTGGCGGGCGGTGCACCTGGACAACGAGGGTGTGCTGGCGTTGGGGGCGCCGGCGACGTTCGCGGTGTGGTCGACGCCGGCGGGGGTGGAGCGGGGTCTGCCGGTGTTGTTGGCCGAGGACCTGGAGGCGCGGGGTCCGCAGGATCCGACGCCGTTGCCGGTGTGTCGGCGCACGGTGCTGCGTGGTGACGTGATCTACGAGGAAGGGTCGGCGTGAGCGAGCATGGCGGGTGGTTCGGTGAGGGCGCGGGTCGCGTCGCCGGCCGGAGTGAGGTGACGGTGTGACGGGCAAGCTTGACCTGGATCCGCGGTTGGTGGCGCGGGCGCGGGAGTTGGCGCGCCGTGCCGGGCAGCCGGTGGTGGATCTGGCGCGCAGCCACACGACGGTGTCGGTGGAGCGGGCGGTGCTGCGGTTGGCGGGGGTGACCGGCGCCGACCCGGACGGCATTCCGTGGGTGAACCGGCTCGTCGACGCGGTGGTCGCGGACGTGGGGTTGGGGCACGGGGTGGCGGTGCCGGTGTTCGACGCCATGGCGCGGGAGCAGATCGGTGACGTGACGTTGCTGGCGCAGAAGGCGGCGGCGGGGTCGGTGCGGTTCGAGGTGCCGTCGGGCAAGGCGGCCACGGCGGCGCGGAGGGCGGCGCGGAAGGCCGTGGGGGCCGGAATCCGGCTGGTCGACCGGCGCCGCGTCGAGCGGGAGCGTCTGGTCAAGCGGTACGGGGATCCGAAGCAGCGGCCGTGGATCTACCTGATCGTGGCGACGGGGGACATCTACGAGGACATTCCGCAGGCGCAGGCGGCGGCGCGGGCGGGTGCGGACATCATCGCGGTGATCCGGTCGACGGGGCAGTCGCTGCTGGACTACGTGCCGGAGGGCGCGACCCGGGAGGGGTTCGCCGGCACGTACGCGACGCAGGAGAACTTCCGGCTGATGCGGGCGGCGTTGGACGAGTCGTCGAAGGAGCTGGGCCGGTACGTGCGGCTGACGAACTACGCGTCGGGGCTGTGCATGCCGGAGATGGCGACTCTGGCGGGCCTGGAACGGCTCGACATGATGTTGAACGACTCGATGTACGGGATCCTGTTCCGCGACATCAACCCGATCCGCACGTTCGTGGACCAGCGGTTCTCGCGGCAGGTGCACGCGCGGGCGGGCATCATCATCAACACCGGTGAGGACAACTACCTGACCACCGCGGACGCGGTGGACGAGGCGCACACGGTGACGGTGTCGCAGCTGCTGAACGAGTTCTTCGCGCACGAGGCGGGGCTGCGGGACTGGCAGCTGGGCCTGGGGCACGCGTTCGAGATCAACCCGGATGTGCCGGAGTCGTTCCGGTTGGAGTTGGCGCACGCGTTGCTGGCGCGGGAGTTGTTCCCGGACGCGCCGCTGAAGTGGATGCCGCCGACGAAGCACATGACGGGGGACGTGTTCCGGGGGAACCTGCTGGACGGGTTCTTCAACCTGGTGGGCACGATGACGGGTCAGGGGATCCTGCTGGTGGGGATGATGACCGAGGCGGTGGTGACGCCGTGGTTGTCGGACCGGGACATCGCGCTGCAGAACGTGCGGTACGTGCTGGGTGCGGCCGGTGGGTTGCACGAGGATTTCGTGCCGGCGCCGGGCGGGTTCATCCAGCAGCGGGCCAACCGGGTGCTCGGTGAGGCGGTGGATCTGCTGGAGCGCATCGGGGATCAGTCGCTGTTGACGGCGATCGCCGAGGGCACGTTCGGGATCATGAAGCGGCCGGCGGACCGGGGCAAGGGTCTGGCGGGCGTGGCCGCGCACGAGGCCGACTACTTCAACCCGGCCACGGAGATCCTGGAAGGGGATGCGGCGTGAGCGCCGTCGAGGTCGGCGCGGCGGCGCCGGGCGGCGGGGCCGCCGAGAAGAAGATCGTTCGGCCGTACGGGGACACCACGGGCGACGGCATGGTGCAGGTGTCGTTCACGTTGCCGGTGCCGCACGACAAGCGGGCCGAGGGCGCGGCGGTGCAGTTGGCGAACAAGATGGGCATCGACCCGGCGATGCTGGTGCACGCCAAGCCGATGAGTGACGGTTTCACGTTCTTCGTGGTGTACGGGCGGGTGAACCACCTGGTGGACCTGTCGGCGGTGCAGGTGGTGGAGCGTGACTTCCCGCTGCTGTCGGCCAAGGAGGTCAACGCGGTGGTGAAGCAGCGGCTGCGGCGCAAGTTGTCGGTGGTGGGGGCGTGTATCGGCACGGACGCGCACACCGTGGGCATCGACGCGATCCTCAACGTGAAGGGCATCGCGGGGGAGAAGGGCCTGGAGTACTACCGGGAGTTGAAGGTCACCAACCTTGGTGCGCAGGTGAGCGTGCCGGAGCTGGTGGAGGCGGCCCGGGTGGAGAAGGCCGACGCGGTGCTGGTGTCGCAGGTGGTGACGCAGCGCGACGCGCACCTGCACAACACGCGGGAGATGTCGGCGGCGTTCCGGGAGGCGATGCCGGCGGGACGCCGGCCGCTGCTGATCGTGGGTGGGCCGCGGTTCGACGAGACGATGGCCGGCGAGTTGGGCGTGGATCGGATCTTCGGCCGGGGCACCACGCCGGGCGAGGTGGCGAGCTATCTGGTGCACGCGTTGATCACGGAGAAGAAGGCGAAGGCATGAGTGATTCCCGGGTCGGTCTGACCGTCACCCACCGGCGGTATGTGCCCTACTCGCACGCGCACTACGCGGGCAACCTGGTCGACGGGGCGTACGCGTTGGGGTTGTTCGGGGACGTGGCGACGGAGGTGTGCATCCGCACCGACGGCGACGAGGGGTTGTTCGCGTCGTACTCGGACGTGCAGTTCCGCGGCGCCATGCGGGCCGGGGACGTGTTGGAGGTGACGGCGACGGTGACCCGGGTGGGCACCCGCAGCCGCACGATCGACTTCGTGGCGCGGGTGGTGTGCCGGGGCCGTCCGGATCGGGGCGAGTCGGCGGCGGAGGTCCTCGACGAACCGATCGTGGCGGTCACCGCGACCGGCACGGTGGTCGTCCCGCCGGCGGCGTGAGGCACGCGGTCTGCGCCGACGTCGGGTCCACGTACACGAAGGTGGCGGTGGTGGACCTCGACGGCGGCGCGCTGGTCGCGGCGGCGGCGGCGCCCACGACGGTGGGCACGGACGTGCTGCACGGCCTGGATGCCGCGGTCGGCGCGGCCACGGCCGGCCTGCCGGTGGGTGACGTGCCGTGGTACGTGTGCTCGTCGGCCGGTGGTGGGCTACGGCTGGCCGTGGTGGGCTACGAGCACCTGGTGACCGCGCAGGCGGGCCGGCGGGTGGGTCTGTCGGCGGGCGCGAACGTGGTGCACGTGGCGGCGGGGCGGCTCGGCGCGGCGGAGCTGGCGGGGCTGCGGGCGGCCCGCCCGGACGTGGTGCTGCTGGTGGGCGGCACCGACGGCGGTGACGCCGAGACGTTGACGCACAACGCGACCCGGCTGGCGAGGGCACGCTGGCGGGTGCCGGTGGTCCTCGCGGGCAACGTCGACGTCCGCGACGACCTGCACGCCCTGCTGGCCGGCGCGGGGGTGCCGGTGACGGTGGCCGACAACGTGCTGCCCCGCATCGGGGTCCTCGCGCCGGCGTCGGCACGGGCGGCGATCCGGGAGGTGTTCCTACGGCACGTCATCGGCGGGAAGCGGCTGTCGCGGGGGCCCCGGTTCACGCGGCTGGTGCGGGCTGCCACGCCCGACGCGGTGCTGACCGGCGTGGAGGTGCTCGCCGACACCCTTGGCGGTGACCTGGTGGTGGTGGACGTCGGTGGCGCCACCACCGACGTGTACTCGGTGCTGACGCCCGACGAGCGGGCCACGGGGCCGGGCCGGGAGGTGGCGGGTTCGCTGTGGCGGGCCCGGACCGTGGAGGGGGACCTGGGCATGCGGTGGAGCGCGCCGGGGGTGGTGCGGGCCGCCGTCGAGGAGCGGCTGCTGAGCGACGCCGAGGGCGACGACCTGGCGGCCGCGGCGGTGGTGCGCGCCGACGACCCGGGGTTCCTGCCCGCGGGGGACGTCGACCGGGCTGTGGACGCCCGGATCGCGGCCCTGGCGGCGACGGTGGCGCTGCGGCGGCACGCCCGGGGCGCGGCGACCGGGGAGCGGGCCGGCCGGGACCTGCGGGACGTGCGGCTGCTCGTCGGCTCCGGTGGGGTGCTGCGGCACGCCGCGCCGGCCGACGCGGCGGGTGTGCTCTCGGCGGTGCTGACCGACCACGCGGGCGGGTGGCCGCTGCCGCGTGCCGCCCGGCCGGTCGTGGACACCGACTACGTGCTGGCCGCCGGCGGGTTGCTCGCCGCCGAGCATCCGGCGGCGGCGGGGGCGCTGCTGCGCCGCCACCTGGCCAAGGATTGAGACTCGCCGACGCGACACGCCGTGTTGCAACACACGACAGGCCCGGGTGGGTTGACAGCGGCGGGGGTCCACGCCGTACCGTCTTTGAGTCCTACTACGGGAAGCGGCTGTTGTTCGCTTCGTCCCTTCGTCCGCTGGCCGAGCGACATGTGCAGTGCGTCGCGGCGGCCAGGTCCAGCGGGCGGGGGTCGGCGGGGCGGCGCGAACCGGCCGCGGTTACCGGTGTACGGGCAGGGTGAGGTGCACGGCCAGTAGACAACGGCCAGGCGGGGGCAGCCAGTCCGCGTCGGGTCGGTCCGAAGGTCGGCGTAGCTCATTCTCGCCCCACCGGCCGGGAAGGGCCTGGGAGCATCGGGGCGCGGCGCGAGCCGCGCCCCGATTTTCGTCTGTCCGGCCCGGTGTCAGCCCGCTTCCGGTCGGATTCTGTCCGGCCCGGTGTCCGCCGCTTCCGGTGGATTTCTGTCCGCGCCGGTGTCCGCCGGCCCCGGTCGGTTCGATCTCCCGGGCCCGGTGTTGTTTCTTGTGCCGGGTGCCGGGTGCCGGGGTGCGGTCGTGGGCGGGTGCGGCGTCAGGTGGCGGTCGTGGTCGGGGCGCGGTAGGCGTCGAGCTGGTCGGCGAGGCGTTGCGGCTGGCTCAGCGCGACGAGGTGCCCGCCGGGCAGCACGTCGACGTCGACGCCGAGGCGTTCCCGGGCGAGGCGGCGCTGGAACTCGGCGGGGAAGAACCGGTCGTCGCGGCCGGTGACGACGCGGGTGGGCACGTCGGGCCAGCGGCGCAGCGGGTTGGGGCGGGTGAACACCGCCGCCGACTCGTCGGGCGCGTCGGCGGTGATCCGGGCCACCACCGCCTCGGGCACGTCGTGGAAGAAGTCGACCGCCAGGTCGACGTGGTCGCTCGGCGGGCGGCCCTGGGCGGCGGCGTGCGCGGCGCGGGCCTGCGCGTGGCCGGTCGCCTCCCACCACTGCCCGGGCGTCTCGCCGGGGGCGGGAATCATCGGGTTGACCAGGACGAGCATCGTCACCCTCGGGTCGTCGGCGACGAGCGCGGCGGTGAACGCGCCGAGGGACTGGGCGACCAGCGTCACGTCGCGGCGCTGGCCGATCGCGGCGCGGACCGTGTCGGCGTACTCGGGCAGGGCGGCGGTGTCGTCGGCGGCGGGCAGGTCCACGGCGACGACGTCGCGGCCGCGGCGGCGCAGTTCGTCGACGAGCAGGTGCCAGTAGTCGGCGCTGCCGCCTGCGCCGGGGATCAGCACGTAGGTCACGAGCGGCCCCGGGCGGCGAAGTCGTCGGCGCTGCCGCCGCCGGGGAAGCGGGTGGTGAAGTCGAGCACCCCCACCCACGTCGGGCGCAGCCCGATGCGGGCCATCCGCACCGGCTGGCCGTCGGTCTCGGCGAGCACGGCGTCGACCTGCTCCTGCCCGCCGTAGCGGCGGTGGGCGGCGAGGTATTCGGGGGCGTGGCCGTCGACGTCGGTGACGGTGACGGCACCGCGCAGCAGCAGCACCTGCGGCGGCGTGGCGGTGGTGTCGATGGTGACGGCGACGTGGGGTCGCGCCCGTAGGTCGGTGATCTTCCGGGCGCCGGCGAAGGTGCAGAAGACCACCTCGTCGCCGGTGAAGTGGAACAGCATCGGCAGCACCCGGGGTGTGTCGTCGGGGGCGACGTAGGCCACGCGGGCCAGTTCCGTCGAGACCAGCAGCCGCCGGGCCACCGGGTGGTCGAGTAGTCGTACGTCGCCCTGCGGCAGGGCGGTGGTCGCGGTCATGGCGCCTCCTCGAACGGTCACTCCTACATTAGGAGCTGCCACTTCGTGTGGGCAAGTGGTTTCGCTACGCTTGTCGGGTGCGTTCCTACGACGATCTGTGCGGGCTGGCCCGCGCGCTGGCCGTGGTCGGCGAACGCTGGGCGCTGCTGGTCGTCCGGGAGCTGCTGCTCGGGCCGAAACGCTTCTCCGACCTCAGCCGTGGGCTGCCCACGATGAGCCAGAACGTGCTGTCCGCGCGGCTGCGCGAGCTGGAGCGGGCCGGCGTGGTGACCCGCCGCGTCCTCGGCCCCCCGGCCAGCGCCCGCGTGTACGAGCTCACCCCGCGCGGCCGGGAGCTGGAGGAGAGCCTGCTGGCGCTGGGCCGGTGGGGCAGCCGCCAGCCGCTGCCCGCCACCGGCCAGTTGAGCGTCGACGCCCTGATGCTGGCCCTGCGCACCACGTACGACCCGGGCCCGGCCGCGGGCCCGCAGCCGCCGGTGGGGCTGCGGCTGGGCGCCGACCGGTTTGTCGCCGAGGCGGGCCCGGCCGGGCTGCGCGTCACCCGGGGCGCCGGGGAGCGCTGCGCCGCCACCGTCGACACCGACCCGCGCACCCTGCTGGAGGTCGTCTACGGCTACCTGCCCCGCGACGAGGCCGAACGCCGCGGCGCGCTGCGCGTCACCGGCGAGCGGCGGATCGCCGAACGATTCCTCGGCTGCTTCACCCGTCCGGTGACCACCGGCGACGCCGGTGCCGCGCCGGCCGCCGGGTAGCCTTCCGCTCTGTGATCGAGGTGAGGTGCCCGTGACGACCGTGGACAGCAGCCAGCCGCGCGCCGACGCCCCGCGCGTGCCGGACGTGACGCCGCGGGCGCTGCCGCTGCGGGTGGCCGCGCCGATGGCGGTGGCCGCCGGGCTGGCGCTGCTGGCGGCGTTCCCCCCGTACGGGGTGTGGCCGCTCGCGCCGGTCGGCGTGGCGTTGCTGGCCGCGGCGACGCACCGCCGCCGTGTCCGGGCCGGCGCCGGGCTGGGCTTCCTGACCGGGGTGGCGTTGTTCGCGCCGCTGCTGAGCTGGACGAACCTGCACACCGGTTACCTGCCGTGGACGCTGCTGTCGCTGTTGCAGGCCGCCTACCTGGCGCTGCTGGGCGCGGCGAGCGCGTACGCCTCCCCACTGGCCGACCGCCTCCGGTGGGCCTGGCCGGCGCTGACCGGCGTGCTGTGGGTGGGGCAGGAGGCGCTGCGCGACCGCACCCCGTTCGGCGGGTTCCCGTGGGGGCGGCTGGCGTTCAGCCAGGACGACTCGCCGCTGCTGCGGCTGGCCGCGCTGGGCGGCGCGCCGCTGGTGACGTTCGCGGTGGCGCTGACCGGGGGGCTGCTCGTCGCGGCGCTGTGGCGGCCGTGGGACGGACGGCGGCGGTGGGCGCCGATCGCCGGGCTGACCGCCGGCGCGGTCGCGGTGCCCGTCGCCGGGCTGCTGGTGCCGGTGGCCGCCGCCGGTGGCGGCGACACCGTCACCGTGGCGATCGTGCAGGGCAACGTGCCCCGGCTGGGGCTGGACTTCAACGCCCAACGCAAGGCGGTGCTCGGCAACCACGTCAACGCCACCGTCGAACTGGCCGAGCAGGTCGCCGCCGGCGCCCAGCGCCGCCCCGACCTGGTGGTGTGGCCGGAGAACGCCAGCGACATCGACCCGCTGCGCGACGCCGACGCCGGCGCCCTGATCTCCCGGGCCGCCGACGCGATCGGCGCGCCGATCCTGGTCGGCGCGGTGCTGCGCGGCCCCGGCGACGGCGAGGTCCGCAACGCCGGCATCCTCTGGCGGCCCGGCAGCGGCCCCGACCTGGAGCAGGTCTACACCAAGCGGCACCCGGTGCCGTTCGCCGAGTACGTGCCGATGCGCGACCTTGCCCGGATGGTCAGCAAGCAGGTGGACCGGGTGCGGGCCGACTTCGTGCCCGGCACCGAGCCGGGTGTGCTGCACGCCGGCGCGGCCGTGCTCGGCGACGTGATCTGCTTCGAGGTCGCCTACGACGAGGTGGTCCGCGACACCGTCACCGGCGGGGCGCAGCTGCTGGTGGTGCAGACCAACAACGCCACCTTCGACGTGGCGGAGGCGCGGCAGCAGCTGGCCATGGTGCGGCTGCGGGCCGTCGAGCACGGCCGGCCGGCGTTGATGGCCTCCACGGTCGGAGTGTCCGGGTTCGTTGCCCCAGACGGGCGGGTAAGCGACGCCACCGGGTTCAACACCCGCGCGGTCGTGGTGCGGCAGCTGCGCCTGGACGACGGGCGCACCCTGGCCACCCGGGTCGGCCTGTGGCCGGAGGCGGCGCTGGCCACCCTGGCGGTGGCGGCCCTGGTCGGCGCGGCCGTGCTGCGCCGCCGGCGCCGCGCCGGATGACACCAGCCGGCAATCCGGCGGAGGGGAAGCGACGGTGGGCGAGACGACCGACACCCGAGGGCCACGCGCCGGCCACCCCGGGCTGGGTCGGGTGCTCGTGGTGATCCCGACCTACGACGAGGCCGACAACGTGGCGCCCATCGTGGCGCGCGTGCGCCGCGCCGCCCCGGCCGTGGAGATCCTCGTCGCCGACGACAACAGCCCCGACGGCACCGGCGTGGTCGCCGACGCCCTGGCCGCCGCCGACCCGCACGTGCACGTGCTGCACCGCGAGGGCAAGCAGGGTCTCGGCGCGGCGTACCTGGCGGGGTTCGCGTGGGCCCGCGAGCGTGGTTTCGACGCTGTGGTGGAGATGGACGCCGACGGCTCGCACGCCCCCGAGGACCTGCCCACGCTGCTGGCGGCCGCCCGCGACGCCGACGTGGTGATCGGCTCCCGGTGGACCACCGGCGCGCGGGTGGTGAACTGGCCGCTGCGGCGGCTGCTGCTGTCGCGCTGCGGCAACCTGTACGCGCGGCTGGCGCTGGGCATGCCGGTGTCCGACGCCACCGGCGGCTACCGGGTGTACCGGCTGTCCGCCCTGGACGAGATCGACCTGGGGTCGGTGTGTTCGCAGGGCTACTCGTTCCAGGTGGAGCTGTCGCGGCTGGCGCACCGGGCCGGGGCGCGCATCGTCGAGGTGCCGATCACGTTCGCCGAGCGGGAACGCGGCAGCAGCAAGATGAGCCCGCTGATCGTGGCGGAGGCGCTGTGGCGGATCACCGCGTGGGGTCTGCAGGACCGGCGGCTGGCGGTGCGGCGGGGCCTGCACGGCACCCCCGACGGCCAGGTGCGGTGGCCCTGAGCGTCGGCGTGTCATGCTGGACGGGGTGCCTGCGCGGACCGACCGCGCCGCGGATGGCGGATGAGGTGAGATGCGCCGAGGACTGAGGTACGTGCCGCTGGGCCTGTTGCTGGCGGTGCTGCTGGAGCTGGCGGTTTTCGTCGTGGTGGGCCGGGCGATCGGGTTCGGCTCGGCGCTGCTGGCGGTGTTCGCGGTGTCGCTGCTCGGGCTGGTGCTGCTGCGCCGGGAGGGGATGCGCGCCTGGCGTGGCTTCCGGGCCGCCGCGGAGGCCGGCCAGCCGCCGGGACGGCAGGTCACCGACGGTCTCGTCGGGCTGGTCGGCGCGCTGCTGCTGGCGATCCCCGGCCTGGTCAGTGGCCTGGTGGGGCTGTTGCTGCTGGTGCCGCCGGTGCGTCGGCTGGCCCGCGGCGGGGTGCAGCGTGCCGCGGAGCGCCGGGTGTCGTCGATGGTCGCCGGTGACCTGTTCGGGCCCCGCCGGGTGCGGGTGCGCCGGGGCGCCCCGCAGCCCGCGCCGCGCCCGACGGCCGAGCCGCCGACCGTGGTCGACGGGGGCCGGGCCATCGAGGGTGAGATCGTCGAGCCCGGCCGGAACTGATCCGGGCACCGGACTTATCCCGGACACGACGGCCGCAACGGGCCCCCGAGGACGCCCCGGCCCGCAACGGGCCGGGGCGGACACGACGGCCGCAACGGGCTCAGACACGACGGCGCCCCGGGAGCGTGGCTCCCGGGGCGCCGTGTCGTGTGCGGTACGGATCAGGCGCGGCCGCGGCGGGTGCGAACCTCCTGCAACCGCTCGGCGAGGATGTCCTCCAGCTCGGCGATGGAGCGCCGCTCCAGCAGCATGTCCCAGTGGGTACGCGGCGGCTTGGCCTTCTTCTGCTCCGGCTCGCTGCCGTCGACCAGCCGGGCGACGCTGCCGTCGAACTTGCACTCCCAGGTCGTGGGGACCTCGGCGTCGACGGCGAACGGCACCTCGAACTGGTGACCCTTGGCGCAGAGGTACTCGCGGGTCTGACGCGGCGCGAGCTCCGTGTTGCGGTCGGATTCGTAGCTCACCGCGCCCAGACGGCTTCCGCGCAGCATACGCTCGCCCATGATCGACTTCCCCTCGTTGGTGGTGCTGGTCTTCTCTGTGTAACGGTCCGTTCCCGCCGGGCCATTCCCGCCCCGGGCGCTGCCGCGCCGCCGGGCGAGCCTGAACCAGGGTAGCCGGCCATGCCAGCCGCCCGGCGGGGTCGTCCCCGGCCGGGTCGGTTGGGTGGAGTGTTTCCGTTGCCAACGGGGATGTTAACCGCCCGAGTGGAGCGGAGGTTGCGATGGTGGGTGACGCGCCGGTGCAGTCCCGCCCGCCCTCCGGGCGGACGTTCTTCGGGCACCCGCGGGCGCTGCCCACCCTCTTCCTCACCGAGATGTGGGAACGGTTCAGCTTCTACGGCATGCGGGCGATCCTGGTGCTGTACCTGACCGCGTCCGTGGCCGACGACGGGCGGGCGATGGGCGAGGCCAGCGCCAGTGCCGTCTACGGCACCTACAACGCGATGGTCTACCTGATGGCGCTGCCGGGCGGCTGGGTCGCCGACCGGCTCATCGGCGCCCGCCGCAGCGTCCTGTGGGGCGGGGTGGTCATCGCCGCCGGGCACTACGTGATGGCGATCCCCACGCGGTGGAGCGTCTTCGCGGGCATGGCGCTGATCGTCGTCGGTACGGGCCTGCTCAAGCCCAACATCTCGACGATGGTCGGCGACCTCTACGACCGGGACTCCCCGCGCCGCGACGCCGGCTTCTCGATCTTCTACATGGGCATCAACATCGGCGGGTTCGCCGCCCCCCTGGTCACCGGCTTCCTCGGCGAGAAGGTCAACTGGCATCTGGGCTTCGGGGCCGCCGCGGTCGGCATGACCTTCGGCGTGCTGCAGTACGTGCTGGGCCGGCGCAACCTCGGCGACGCGGGCGCGCGTCCCGCCGACCCGCTGCTGGGCGCCGACCGCCGCCGCGCGCTGACCCGCGTCGGTGCGGTCACCGCCCTGGTCGTGCTCGCGGTCGTCGTCCTCGCCGTGGCCGGGGCGTTCACCGTCGACACCGTCGTCAACCTGCTCGCCGCCGCCACCGTGCTGATCACCATCGGGTACTTCGTGCGGATCATGGTGGACCGGGAGCTGAGCGCCACCGAACGCAGCCGGATGAAGGCGTACGTGTGGCTGTTCGTCTTCGCCGCCGCGTTCTGGCTGATCTACGACCAGGCCGGGTCGGTGCTGAACATCTTCGCCGCCGACAACACCGACCGCGACGTCGCTGGGTTCACCTTCCCCGCGTCGTGGCTCCAGTCGGTCAACCCGATCCTGATCATCATCGGGGCGCCGCTGTTCGCGCTGCTCTGGCTGCGGCTGGGCCACCGGATCTCCACCCCGGTGAAGTTCGCCGTGGGCCTGGTGCTCAACGGCCTGTCGTTCGTGCTGATGGCCGCCGCCGCCCAGGCCGCCGTCGGCGGCGACCTGGTCTCGCCGTGGTGGCTCGTGGCCGTGTACGCCATCCAGGTCGCCGGCGAGCTGTCGCTGAGCCCCGTCGGCCTGTCCGCCACCACCAAGCTGGCGCCGGTCAAGTACGCCAGCCAGATGATGGGGCTGTGGTTCCTCGCCACCGCCGTCGGCGACGCGATCGGCGGGCAGGTGGCGCGGCTCGCCGACACCTGGCCCGAGCCGACGTACTTCCTCACCTTCGGCCTGGCCTCGGCGGCCCTCGGGCTCGGCGCGGTGATGTTCGCCCGGCACATCCGGGGCCTGATGGCCGGCATCCACTGACCCGGGCGGCGGGCCGGGCCCGTGCCGCCGCCGGCAGGCCGGCCGGGGCCGCCGGACGGCCGGGCCGCACGCAGGGGCCCGGCGCGGCCGAAACCGGGCGTGCGGCGGCCGGGTCAGGCGGCCGGGGTCGGGGGCAGCGGCAGCGGCAGGCCGGGCAGCCCGTCGATGCTGCGGGCGATGTGCTCCTTGCCGGCGAAGTAGTCGCTCAGGGAGGCGTCGTCCTCCCGGGCGAACCGCTTGCCGTGCAGGTCCCGGTCGGCGTCGTAGGTCATGAACGGCACCGCGTAGCCGCAGGTGTCGCGGATCAGCTCGGCGCGCACCACGATGATCGCCCGCAGGCCGTGCACACTGGTGTCGACGTCCGGGAAGTGGCCCGTCAGTTCGACCCAGCGGGGGTCGTCGCGGAACACCGGCTCACCGCGCCCGTGCACCCGGACGATGTTCGGTGGCCCCTGGAACGCGCACCACATCAGCGTGATCCGGCCGTTCTCCCGCAGGTGCGCGATCGTCTCGGCGTTGCTGCCGGCGAAGTCCAGGTACGCCACGGTGTGCGCGTCGAGCACCGCCCAGGAGCCGCGCAGGCCCTTGGGGGACAGGTTGATGGTGCCGTCGCCGGCCAGCGGCGCGGTGGCGGTGAAGAACAGCGGCTGCTCCTCGATGAACGTGCGCAGCCGGCCCTCGATGCGTTCGTGTGTCTTTCCCACCCGGCCATCATCGTCCCGCCGCGACTGTCGCCGTTGCCCCGCCGTCGGTGGCGTCCCACACCCCGGACACCGTCGTACCCGCCCGGACACCGTCGTACCCGCCCGGACGACGGGCGCGCCTACACCCGGGCAGGGCGTGCCGGCCGGCCGGCCCCGCCGGAGTCGGGCCGGCCCAGATCGTCGGCCGGTCCGGCCAACCCGGACCGTCGGGTCGGTTCAGGTGGCCGGCGGGCCCGCGTTGCGGGGGCCGAGGTGGGCCAGGGCGGCGGCGAGGTGGCTCACCTGCTCGGCGAGCTGGGCCGCGCGCCGGTGCGCCTCGTCGCGGTCGGTCTCGGCGGCGCGCAGCCGTACCGCCAGCTCGTCGAGCCGGCCCTGCGCGGCGGTGGCGGCGTCCCGCGCGGCGGCCAGCTCCGCGCCCAGCGTGTCGTGGCGGCCGGCGAGCGCGACCAGTTCCGCGCGGGCGCGGTCGGCCTCCGCCCCGGCGTGCGCGCGGGCCGCCTCGGCCTCCTGCCGGGCCCGCGCCGCCTCGGCGGCCGCCGTCCGGGCCGCCTCGGTCTCGGCCCGCGCCTGGTCGGCCTGCTCGCGCGCCCGGTCGGCCCGGTCCCGGGCGGCGTCGGCGTCGGCGTGCAGGCGCTGCGCCCGGTCGAGCGCCTCGGTGGCGGCGCGGGCCGCCCGGTCGGCATCGCCGCGGGCGGCGTCCCGCTCGCCCGTCAGGTCGGCGGCCCGGCGGCGCTCGGTGTCCAGGTCGGCGCGTAGGGCACGCAGCTCGTGGCGGGCCGCGTCGCGGTCGCGTTCGGCCTGCGTCCGCAGCGCCTCCGCGGCGCTGGCCTGCCGGCGGGCCTCGTCGCGGGCCGCCTCGGCCCGGTCGGCGCGCTCGGCCGCCGTCGTGGCCTGCTCGGCGGCGCTTCGGGTTTGCTCGCGGGCGGCGTCCCGCTCGGCGGCGGCCGTCCGGGCCTCCTCGCGGGCCCGGACGGCCGCCGCGGCGGCGTCCTCGGCGTCGCGGCGGGCCTCGTCCCGCTCGGTCTGCGCCGCCGCCACCTGGGTCGCCGCGTCGGCGCGGGCCTGCGCCAGCTGGCGTTCCACGCCGACCGGGGACAGCTCGGCGTGCAGCGCCTCGGCGAGGGTCTCCGCGACCTGCTCCAGCCGGTCCACGGCCTCCCAGGTGCGGGCCACCTGGCCGGGCAGGCCGGGGGCGTTGCGGTGCCGCATCCGGCTGTTGCGTGAGGCCCGCTGGCAGGCGCCGTCGTTGTCGCGGCAGTAGCGGAACGGTCGGCCGGCGCCGACGCGCTGCGGCACCTCCCGACCACAGTGGGCGCAGGGGCGGGTGTCGGCGGCGGCGGGCTGGGCGTCCATCGAGGGCGGAGTCTACTGCGCCGCCCGGCCCCCGCCAGCGCAGCGGCCGAGCCCCGCGAGGGATGGTCCGCCGGCACCGCGCTGACGCCGACTAGCGTGTCCGGTGTGGCAGTCTCCCCGTACATTGCGAAGCTGCGCGCCCACGTCGGCACGGACCTGCTCCTGCTGCCCGGCGTCAGCGCGGTCGTCCGCGACGACGCCGGTCGGGTGCTGCTGGCCCGCCGCGCCGACAACGGCCGCTGGTCCCTGCCCGCCGGCCTCATCGACCCCGGCGAGCAGCCCGCCGACACCCTCCTGCGGGAGGTGTACGAGGAGACCGGCGTGCACGTACGCATCGACCGGGTCGGCGGCGTCGCCACACACCCGGTCGTCTACCCCAACGGCGACGTCTGCGAGTACCTGAACGTGTGGTTCCGGTGCCACGCGGTGGGCGGCGAACCGCGGGTCAACGACGACGAGTCCCTCGAGGTGGGCTGGTTCGACCCGGCCGACCTGCCCGAGCTCGACGACTGGGCGCGGCTGCGCATCGACACCACCCTGCGCGAGGACGCCCCCACCTGGCACGCCCCGCCCGGCGAGCGGCACCCGGCGCTCGACCAGCCCGACGCGCTCTGAACGGGCCGTCAGCGCCCCGGCTGCCTGCCCACCGCGTCGGCGGTGGGCCCGGCACGTCGGGGTGTGGCGTCAGGGCATGGCGACGGCGGCGCGGGACCGGTCGGCGGCGATCCGCACCGCCAGCCCCGCCAGGACCGTGCCCGTCAGCAGCCGCTGCACCCTCAGCCAGAGCGGCCGGCGGGCGAAGAACCCGGCGAGCGCGCCGGCGGTGAGCACGATCAGCGCGTTCACCGTGAGCGCTACCGCGATCTGGGTCAGCCCCAGCACCAGGCTCTGCGCCGCGACGTGGCCCCGGGCCGGGTCGATGAACTGCGGCAGCAGCGACACGTACAGGATCGCGATCTTCGGGTTGAGCAGGTTGGTGACCAGGCCCATCGTGAACAGCCGCCGAGCCGGGTCGGGCGGCAGCGGCGCCGGCGTGAACGGCGACTGCCCGCCGGGGCGCAGCGCCTGCCAGGCCAGCCACAGCAGGTACGCCGCCCCGGCCAGCTTGACCGCCGTGTAGAGGGCGGGCACCAGCACGAACACCGTGGCGATGCCGGCGACCGCGGCGACCAGGTAGACGCCGAAGCCGGCGGCGACGCCGAGCAGCGAGACCAGCCCGGCCCGTCGACCCTGGGTCACCGACCGGGAGACCAGGTAGACCATGTTCGGGCCGGGGGTCAGCACCAGCCCCAGCGCCACCAGCGCGATACCCACGAGCGCACCCGTACCGACCATGTCGACCCCCGCCCCGTCCCACCCGGCTGCCGCCGACCCTACGCCCGGACGTCCGCCGGCCGGCGTCCGGCATCGGTCGCCCGGCGGGCCGCGACGGCCGCGCGGGTCTCCTCGGCGACCAGGTCGGCGTTGATCGCCGCGCCGGCTGCCGAACCGGCGGACACGGAGGTGACCACCTGGGCGCGCGGGTCCGTGACGTTGCCCGCCACCCACACGCCGGGGACCGCGGTCGCCCCCGTCGGGTCGGACGGGACGACGCTGCCGATCACCTGGCCGCCCATCTCCTGCTCCACCGCCGCGAGGCCGAGCGACGTCAGCACGTCGGCGCGGGCATGGAAGCGGGGAGCCACCACCACCGCCCCGCACGGCAGCACCTCGCCGCCGGCCAGCCGCACGCCGGTGAGCGCGTCACCGGCGACCTCGAGCGCGGCGACGGGACCGTCGACCATCCGCACGCCGCGGGCCGCGAGCTGCTCGTCCTCCTCGGCGGTGAACGCGCACCCGCCGTGCCGCACGACCGTCACGTCAGCGCTCCAGTGCCGCCACAGCAGCGCCTGGTGCGCGGCCAGCGGGCCGGTGGCCAGCACCACCAGCGGCTCGTCGCGCGCCTCCCACCCGTGGCAGTACGGGCAGTGCAGCACGTCGCGGCCCCACCGTTCGGCCAGCCCTGGCACGTCGGGCAGCTCGTCGACCAGGCCGGCGGTCACCAGCAGCCGCCGGGCGTCGACCGTGCGGCCGTCGGCGAGGGCCACGCGGAACCCGCCGCCGTCGCGCGGCGCCGCCGAGCGGACGGCGCCGTGGACGAACTCCCCGCCGTAGCCGGCCACCTCGGCCCGGCCGGCCGCCAGCAGCTCGCCCGGTGGCGTGCCCTCGCGGGCCAGGTAGTTGTGCACGTGCCCGGCCGGCGCGTTGCGCGGCTCGCCCGCGTCTACGACCAGCACCGAGCGGCGGGCCCGGGTCAGGGCCAGCGCCCCGCTCAGCCCGGCCGCGCCGCCGCCCACGACCACCACGTCGTACGTCTCACGCACGGAACTCTCCCTCCGTCGTCGGCGGATCCCACGCCCGCCGCCGACCCGACTGTCCGCCGGGAGCGACGAAGTTGGCAAACATCGTTGCCAAAAGGGCAAACTCGGGGGTGCGGCCGGGCCGAGCCCGCCGCCCGACGGCAGCGGCGCGACCGGGCCGGCAGCGCGCGGGGTGCCCGACCGCGCCCCCACGGCGGCGACCGCAGCGGGGAGACTGGGCCGATGTTGCGCGCACCGGCCACCCCGACCCTGCCGGAACTGTCGTTGCGTCCCTGGCGCGACGACGACGCCGACGCCCTGGTGGCGGCGTACCGGGATCCGGTGCTGCTCCGCTGGACCCGGGCGCCGGTCACCACGACCACCGAGGCGCGTCGCTTCGTGGCCGCGGCCCGACGCGACTGGGACGACGGGTGCCGGTTCAGCTTCGCCGTGGTCGAGCCGCACCCCGCCGGCGAGACCCTGGTCGCCCAGGTGGTGCTCAAGAACGTCGCCGCGGGACGCGGCGACGCCGAGGTCGGCTACTGGACAGCCGCGCCCGCCCGGGGCCGGGGCATCGCCCCGCACGCCCTGGACGCGGTCACCGGCTGGGCGTTCGCCCGGTTCGCCGGCCTGCGGCGGCTGGACCTGATGCACCAGATCGACAACCCGACATCCTGCCGAGTCGCCGAGAAGGCCGGCTACCGCTTCCAGGAGGTGCTGGCGGCCCGCCCGCCGTTTCCCCGTGACGGCCACCGGCACGCCCGCTGGGCCTGACCGCCGGGAATGGCCGGCACCGCCACCACGCTGTCCCTTCAGGCGGCCCCGACAGCGGGGGCCGCGTTACCGTGGGCCGGGGAGGTGTCGGCGGGTGGACAGCTGGGAAGCGACGGTCGAGGCGCGGATCCGCGCGGCCCAGGAGCAGGGCGAGTTCGACAACCTGCCCGGCGCGGGCAAGCCGATCCCCGGCCGTGGCGAGCCGTACGACGAGTCGTGGTGGATCAAGAGCTTCCTGGAACGGGAGAAGCTCCCGACGGACCTGCTGCTGCCGACCCCGCTGCAACTGCGCCGCCGCGTCGAGCAGGTGCCCGACGAGGTGCGCGACCTGCCCACCGAGGAGTCGGTGCGCGCCGTCGTCGCCGACCTGAACGCCCAGATCATCTCCTGGCTGCGCATGCCCACCGGCCCGCGGGTCACCGTGCGGCCGGTCAACGCCGACGACGTCGTACGCCGCTGGCAAGCCGAGCGGCACCCCGCCGCCGCGCCGGCACCGGAGCCCGCGCCACCCGCCCCGCCGCGCGGCAGACCCCGTCGGGCCTGGCGCCTGCCCTGGCGCCGCCGGGCGGCGTAGCCCGCGTCACGCCACCGCGGCCCGCCACGACCACGAGGTGCGCCGCGGCCGCCCGGGCAGCTCACCGCGGCCGGTCAGCCACCACAGCACCTGCGGCGCCGGCCCGGCGGGGGCGTCCGGGAAGAGCCGACGCACGACGCCGGCGCTGAGCCGCTCCGGCGCCTGCCACGGCACGCCGAGACCACGGGCGATGTCGTCGGTGTGCAGCAGCGTCTCCGCCACCCCCATCGCGGCGAAGCCCGCCGGGTCGCACGGGCCGAAGTGCCAGGCGCGCGTCTGCGGCGCGGCGGCGTCGACCGCCACCCGCAGCAGCCCACCGCAGGCGGCGACGACCCGCAGCACCTCGGCCGGCCCGGCGGCGGGGGAGACGACCAGGTCGAACGGCAGGTATGCCGCATCGGGTCGCCCGGTGACCTGACCGGCGTACGCCAGCAGGTCGTGCGCCACGTGCGCGGCGGTGGTCCAGCAACTCCACTCCAACCCGCCGGCGGGCACGCTCCAGTCCCGTCCGGTGTGCGGGCCGAGGACGGCGGTCATCTCGGCCACCGCGCGGTCCACGTCGGCGCCGGTCAGTTCAATCATCAGGCTCCTTCCGTGGATACCCGGCCTTTAGGGCTATGTTGTGGACGTGTCTTCACGGGTGAAGCGGGCGTACAAGTTCCGTTTCTACCCGACTCCACGGCAGGCGGAGTTGTTGGGTCGGACGTTCGGGTGCGTGCGTAAGGTCTACAACTTGGCGTTGCAGGCTCGGACCGAGGCGTGGTGCCAGCGGCGGGAGCGGGTCAACTACCACGCGACCAGCGCGATGCTGACCGCGTGGAAGAAGACCGAGGACCTGGCGTTCCTCAACGAGGTGTCCTCCGTTCCGCTGCAACAGACGCTGCGGCATCTGCAGGGTGCGTTCGTGGCGTTCTGGGACAAGCGCGCCGGCTACCCGCGTTTCAAGTCCAAGCGCAGGTCGCGGGCTTCGGCCGAGTTCACTCCCAGCGCGTT
>NZ_JBIDDG010000042.1:0-45233 GCF_043205005.1 Micromonospora sp. NPDC047620 | reverse complement strand
CTTCTAATCCCAAGGCCGCAGGTTCGAATCCTGCCGGGCGCACCACCTGCGCAAACGTAGATCGCATCGGTCCGGCGGGGTTGCTACAGCGGTACCGGGACAGAGTATTCTGCCCTAACCGCGCTAGCGCTGTAGCACTCGGGAGGCCCCGCCACATGGACGTGAACGAGCTGCACTTCGCGTCGTACGAGCGATACCACCGCACCAAGCGCACCTCCCCCAACACCGTCAAGAGCTACCTCATCACCCTCCAACAGCTCGCCGAGTTCCGGCCCGGCCTACCCATTGTCGACCTCGACCGTGAGGACCTTGAGGAGTTCCTCATCGCCGCCGCAGCCGTCAACGCCAGCGCCACCGTCCACAAGAAGTTCCGCAACCTGCGCGCCTTCTACCGGTGGTGCGAGGCCGAGGAAATCATCGACAAGTCGCCGATGCGGCGCATCGCCGAACCGAAGGTCACCTCCAAGCCGGTGCCGATCGTGCCCGACGACCAGATCGCCGCCCTACTCAAGGCGTGCTCCGGCCGCGAGTTCGGCGACCGCCGCGACACCGCCATGATCCGCCTCTGGTGCGAGGCCGGCTCGCCCCGCGTATCGGAGATGGTCGGCATCAGCGTCGACGACCTCGACATGCGCCACGACCGGGTGACCCTCCGCGGCAAGGGCGACAAGATCCGCACCATCCCGTTCGGCGCGAAAACCGGCCAGGCCCTGGACCGGTACCTGCGCGTCCGCGCCCGCCACAAGCACGCCAGGCTGGAGTCGCTGTGGCTCGGCCAGCTCGGCGGAGCGCTCACCACCTCCGGCGCCTACCGACTGCTGGAGCGCCGCTGCCGGGAGGCCGGCGTCCCGCGGATCCACCCGCACAAGCTCCGCCACCTGGCCGCGCACCTGTGGGCCGACGCCGGCGGCAGCGAGGGCGACGCGATGGCGCTGTTCGGATGGAGCAGCGCGGAGATGCCGCGCCGCTACGGCCGGTCGGCGCAGGTGGAGCGCGCACATAGAGCGGCCCGCCGGGTTTCCCAGGCGGACCGCTTCTAGGCCACAGTGTGACCGAACTTGCCTATCAGTCTTCCGGGGGCACGACGTACAACCCGCCGCCTGGCAGGCGGTGGCCGTCGTTGACGGCTTGGCGCAGCTGTAGTTCGGCGTCAGCGTCGGCCACACCGATGACGTCGGCCATCTCGCGGCGGACGGCGGCCACGCTGGCGGCGACCTGTCGCATGAGCTGCATCTGCTCGGCCTGCCGGTTCGCCAGGTCGGTGATGCGGTGCGCCAGGTGTTCCTGCCGGTCGTACTGCTCTCGCAGGCGCGCCTCGATGGTCGTGCCGATGCTGCGTAGGACCTGCTGGTTGTGGGTCATCCGGTCGCGTACGAGGACGGTGATGACTGCCGTCCAGGCGACGGCAGAGGCGCCCGACAGCAGCATCATGGTCGTGTGACTGACTGCGGGGGCGTTGCGTACTTCCTCGATTACGGCGAGGACGACGGTGGCCGTCAGGGCGAGCACGGCGACGCACAGGGTGGTGGCAAGCAGGCGGGAGATGCCCGGGGGTCGGTCGGCTGCGGCGCAGTAGAGGCCGGCCCTGGAGGAGGTGGGTAGCCTGAGCTGGCCGGTGCTTCCGTCGATGTCGATGCCGTCTTTTGGGCGATCCCGTGGACGGGACTTGCCCGAGATGGTCGTCATGCCTGCCCTCCCTGAGGGGGTGGGGTGGGTTCGTACGTGTGTACGACTCAAAGCTGATGATTAGCGAAACCCTAACGGGGTTCTTTCCCGCACGAAAGCCCATCACGGGGCTCAATACCCACAGTCGACATTCCCACGCCGTGGCTGTGCGGATGATTCACGCAGTGTTACGGCGACCCCGAGACCTCAGCCTCGCCGACCGGCGGTAGGGCTCAAGGTACTGGTCCAGGAACGCCGCGATCGCCTTCCGCTCCACCTCGGGCAGCGGCGAGCTGTCAGCGAGGAGTCCATCCAGCTCGCGGGCAAGCGGGTGACCGACCACCTTCGGCGGCTCGGGGGCCGCCTCGAGGCCGAGATCCTCGGGCCGAACCCGGCAGGCGAGGACGAGCAGATCACGTAGCGGGGCCTTGATCACGGGCGCCAGCTTCTCCAGGCTCTTCACGCTGGGCTGCTCGGCCCCAGAGAACCACTTGGAGTAGACGCCGGGCTTGATCTGGGTGGCTCGGGCCAGGTCGGCGACGCTCTCGATGCGCGCGTTGGCGTTGGCTGCCATCCGTAGCACGTACGAGCGGAAGGCTGCTCCAGCCTCGGGACCCCACGCTTGGGTGCTCACGTGCACGAACCCTATGGCATTTCGCGCACGAAAGCGAGTCACCCCCCTACCAACTGACCGATAGGCGACTACCTGTCCGTCTACTGCTTCGATCATGCACGTAACCCTATACGGAGATTTCGTGCGCGAAAGTCACCCGAACGGGTGAGTTAGTGGATGTTGCTTTCGAGCGGCCACAGCGCTAGCGTCTGTTTCGTGCTCGAAACACAAGGCCGGCAGACCCCTGACCAGCCGCGCGTTCGACTCCGCCTCGACCAGATCGACCGGATAACCACAGCGCTCGGCCACACCACCGACTCGGACCGCGCCGCGTTCCTCGGCATCAGCCCCGCCGCTCTGTCGAAGATCCGCAACGGCGTCAACGCACCCAGCGAGAAGACCATCGCCGCCATCTGCTCCGCGCTCCCCCGGGTGCCCTTCGAGCGGCTCTTCGTCATCACCACTGATTCGGAGGAGAAGGGATGAACCACGCAACCGCAGGACGCATCGGCGCCCACAAGCGGTGGGGCAAGACCCCCGACCGCAGCGCCGCCACCGAGCCGGCACGCAAGGCCGCCGCCGACAAGTGGCTCCGCGAGATCCAGGTCGAGTTCCCCGATCTCGACCTGGCCACCCAGCAGCAGATGGCCGACAGCCGGCGACGCGAACACATGATCCGCATCGCCCAGCTCCCCCGCCGCCGCAAGGCCGCCTGATCCACCCGGTGCCCGCCCGGGCCCCGGAAACAGACCAGCGCCCCGCATCCCGGCAAGGACATCGCGGAGCGCCGACCGACAAGGAGTATGGCATGGCCATCCAGACCCGACAGTGCTACACGATCACCTGCGACGACTGCGGCAGCAAGCTCGACTGGGACTACGAGCCGCACTTCGACTCGCCCGAGATGGCCCGCGAGCTGGCCAGTGATGCCGGCGAGTTCTGGAGCGACGGCGCCACCGACCTGTGCAGCACCTGCAGGCTCAAGCCCCACAAGTTCGTGCCGGAGATCGCCGGCCGCGACGACGTGGCGTGCGAGCAATGTGGGCTCGACCAGGACGAGCACGAGCCGGTCGCAGCCGCCGAGGTGACCCGGTGAGCCCCGCGGACCGGGAAGCGGTCGACCACATCGCCGCCGACCTCACCCACCTGTCCGACACCGACCTCCAGCGCCTCGCCGCCGACAACGCGTACCTGCCCGGCGAGTGCGCCACGGCCGTCCGCCACGCCATCGACGGCGAGATCGAGTTCCGGCGGGCCTACCGCCACGCCTTCCTGGCGGTGACCCGATGAGCCGCATCAACCGCGACCAGGCCGCCGCCGACCTGCACGCCTACGCCGACGCCATCACGGCCGGAACCGCCAGCATCCCCGCCCTGCGGCACGTCAACGACGGCGGCACCCTGATCCGGGTCGTGCCCCGCGCCATCCACAACGTCCTCTGCGGGTGGCGGGTCGGCACCGCCCAGGACACCACCCCGGTCGTCATCGGCTGCGCCGGCTGCGGCCTGGCCTACCCCGAGGGCGGTGAGCCCCGATGACCGCCCCGCTCGACCTCGCCGGCCTGGCCGACCTGCCCCTGCACGACATCGACCACCACCTCAACGGCCACGAGACCCGCACCTACCAGTCCGACACCCACCGCCGCTGGGCGTACGTCGGACCTGCCGGAGCCGTCTCCGTCACCGCCACCAACCAGTGGGACTACCCGCTGCCCGACGGCGTAGACGTCTGCTCCAACCACCACTGGCTGTTCACCAGCCGCACCACCACCATCCACCGCCCCGACCCGGCCGGCGACCACTGCCCGATCGCCGGCGGCCCGTGCGCGCACAGCAACGGCGGTCCGCTCGTCGAGGCGTTCGCCTACTGGTGGGACGACACCGGCGCGTTCGACGGGGCGGTCAGCGACGACCTGGCCGACACCTACGCCGCCGAGTTCGGGGGTGCGCGATGACCGCCCCGCTCGACCTCGCCAGCCTGGCCGCCTGGGTGTCCCGCCCCGCCCCCACCACCGCCGACTGCGGGCACATCGCCGGCGACCGGTGCACCGACACCTGCCAGCGAACCCGCGACCTGATCGAACTCGCGTTCGCGCCGGTCCTGCACCTGAGGAGCGCCGACTGATGCCGAAGCGGATTCAGCGCAAGCGCACCGCCGGCTGGCGGATGCCCGAGGGAGCCGTCTACGTCGGCCGGCCCACCAAGTTCGGCAACCCATTCGCCTACCGGGGCCAGTGGGGCTCGTCCACTACGGGCCGAAGCACCACGAGCGGTTCGGCCGCGACTGGGACCACGAGGGCCGCATCAGCCGCGCCGGCAACCGCCACGACATGTTCCTCCCCATCGACGGCTCGGATGGTTTGGACCAGGTCGAGACCTACGTCCGGTGGGGGACCCGCGCCGAACTCGTCGAGCTGTACCGCCTCACCCTGGCCGAGCCGACGCTGGGCATGCGGTGGGCGTACCCGAGTCGCGGGGGCCGGTTCGTGAAGGTCACGCCCGACGAGATCCGCACCCATCTGGCTGGCAAGAACCTCGCGTGCTGGTGCCCGCTCGACCAGCCCTGCCACGCCGACGTGCTCCTGGAGATCGCGAACGGCGGGCAGCAGTAATGGCCCGCCTCGCCGTCGCCCTGATCGCGCTCGCCGCCATCATCGCCGCCGCCTACCTCACCGGCCGGCTCACCGAACGCCACCACACCGCCGCCGACTTCCGGCTGCTGCGTTCCGAGCTGGACGCCCTCCACGCCGCCCTCATCGCGATCCCCGCCGACGCGTGGGAGCACCGCCGGGAAGTCGCCGCCGAGCACCTCGCCCGCCGTCGGGCGGCCGTCGACCGGCTCGACACCTACTACCTCGGCCTGCGGGAGGCGTCGTGACGCGCCGCCGCACGTGGGGCCTCGCCGCCCTCACCTCCACCGCCCTCTGGGCCGCCGCCTTCCTGATCTGGAGCCTCTGATGACCGTCAACTGGAACACCTGCGCCTTCGCCGACGAGGGCTGCACCTGCGGACGCCCGTCGCTCGCCATGGTCGAGCAGACCGAGCTGGAGAAGCTCCGCGCCCAGGTCGCCGAGCTGACCGCCGCCCTCACCGAGTCCCGCACGCAGGCCGCCACCTACGCCAACGAGATCGGCGCACTCAAGGCCGAACTGGAGCGGATGCGCGAGCAGGTCTTCGCCCAGAAGCCCGTCATCAACGCCGCCCAGGCGTGGGCCGAGGCGCACGAAGACAACGACGTTGTTCGCCTGATCCGCCGCCCGTCCGCCGCCCCGGCCCTCGTCAACCTCTACGACGCCGTCGAGCAGTACCGGCTGATGGACCTCGCCCTCACGTCCGCCCGCGCCGAGCAGCCGGCGGGGGTGGCCCGATGAGCGCCGACATCCGCAACCAGATCACCGACATCCTCACCCAAGACCTGCCCGCCGAAAAGCGCGCCGACCTCATCCTCGACGCCGTCGCCACCTGGCTCACCGACGCCCGCATGGACTTCCGCCTCGGCCTGGCCCTCTCCGAAGCCGCACCCGGCAAGTTCGGCTACGGCATCTGGGAGGACGCCGAACTGACCGACGCCGCCCGCGCCGTCGTCATCGAAGCCGCCCGGGCACTCCGCCCCACCCCCGTCATCCCGCCCGCCGGAGGCGACCGGTACGCCGCGCTCGCCGCCGTGAACGGCGTCAACACCGGGGAGGCGCTGTGAGCGGCCTCGACTGGCAGGAACGCGGCATCTGCAACCAGACCGACCCCGAGCTGTTCTACGTCGACAAGGGCGGCACGCCGGAACCCGCAAAGGCGGTATGCCGCAACTGCGAAGTCCGCATCGACTGCCTGGAGTACGCCCTCGCCAACAACGAGGCGTACGGCGTATGGGGCGGCACCACCGAGCGCGAGCGCCGCGCCCTGAAGCGGAGGGCCGCATGAGCGCCCTGCCGATGGGCTGCCAGCGGTGCGGCATCGTCCGCCGCCAGCACGACGCCCCCGACCACCGCTGGATCAGCCCCGACATGCGCACCGTCCTCGCCAGGGCCGCCGCGCTGCGAAAGCAGGTGACCGCGTGACCATCATCGAGCTGACCATCACCGAACCCGGCGTCTACGACGGAATGCCCGACGAGACGTACCACCGCGACCCGGTACCCGCCGGCAGCCTGTCGAGCTCCGGCGCCCGCAAGCTCCTGGAAACCTGCCCCGCCCGCTTCGACTACGAGCGCCGCCACCCCGAACCGCCGAAGAAGACGTTCGACATCGGCCACGCCGCCCACAAGCTGGTCCTCGGCGCCGGACCGGACCTCGAGGTGGTGCCCGGCGACCGCTGGGACACCAAGGCCGCCAAAGAGCAGGTCACCGAAATCCGCGACCGGGGCGGCGTGCCGCTCAAGCAGGCCGACCACGACCACGTCACCGCCATGGCCGACGCCATCCGCCAGCACCCCATCGCCAGCGCCCTTTTCAACCCCGCCGCCGGAAAGCCCGAGCAGTCCCTGTTCTGGATCGACGGTGACACCGGCGTCTGGCGCCGCGCCCGCACCGACTGGCTCCCGAGCTCCGGCCGCGGCCGGCTCATCGTCCCCGACTACAAAACCTGCCTGTCCGCCCACCCCGACGCCGTCAGCAAAGCCGTCCACAACCACGGCTACTACCAGCAGGCCGCCTGGTACCTCGACGGCATCGCCGCCGTCGACCTCGGCGAGGACGCCGCGTTCGTCTTCGTCTTCCAGGAGAAGACCCCGCCCTACCTCGTCACGGTCGTCGAGCTCGACGCCGAAGCGCTCATGACGGGCCGGGAGCGCAACCGGCGCGCCCTGCGCATCTACGCCGACTGCACCGCCACCGGCGTGTGGCCCAGCTACGCCGACGCCCACGACATCGCCCTCGTCTCTCTGCCCGCCTGGGCGACCCGCACCGAGGAGTTCACCCGATGAGCGACATCGCCATCCGCAACGACCAGCAGCTCGACCTCGCCGTCAGCTCCGACCAGGCCATCGAGCGCCTCGCCGAATGGGCGCGCGTCGCCGACGCCGCCTACGGCATCGCCACCAAGCTGTGCGGCACCTCGTTCGCCCCGCAGGCGTACCGCGGCAAGGCCGAGGAAGCCACCGCCGCGATCCTCGCCGGCGCCGAACTCGGCTTCGGGCCGATGGCCAGCCTCCGCGCGTTCGATTCGATTCAGGGGACCCCCGCGCCAAAGGCCATCACCCTCCGCGCCGTCGTCCAGTCCCGCGGCCACGACCTCGAGGTCCGCGAGTCCGACACCACCCACTGCGTCGTCGAGGGGCGCCGCAACGGCTCCGACCGGTGGCAGCGGCTGGAGTGGACCATCGAGCGCGCCGAGAAAGCCGGGTACGTCTCCAAGAACCCGAAGTGGAAGACCGACCCGCAGGCCATGCTCGTCGCCCGCGCCACCGCCGAGATGGCCCGCTGGCTCGACTCCGCCGCGATCATGGGCATGCCCTACAGCGCGGAGGAGCTCCACGACGAGCCGGCCGCCGTCCGGCCGAAGCTGACCCGGGTCACCGCTGCCGAGATCCTCGGCACCCCCGTTGAGACGCCGCCCGCCGCCGCCAGCGACCCGACCGATCCGCTCGGCCTGTTCGCCGCTGTGGACGCCCCGCTCACCGCCGCCGAGATCCTCGCCGAGATCGCCGACGCCGGCACCCAGGAACGCCTCGACGAGATCAAGGCCATCTGCCAGCAGAACGGCATCCGCGACCCGCAGGTGCTCGACGCCTGGTCCGCCCGCTCCCACCAGCTCGCCGAGGCGGCCTGAGCCATGACCATCATCATCACCGAAGGACCCACCGCGAAGGTCATCGGCCACACCGGCTACGAGCGACACCGCCGCCGACAGATCGCCTATGGCCGCTGGAACCGGTGGGTCGACCCCACCCCCGTCCGCGAACACATCCTCGCCCTGCGCCGCCGCGGCGTCGGCCGCGACACCCTCGCCCGCAACGCCGGCGTCACCGAACACACCATCCGCCGCATCGTCGGCGGTAAGACCACCAAAGTCCACGTCACGTGCGCGGAGAAGCTCCTCGCCGTCACCGACCCGCAGATGCCGTACGTCGACGCCACCGGCTCCCGGCGCCGACTCCAAGCCCTCGGCACCCTCGGCTGGGACCAGTCCACCCTCGCTACCCGCATCGGGTGGAGCGTCGGCAACCTCAACCTGATCGTCAGCGGCCGACGCAAGAAGGTCACCCCGACCACCGCCGACCTGATCCACCGCCTCTACGAGGAACTGTCGACGGTTGCCGCGCCCGCCGGGTACCCGGCGTCCCGGGCCAAGGTGTCCGCCCGGCGCCACGGCTGGGCGCCGCCGCTGGCCTGGGACGACATCGACGACCCGAACGAGCAGCCCAACCTCGGCGACCCCAGCAGCCGCGACGACGACTACGACGAGACCACCGTCGCGCTCGCCGTCGACGGGCGACTCACCTACACCCAACTCAACGCCCACCGCCCCGACCTGATTGAGGCCATCCGCAGGCTCGCCAAGACCCTCGGCGACCTCGAAATCGCCCACCTGCTCCGCGTGCCCGGCGCCGGAGACGTGATGGAGGGATCCAAGACCCGCGGGCAGGCCACCGTCACCGGCATCCGCAAGCGCGCCGGCATCCCCGCCTTCGCACGGCCGGAAGCCCCCGTCCCGTACCGGCGGGCCCGCGACCGGGCTCGCCGCATCGCCCAGGCCGCCTGATGACGGTCCGCCCTGCCCGGACCCGGCCGGCATCGCGCATCGAGCGCGCGACGGGGCGCCACACCACGACCACCGCAACGACCACCAGGGGGGACCTGATGACCAGCACCACCCCGCTCCAGCAGCGACCGCACACCCTGTACCGCTTCTTCGGCGAAGACGGCGCCCTTCTATACGTCGGAATCACCGCCACGCTGCCTGCCCGACTCGTCAAGCACCGCGACGACAAGCCGTGGTGGAACGAGGTTGCCCGGATCACTGTCACGCACCACGCCGACCGCGAGTCGGTGCTCGCCGCCGAGCTCGACGCCATCAAGGCGGAGTGCCCCCGGTACAACATCCAGCACAACACCGGGTTCTCCGGTTCCGAGATCGGCAGACGGAAGGCCCCGACATGGAGGGGGTGGGGCAACCAGCCGGACGGCGACATCTGGACCTTCCGATCGCGCGCCAGCGGCTACCGGAAGGAAGAACCCCTCCGCCTCTACTGGGAGCTCCACTGCGACCCCATCAGCGACGACTGGCTCCCTGACGAGATCTCCGCCGAGGAACTCTGGCGGCTCTGGATCACCAGGTATCCCCGCGACGAGCAGGCCGAAGCTCAGTTCGGCACGGGCGCCATGCGGATTTGGTGGTTCGTCGACGGACACAGCGTCTTCGAGGGCGCGCCGTTCCAGCACCCCGGTGCCAGCCGCCAGGGAGCCGACGACTTCCTGGCCCACTACACCGTGCCGATCAACGTGAACACCGGCGAGCACATCCAGTGGACCCGACTCCCCGTCGTCGACAAGCTCTGGCAGCCCGGCCGCGCCGACAAGGGCGGATTCATCCAGGAGGCCACCGGGTGGAAGCCCTCTCCGTTGCAGCCGTACGTCGACGTGCGCCAACTGGCTCGCGCCGCCCGACTGGCCCTGCCGGACACCGCCCACCACGCGAGCAAGGCGGCCTGATGACCAAGCTGACGTTCACCGCCGAGGAGGCGTTCGAGTTGGCCTGGACCGCGTACCTGCGAGGCCGCTACGACGCGGACATCAACGAGGTCCGCGGGACGTGGACGGAGATGGCCGAGCCTCGGGCAACGCGTGAACAGCGCGTTGCCCGCCGGATGGCGGAAATGGACACCGCCGCCCGGGCTCGCGCCGAACGGGAGGGCCGGCCGTACCGCATCTACCGCGGAGGACCGGTGGACTGGGAGACCGGCCGCCCGGTCCGCGAGCTGCGGGCGGCGGCGTGACCATGACCGCCGAACCCTTCAACGCGTTCCCATCCGGCGACCCGCACCATGCCGCGTTCGCCGCCGCCGAGGAGGCAGAGAGCATCGTCGGAGCCGCCTACGACTGCGAGCTCTGGCCCGACGGCTGGGAGCAGTACGAGCCGGCTACCGAAGTCGCCGAGAAGGCCCTCGACTCCGGCGCCGCCACCGTGCCACTGGTAAACCTGCCCGACGCGTTCTGGAGCCGCCGGCCCCTCTTCAAGGACATCCGCGAAGCCGCGTGGGCGTCCGTGACCTCTCCCGACGCCGTCCTCGGCTCCGTGCTCGCCCGCGCCGCCGGCATGGTCGACCACCGCATCAAGTTCGACTCCGGCCGCGGCCCCACCGGGTCGCTGAACACCTTCGTCAACCTCATCGCCCCGTCGGGCCAGGGCAAGACGGAGGCGATGCGCACCGCCCACCGGCTCGTTCTGCCACCCCGCCATCTGTCCCGCCTCGACGGCACCCCCGACCCGGATCTCTTCCGCGACGGTATCGGCCTCGGCACCGGCGAAGGCATGGCCGAGGCGTACATGGGCTGGGTGCAGCGGGAGACCGGAGAGCTCGACCGCAAGGGCGAGCCGAAGACGGAGAAGGTCCGCGCCCAGGTCCGCCACAACGCGTTCTTCTACGTCGACGAGGGCCAGACATTGACGAAGATGATGAAGGAGCGACAGGGCGCCACCGTCGGCATGGCCATCCGCACCGCATGGACCGGTGGAGCTCTCGGCCAGGCCAACGCCCGCGAGGAGAACACCCGCTTCCTGCCCGACGGGTCGTACTCCATGGGCCTGCTGATCGGCTACCAGCCGAACGTCGCGCAGGACCTGCTCGCTGACGGCGGGCCGGGCACCCCGCAGCGGTTCCTCTGGCTGTCGGCGATCGACCCGAACATCCCCGACGAGCCGGTGCCGGTGCCCGACCCCATTCGGCTCATCATCGGCGCGGAGCGCATCGGTGAGTCCGCCCCGGTGGTGACGTTCCCCGCGGACCTGCGGGCGCAGCTCCGCCGCGAGCAGATCGCCCGGCAGCGTGGCGAGGTCGTCGTCGACGAACTCGACTCGCACGTTCCGCTGATGCGCTGCAAGCTCGCCGCTCTCCTGGCGCTGCTCGACGAGCGGTTCGCGGTGACGTGGGAGGACTGGGAGCTCGGCGGGCTGATCTGGGCGACGTCGTGCGCAGTCCGGGACCGACTCATCGAGTTCGGCCGACAGGAGGCGGAGCGGAACAAGCAGGCGCTGCTGGAGCGGCGCCGGCAGGAGGCCGTGGCGATCCGCCTGGCGGAGCGTGGCGTCGACTCGACGGTGGAGCGGGTTGCGGCGTGGATCTGCGACAAGGTCCGCGCGAAGGAGCGGATCGCCAAGGGGGCGCTGCGCAAGCTGCTGCCGTCCCGGGACCGCGACTGGTTCGAGCCGGGGCTGTCTCACGCCGAGGCGCTGCGGTGGATCCGCATCGATGAGGACCGCTACCTGACGCCGGGTCCAGCGCGCGTGGACAGGGGGGGTGGACAGGTGGACACGTGTCCACCCCCGGGCGGCGAAAACGGGGGTTCCGGGGATGAGTGACGAATTGACTACGCAGCGTCATAACGGGCCTGACCATATAAAAGAAAGATCAACTTACAAAAAAACCCCTGACTACGTGACGCGCGCGAGGCGAACCCGCGAGGGGGCCGGGGTGGACATGTCCACCTGTCCACCCCCCGGCCCGGATGTCCACCCCTCGGAGCCCGAGCCCATCGGTCCCCTCGCTGAGAAGTTCCTCGACCAGCTCGCAGCGCAACAGGACGACGACGACCTCGCCGCCCGCCAAGCCACCGCCCTCCACCGCCTCGCCCGCCAGAAGCCCGCCATCCGAAGGAGCCAGCCGTGACCACCCCGCCGCACGTCCTCGCCTGGCTCCAACAAGCCGCCACCAACCACACCCCCGGCACCCTCGACGACCCCAACCGCCTCCGCGCCCGCATCCAAGGAGCAGCCGTGAGCCCCGACTACTACACCGAATGCACCTGCGACGTCCGCACCGAGCCCGGCCCCCACCCCCACTGGTGCGCCACCGAGGCGACCAAGCCGCCCCGGCCCGACGACACGATCCGCGACCACATCTACGCCTGGGCCAAAGCGATCGGCCTCGACCAGTGGCTCACCAGCACCGACTACGACGACCTCATCAACCGGCTCACCACCGAGACGCACACCGAATGGACCTGGCGGCACAACGCCTACACCTCAACCGCCAAGGCCACCACCGACCGCGCCGAAGCCGAGCGCGCCATCGCCATCTTGCAGCGCAACAACCCCGGCGGCCCCGTCACCCTCATGCGCCGCACCGTCAGCGGCTGGACCGAGGTGACCCGATGACCCGCCTCACCGTCACCCTCTGCGGCAGCCTCACCCGCGCCGCAACCGACCTCGCACGCATCCACCGCGCCCTCGCCCTCGCCGGCCACCTCGTCCACACCCCCGTACCGCCCCTGCCCGGCGAGACGCCGGCCACCGCCGAGCAGATCCGCAACCTCGCCGACCGGCACTACGCCGCCATCAACGACTCTCAGCTCGTCATCGGCGTCGCCACCGACGGCCGCCCCGGCAGTAGCACCAGCACCGAGATGCGCTACGCCGTCGCCCTGGTCGGCCACACCCGCTGGGTACTCAGCCCGCAGGCCCTCGACGCCCTGCTCGCCGACATCGCCGCCGGCCGCCTCACCGCGACGGAGGTGCCGGCATGAGCACCCCGCTGCTCACCATCACCGCCTACGGCCTCCCCGCCCCTCAAGGCAGCAAACGCCACGTCGGCCGCGGCATCCTCGTCGAGTCCTCCAAGCACCTCAAGCCGTGGCGCGAAGCCGTCAAGACTGCCGCCCTCGACGCCCGCGCCCCCATGTACTGGCAACCGCTCGACGAGCCGCTCGCCGTGCAGATGGTCTTCACCATGCCCAAGCCGGCCAGCGCGCCCAAGCGCCGCCGCACCTGGCCCGCCCGCATGCCCGACCTGTCGAAGCTGATCCGCGCCACCGAAGACGCCCTCACCGACGCCGGCATCTGGCGCGACGACGCCCGAGTCGTCCGCTACCGCGACACCTACAAGGCGTACCCGGGCGAGGAGCCGCTCGCCCTCGAATCACCCGGCGTCGTCATCCGCATCTGGCTGCTGGAACAGCTCACCGCCGAGCCCCGGCCCGCCGTCGTGCCCTGCAGCGCCACCACCCCGCCCGCCCACACCATCCACCAGCCCTGAGGAGGACCGCCATGATCCTCGACCTCTACGCAGGCGCCGGAGGATGGGACGAAGGAGCCCGCACGCTCGGCCTCAACACCATCGGACTCGAAATCTGGCACGACGCGTGCGTCACCGCCGTCCAAGCTGGCCACCCCCGCATCCGCTGCGACATCGCCACCTACCCCACCGCACCGTTCACCGGCCGCGTCACCGGCCTCATCGCCTCCCCGCCCTGCCAGCCCTGGTCCAACGCCGGCAAGCAGCTCGGCAAGCTCGACCAGCCGCGGGTCCACGCCCTCGTCGACCGCATGGCCGCCGGCGACGACCGATGGCAGGACATGGCATGGGAGGACGACCGGTCGCACCACGCCGCCCAACCGACCCGCTGGGTGCGCGACCTGATGCCCGAGTGGGCCGCCTTCGAGCAGGTGCCCGAAGTGCTGCCGCTCTGGGAGCACATCGGGCGGGTTCTCCGCGGCTGGGGCTACAACGTGTGGACCGGGAAGCTGTGCGCCGCGGACTACGGGGTGCCGCAGACCCGCGAACGAGCGGTCCTCATCGCCTCCCGCGTCCGCCGCGTTCACCAGCCCACCCCGACGCACTACGACCCCAGCGCAGGACACGGCCTGTTCGGCACGCCCTGGCTGACGATGGCCGAGGCCGTCGGATGGCACGGCAACGACGTGCTCCAGTCCCGTCGAGACTCCCCGCGGTGGGTCGAGCAGCACGGTGCCCGGGAGAACCGGACCGCGGCCAGTCCCGCCCCGACCATTACCGGCGAGGCGTTCCGCTGGAAGGTCCGCGCCGGGCAGAACAGCCAGATGGGGGACGGAACACAGAAGCGGTACGAGCGGACTACCGACCGGCCAGCGCCAACCGTCATCGGCACGGTTAGCCGCTGGAAGGTCATCGCCGGCGAACACAGCCGCCCAATCGAGCTGAACGAGGCGACCGTCCTCCAGGGCTTCCGCCCCGACTACCCGTGGCACGGACACAAGACGTCCCGCTACCGGCAGCTCGGCAACGCCGTTCCACCCGGCCTCGCCGCCGCGGTCCTCGCCGTCGCCACCGGCCGCACCAACGCCCTGTCCCTCGCCGCCTGAGGAGCACCGTGACCCACACCGCCGCCCTCCACGCCCGAGCCGCCGCCCACAGCCTCGGAGACGCCCTCACCCGGCTCCGCCACGCTGCCGCCGCAGAGGCCGCCCACATCGCCTGTGAGGGCCTGTACGCCGCCGACGGGCTCCGCTCCACCACCTACGGCGTCCGGTACGGCAGCGGCGGTCACAGCGACCCCACCGCCACCACCTACCTCGTCCACGACCGGCCCTTCCAGGTCAACCGGTCGCAGGCCCTCTACGACGACCTCACCGAACAGCTCCGCCAGCTCGCCGCTCCGCTGCCCGGCGCCGGGACGCCGCTCGACCGCATCCACGCCGCCATCCCCCGCATGCGAGCGGACATCGCCCAAGCCGCCGCCTGCGCCCTGCACCGGCTCGACGAGGTGGCCCGCCGGCACCTGCACATCGGACCCGCCCGGAGGTCGCTGTCCGGCCCGAAGGCGCCCGCCTGCCCGGTCTGCGGCATCCGCAACCTCCACCTCCAGACCGCCGGCCCGCAGGACGCGTGGACGGTGGTGTGTGACGGCGAGTGGCGGGACGGTCGCCTCAACCCGTGCCTGTGTGTGGGTCCCGGCTGCCCGTGCGGCGTGGACGGTGCGGTGCCGGGCGTCGCGCACATCTGGCCCCGTGACGCCGTCATCGGTGCGGTCGCGGGGGCCGCACCAACCCAACCCGCCAACTGACCCAACCGGCCCGAGAGGACGACCATGAAGCCCCCGTTCCCGTACTACGGCGGAAAGATCACCATCGGGCCGGCCATCGCCAGCCTGCTACCCGCGCACACCCACTACGTCGAGCCGTTCGCCGGCAGCCTCGCCGTCCTGTTCGCCAAAGAGGCCTCGATCCACGAGACCGTCAACGACCTCGACGAGAGCATCATCAACTTCTGGCGGATCCTCCGCGAGCGGCCCGACGACCTCGCCCGCGTCTGTGCGCTCACCCCCCACTCCCGCGCCGAGTACGAGGCCTGCGCCGACATCGACGCCACTGTCGACGACCTGGAGCGGGCCCGCCGGATGTGGGTCCGGCTCACCCAGGGACGCTCAGGTCGGCTGCGGCGGGCGGGCTGGCGGCACTACGTCGCGCCCGCAGGCGTCAGCACCGGCATGCCTGGCTACCTGGACGGCTACGTCGAGCGGATGGCGGCCGCGGTCGAGCGGCTCAAGAACGTGACCCTGGAGTGCCGGCCAGCGCTGGAAGTGATCCGCACCTACGGGGCCCGCCCCGACGTGCTGCTCTACGTCGACCCTCCGTACCTCGGCAGCGTTCGCGCCAACGACCGGTCGTACCGCCACGAACTGATGGCCGACAACGAGCACCGAGAGCTGGCCGAGGCCTTGCACTCCTGCAAAGCGGCCGTGGTGCTGTCCGGCTACCCGTCCGACCTGTACGACCGCGAGCTGTACTCCGGCTGGGACCGGCACAGCATCGCGGCGAGCACCTTCCACGCCGACGTCCGTGCCGCCCGTACCGAGGTGCTGTGGTCGAACCGGCCGCTCGGTGTGCAGGGCGCGTTCGACTTCGACGAGCTGGGGGCGGCCTGACCGACCGTGGCCCGTGGCGTGAGTCCACCTCTCGTCACGGGCCACGCAACCCGACCCGAACGACCGAAGGAGACACCGAGATGAGCCCCGACCAGATTGCTCAGCGCATCGCCTCCGCGATCGAAGGCGACTATCCCGAGGTGTTGCTGGTCGCCCACGTCGACAGCGACCCGACGGCGGTGTGGGTTGAGGCAACCGACAGCGACGGCTTTACCCACACGTTCCGGCTGACCGTGGAAGCGCAGTGACCGGGTGTGCCACTTCCAACGAAGTGGCACGGGGGGTCGAAGGTGACGGAGTGTCGCCCTAGGCCCGGACCACAAGTGGTGCCACAATGGGTGTACCACAAAGGAATCACAGAGAAGGAAAGAGGCACCATGCCTACCGAGACCACCGCGTACACCGACGCCGACGTCGAGCTGGTCGCCAATGCGCTCTGGGCGGAGTGCGGTGCGCCCGGCCCGGCAACCCCCACCTGCCGTGAGGACGCCCGCGCCGCGCTGGACTCCCTTGCCCGCGCCGGCCGACTGCTGCCCACCGGGGGCAAAAAGAGGACGGAACACGAGATCGACTGGCAGCACCGCGACCGCGAGCAGGACAGCCCAACGATGACCTACGACGACTTCGCCGAGCACCAGGTCGACAACGAGATCGCAGAGGCTGGCCACCTCGGCTACGAGCCCCGGCAGGTTCGGCGACGGGCCATCCTGACCTGGCCGGACGGAGCGACCTTCACGAGCGCGTGGGAGATGCGGTGACCGACCCGACGCCGCACACCGGCATGGAGTTGGGCTACGCCCGCGTCTCCACCACCAAACAACACCTCGACCGGCAGATCGACGCCCTCGAAAAGGTCGGCATCCCCACCGACCGCATCTACGTCGACAAGCGCACCGGCGCCACCGTCGACCGCGACGGCCTCAAGACGCTGCTCGCCTACGTCCGGCCCGGCGACACCATCGTCGTCTACACCCTCGACCGCCTCGGCCGGAACCTGCGCGAAGTCCTCAACCTCGTCCACGACCTCAACGACCGCGGCGTCGGCGTCCGATCCCTTGCCGACCCCATGCCCATCGACACCAACGCCACCGGCATGGGCCGCATTGCGTTCCTGCTGCTGGCGCTCATCGCCGAAATGGAGCGGGTGTTCACCGCCGAACGCGCCGCCCACGCCCGAGCAGTCGCCGCCGCCGCCGGAAGGAACATCGGCCGCCCGAGGGCACACAGCGACGCCCAGATCGAACACGCCCGACTGCTGCGGGAGCGGGGCGACAGCCTGTCCCAGATCGTGAAGAAGACCCAGATTCCGAAGTCGTCACTGCGCCGCTACCTGAGCACCGCCGAGACCACGAAGTGAGGACCCCGATGGACGACATGCAGCGCTACCGCGAGATCCGCGACAACGCCGACCCCGACGACCCGGTGAAGACCCTCCGCCTGTCGCTGATCGTTGCCTGCGACGAGGCGCTCGTCGAAGCCCTGAAGTTGGAACGACAGGGCAAGCGCGGCAAGGTGCGCGCCCTGGGCTTCACCGCCACCGCCGACCTGCTCGGCCTCTGACCGGCCGCCACCGAGGCAAGACCACCACCCGCTGAGGGAGAATCGAACCGTGGACGACCTGCCCTGGATCAACGGCCGGCAATGGGGAACCGCCCACCAACTCGCCGCCCACCTCGGCGACGACATCACCCCCGCCATGATCCGCCGCTGGCGCGACCGCAAAGGACTCACCACCATCGCCGGCTACTCGCCTCTCGACGAAGCCGCCGCCATCGAACACGCCACCCGCACCTCAACACGCGGACGCCCCCGCCAACTTGACCTTGCCGCCGCATGAGCAGATGATTGTTCACGACTCCGTTGGCGGAGTGTGCCCACAGCCCGGCAGGTCGACCCCCCAGGTCCCGCCGGGCTGTCGCGTACCCGGGGTTCGGGACGCGGGGCGAGGGAAGCGGGCAGGCCAAGCGGCGGGCTGGCCTGCCCGCACACGCCCACCACGGAGGCAGCCATGGCCGCCCGCTGGGCAGGACGCAAAGGAAGACCGTGGCTCAGGCTGTGCGCCCAGGTGTACGCCGAAGAGACACACTGCATCCGCTGCGGCAGGTACGTCGACCAGACCCTGCCACCCCGCACACGCTGGTCCCGCAGCGTCGACCACAAGGTGGCGCTGCACCTCGGCGGTCAGCCCCTCGCACGCGGCAACGTCGGCCTGGCCCACTACGGATGCAACAGCAGGCACGGCGCCTACCTCAGATGGGCAACGAGGGGACGCAAACGCCCAGCCGAGGACGCATCGCCGCAGCTCAGCACATCTGAGGACTGGTGAGCGTCAGGGGGAGGGCGGGTCGAAAGTCCACAGGCCCGCAGGCAGACCCCACGCTCCTGTCTCCCGTTTTTCCCCCCGCGCTGGATCTTGGAGGCGGCTTGTGGGGCTCACGAACGCCGAGCGGCAGCGCCGATACCGCGAACGGAAGCGCGCTGAGCAGCGCAATGGCGTCACGGACGTTACGTCGGCCGTCACGGGACCTGTTACGCGTAACGACGTAACGCCGGACGGCCCGAAGCTCGGTCCGCGGGGCCGGCGACTCTGGGAGCAGCTCACCAACGAGGGCGCGGCGCTGAAGCCGGCCGAGAGGGTGCTCGCCGAGGAAGCCAGCCGGACCGCGGACCGCCTGGACACCCTGGATCGGATCCTGCGGGGCGATGAGGACGCGTGGATGCGGTTTCGGTCGATGAACGAGGACGGCACCGTCGTCGCGGTGCAGATCAACAACGTGTTGGCGGAGGCCCGCCAACAGCAGGTAGCGCTCAAGGCTCTGCTCGCGGAGCTGCGGACGTCCCAGGCCGGCGGCGCGGCACCGAAGACACCCGGCGCCCGACCACCGGCAGCGAAGGAGGACGTCGGCGATGTCTCTGCTGGCTCCCCCGGCGTCGTCAGTCTCGCCGCTCGGATTGCCGCTAAGAGGGGCGGATCGACCGCGGGTTGAGACGCACCCGGAGTTCGCCTACTCGTACGGCGAGGAGGCATCTGAACTGATGCGCCGGGCCCGCCGGCCGCTGGACCCGTGGCAGGTCGACGGGGTCACGCTGATGCTGGCATGCCGCGATGACGGGCAGTGGGCCTGCTACGAGTACTGCGAATGGGTGAGCCGGCAGAACGGCAAGGGCGGCATGCTGGAGGCCCGGGCGCTGACCGGATTCCTCCTGCTCGGTGAGCAGCTGATCCTCTGGAGCGCCCACCTCTACAAGACCGCCGTGGAGATGTTCCGTCGGGTCAAGGCGCTGATTCGGGCGTTGGGTCGGCGGGTCAAGCCAAACAACGACGACCTGTGGTGGGTGCCCGCCGTCGTGGTTGATGAGGAAACCGGCGAGTCTCGCGAGGAAGAGGTACTCGTCAAGGTTTCGAACGCCAACGACAATCGGGGCTTCGAGCGGCTCGATACAGGCGCGCGAATCCTGTTCATCGCCCGGTCGGCCGGCGGCGGCCGGGGCATGTCAGGCGATGTCAACATCATCGACGAGACGTTCGACTATGACCGGGACGAACACTCGGCCCTGCTCTATACCCTGAGCGCCCGGCCGAACCCGCAGATCATCTACACATCGTCGCCGCCGCTGAAGGGCGACACCGGTGAGATCATGTACGACTTGCGTCGCCGGGGTGACCCCACCGCGCCTCGGGACGCCGATGATGGACCGTGGGCGCAGGACCCCTCTCTCGGCTACCGCGATTGGGGCCACGCCGGGGACCTGGAGGACGTCCAGGTCGACATCGAAGACGTCGCGGTGGCTGCAGCCGCCAACCCGGCGTACGGCATCCGTATCACCCTGGAGACGATCCAACGGGAGTTGCGGTCCGACCGTGCGGGCTATCCACGGGAGAGGCTCGGCATCTGGCCTCGCGAGATACGCGCCCAGAACGGCGCAGTCATCTCCGCCGAACTGTGGGAGGCGCTCGGCGACCCGCAGTCGACGCGGGTTGGAGACATCGCCATCGCGATCGACGTCAGCCCAGAGCGGGATGGGGCGATAGCGATTTGCGGCCGGCGGGGCGACGGCCTGGCGCACTGGGAGCTGATCGAGGACCGCCCGGGGACGGATTGGATTGTTGACCGGGTACTGGAGCTGAAGGCGAAGCACAACCCGCTGGTCATCGCGATCGACGGGAAGGGCCCGGCCGGCTCACTGGTGTCCGACCTGATGAAGAAGGGCCTCAAGCCCTCCGCGGACCCGCAGGAGCCCAAGCCGGGAGACCTCGTGGTCTCGGGGGCGCAGGACATAGCTGACGCCTGGGGCAAGTTCGTCGATGCCGCCAAGCAGAAGCAGGGCCGGCATCGCCGACAGCCGCAGCTTGACGCGGCGCTCGGCGGCGCGAAGATCCGGTCGATTGGCGACGGCGGAACAGCGTGGGGCCGGAAGCACTCGGCGAACATCGCGCCGCTGGTGGCGGTGACCCTCGCCCATTGGGCGTACGAGACTCGCGCGCACCTCATCGTCGAGGAGACCGCGCCGAACATTTGGTGAGGAGCTGGTCGTGAACGACTTCGTGGAGGCGCTCGGGTACGCCCTCATCGTCGCGTTCCTGTACCTGGTGTGGGCGCCGCTGGCGCTGCTGGGCGGCGGTCTGCTGCTGGTGGTGTGGGCGAACGTGCGCGAGAAGCGTCCGGCCGGCCAGAAGGGCCGCACGGCGGCGGCGCTGGGCGCGGCCTGGGGCGCGGCAAGGCGGGCGTACCGGGCGCAGCAGGAACTGCCCGACGGGCCGCCGGTTCGTCGGATCGCGTGAGTAGGAGGGGGTCGCGGTGACGTTGTTCAACTCGGCCCGGGCCGCGATCCGCAACGCCAGCGTGGAGTCGCCGGCGGTGCCGCTGACCTCGACGACGCTGTTGGAACTGTTCGGCGGGCCGAAGGTCGCCGCCGGCGTGGCGGTCAACGAGCAGGGCTCGCTGGGCATGCCGGCGGTGTGGCGGGCAGTGAACTTGATCGCCGGCACGTCGGCGTCGCTGCCGCTGCACGCCTACCGCTACGAAGACGACATCCGGGTTAGGGTCGGTCCGGGTTCGCAGGCGGCGCGGCTGCTGGTGAACCCGCACCCCGACATGACGCCGTTCGAGCTGTGGGAGCAGGTGTTTGCGCACCTGCTGCTGTGGGGCAACGCCTACCTGCGGGTGCTGCGGAACCGGCTGGGTGAGATCGCCGAACTGTGGCCGATCCACCCGTCGCGGGTCCGCGCCGGCCGCGAGTCGGAGACCGGCACGAAGGTGTACCTCATCGACGGGGCCCTCGACGCCGAGTACACCGACGAGAAGATCCTGCACATCCCGGGCTTCGGCTACGACGGGGTGTGCGGCGTGTCGCCGATCCGGGCGGCCCGGCAGGGCATCGGCTTGGCCCTCGCCGCGGAGCAGTACGGGGCGCAGTTGTTCGGCAGCGGCTCTCTCGCGTCCGGCATTCTGCAGACGGAGCAGCGGCTCAACCCGGAGCAGGCCGACGCGCTGAAGGCCCGATGGAAGGCGAAGGTCGGCGGCCTGGACAAGGCCCACGACGTGGCGGTGCTCGACTCCGGCATCAAGTTTCAGCAGCTCAGCATCCCGCCGGAGGACGCACAGTTCATCGAGTCGCGGAAGTTCCAGATCGACGAGGTCGCGCGCATGTTCGGCATCCCGCCGCACATGCTGATGCAGACCGAGAAGTCCACGTCGTGGGGCACCGGCATCGAGCAGCAGGTGCTCGGGTTCGTGAAGTTCACCCTCCGGCCGTGGCTGACGCGGGTGGAGCAGCGGGTGACGAAGCTCCTGCCGCCGCAGCCGGTGTACGCCCGGTACTCGCTGGAGGGGCTGCTGCGCGGCGACTCCCAGCAGCGGGCCGCCTTCTACAAGCAGATGTGGGAGTTGGGCGCGTTCAGCACCAACGACATCCTCCGGCTGGAGGACATGCCGCCGGTGGAGGGCGGAGACACCCGCTACCGGCCGCTGAACTTCGGCGAGCTGGGCCAGCCCGACCCGAACACGCAGGAGGTGCCCAGCGATGCCTGAGCCCAGCTACCGGTTCCGTGGGCGGGTCGCGCCGTCGGCCCGGGCGAAGACCCCGATTTGCGCCGAGCAGCCCGCCAGCGACGTCTCCGACGGGGTGGCGACGCTGCGGCTGTACGACCCGATCGACTCGTGGGGCGACTTCTGGGGCGTCTCGGCGAAGGAGTTCGTGCGGGCCCTCGACGAGATCCCGGACGTGCACGAGATCCGGCTGCACATCAACTCCCCGGGCGGCGAGGTGTGGGAGGGCATCGCCATCCTCAACGCCCTGCGTAACCATCCCGCGCGTGTTGTTGCGGTCGTTGACGGCCTGGCCGCGTCGGCGGCGTCGTTCATCGCGACGGGCGCCGACGAGGTGGTGATGGGCCGCAACACCGAACTGATGATCCACGACGCGTGGGGGCTGGCGATCGGCAACGCCGCCGACATGCGGGACCTCGCGAGCCGCCTCGACAAGATCAGCGACAACATCGCCAGCGTGTACGCGGCGAAGGCTGGCGGCACCGTCGAGTCGTGGCGGGCGGCGATGCTCGCCGAAACGTGGTACTCCGCCGAGGAGGCCGTGGCCGCCGGCCTGGCCGACCGGGTGGAGGGTGCCGAGCCCGACGTGGACGCGAAGAACGCGTTCGACCTGTCGGTGTTCAAGCACGCCGGCCGCGCCCAGGCCCCGGAGCCGGTGATGCCCCGCGAGGACCCGCCCGCCCCGCAGCCGGAGCCGGTCGCCGACCGGATCCCGCGGCCTGATGACCCGCTGGTGCGCCACCGCAACCGGCTGGCCCGCACCGGGCGATAGCCCACCCACCTTCGTACCCGACGGCAACAGGGCCGGCCGGGACGTCCGCATGCTCACGGAAGGGACCACGCATGCCTACCACCCAGCAGCTCCGCGAGCAGCGGGCGAACATCTGGGAGCAGATGAAGGCTCTCATCGAGAAGCCGGAACGCTCCGCCGAGGACAACCAGACGTACGACCGGCTGGAGACCGAGTACGACAAGCTCGACGGCGACATCGAACGCCAGGAGAAGCACGAGAAGCGAGAGAAGGAGAACAACGCGGTCGACCGCCGCGGCGTCGTCCCGCCCAGCGACAAGCCGGCCGAACCGACCGAGGAGGCGTACGCCAGCGCGTTCCGCAACTTCCTTCGTGAGGGCGTCAACGACCTGGAGCCAGAGGAGCGGGCGTTGATGCGCTCCCGGTTCGAGCAGTTCAAGAACGCAGCGGGCGCCGGGACCGGCGCGGCCGGCGGCTACTTGGTGCCGCCGGAGTTCCGCGACCGGATGATCGAGACGATGAAGTGGTACGGCCCCATGCTGCAGGAGGCCGAGACCATCACCACCGACACCGGCGCGAACCTGCCGTGGCCGACGAACGACGACACCGCCAACGTCGGTGCGATCCTCGCGGAAAACACGCAGGTTACCGAGCAGGACGTCACGATCGGCACCGCGTCGATCGACGCGTACATGTACACCTCCAAGCTGGTGCGCGCGTCGTACCAACTGCTGCAGGACCGGCCGGATTTCGACGACTGGCTGGCCCGCAAGCTGGGCGAGCGCATCGGCCGCATCTGGAATCAGCACTTCACCACCGGCACCGGCACCGCGCAGCCCGATGGCATCGTCACCAGCGCCACCGTCGGCGTGACCGGCGCGGCCGGTACCGCTGCGAGTGGTCCGGCGTACGCCAACTTGGTGGACCTGGTCGAGTCCCTCGACCCGGCGTACGGAGCCGGCAACGGGCTGCGCTGGATGATGCACCAGTCGGTGCGCAAGTCGCTGCGGAAGCTCACTGACTCGCAGAACCGGCCGCTGTGGGAGCCGTCGCTCCAGGCCGGCGAGCCGGATTCGCTGCTCGGGTATCCGACGCGGCTGAACAACGACATGCCGACCCTCGGCGCCAACTCGAAGTCGCTGCTGTTCGGCAACATCCGCGAGGCGTACCTGATCCGCACGGTTCGTGGCATCAACACGCTGCGACTGACCGAGCGGTACGCAGATTTCCTGCAAGTAGGCTTCCTGGCCTTCGCTCGCGCCGACGGAGCTCTGCAGAACGGCAATGCTGTGCGCGTGTGGCAGGCCGCCGCCACCTGATCGGTTGATGCGGGTGCGGTATGCGAAAATCGGTCATGCCTAACGCCGAGACCACGGCTCGCTACCGCGCCCGCACCGATGAGGAACTGCTGGCGCTCACGCCAGCGCAGAAGACATGCCGCTCCTGCAAGGAAACCAAGCCGGGCGACGAGTTCGCGCGGGACAGGTCCAAGCCGGACGGCCGCGACACGCGCTGCAAGGCGTGTGCTCGCCAGGCGACGAGCGAATACCGACGCGAGCATCCTGAGCGGGTTCGCGCCACTGCGGCCCGCTCCTATCGGCGGACGTACCAAACCACCCGGGCTTACAAGCTGAAGCGACTGTACGGCCTCACCGTTCTTGAGTACGACGATCTATTCAAGGCTCAGGGTGGTCGTTGTGCGATCTGCCGGCAGCCGGAGACGGCTCGGGACAACAAGACCGGCGCGGTGCGGGACCTGGCGGTTGACCACTGCCACAACAGCAGCAAGGTTCGAGGCCTTCTCTGTGCTCGCTGCAACTCCGCAATCGGGCTGCTCAACGACGATGCCGACGTGCTGCGTTCGGCGATCCGATACCTAGAGGAGACGTGTAGAGATGGCACAGGCCAGTGAGAACACGAGCGGCGCCGGGAACACGGCGGTGCCGAAGCACGGGGACCACGACCGGGTGGCGATGCTGTCGCTGCGCGCCGACGGCTCCCCGGACCAGCTCGCCCCGGAGATGATCGGCGACAAGGAGTTCGCCCGGGAGGCGACCCGCCGGCAGTTCCAGGAGCAGGCGGTCAGCGCGGCGGACGTCGCCGAGCGGGGCGTGACCGCCGACACCGGCGCCGAGGAGGTCGGCCAGGACCCGGAGATCGAAAAGCTCCAGAAGGTCCACGAGAAGGCGGCCGGAGAGGCGGAGTCGGCGGCGGACGCGACGGTGAACGCCCTGTTCACCGACGACCCGCAGCTCACCACCGGCACCGAGGTGAAGCCGGCCGCGCGGAGCACCGCCACCGCGGCGGACACCTCGAAGTCCAGCAAGAACAGCAGCACTCGCTGATGGGCGGCCCCGCCGGTCGGAGCGGGCCGGCCGGCGGGGCATCAGCGTGAAGGGGGCGGCGTGGCTGACACGGACATCGTGACCGTGGCCGAGGTGAAGAAGCACCTCAACATGAGCGCAACGGACACGTCGCAGGACGACGAGCTGGGCGTGTTCATCGAGTCGGTGACGGACGTCATCGAGCACATCGTCGGCCCGGTCGTTCCTCGCGCGGTCACCGAAGTCCACGACGGCGGCGGCGGCGCGCTGGTGCTGCGTCGCCCGCCGGTGCTGTCGGTGATGTCGGTGACCGAGGACGGCATTGCGGTGGTGGAGGGCACGTACTCGCCGTCGCTGTCGGCGGGGGTGCTGTATCGGTCGTCGAGCGCGTCGTCGCGTAGTCACTGGGCGGGCGGCCGGGGCGCGGTGACGGTCGTCTACCGGGCGGGCCGGGCGTCTACGCCGGCGAGCATCAAGCAGGCGGCGAAGGAGCTGGTGGCGTTGAACTTTCGGCCGCAGCAGGGCGGCAACTACTCGCCGTTCGACAGCGGCGGGGACGCGGCACCGGGCGGGGAGATGATCCTCGGGTTTTTCGTGCCGAACCGGGTGATGCAGATGCTGGCGCCGCACGCGGTCCCGGACGGGTTCGCCTGATGGCCACCTCAGCGATCCCCGCAGCGATCGACTACCTGGTGGAGACGGCGCGGGCCCTGCCGGAGGCGGCGGAGCCGGTGCGGGTGTTCGACGGCTGGCCGGACGCTCGCGCGGACACGGCGATGGTGATTGGGGTGACCCCGGACGATCCGTCGACCGAGGACGGCGTGACCCACGGCAACTTGGGTGCCCAGACGCAGTGGGAGGACTTCACCATCCCGTGCATCATCTGGGCGCACCGCGCTGGTGGCGAGGCGATGGGGGAGGCGCGGCGGGCTGCGTTCGCGCTGCTCGACGCTCTCGACACGCATCTGCGGACGCCGACGGGCCGGACGTTGGGCGGCGCCCTGAAGTCGGGGACGGCTATCGCGACGAATGTGGTGATCCGGCAGACCGGGTCCGCTGAGGAGGCCGGCGATGGCCGGGCCTGTGAGATCAGTTTCGACGTGCTGTGCCGCTCGCGGTCGGCAGCGTGAGAGGGGTTGTCGTGGCGAGGGTGAAGTTTCCGCATGACGTGCCGCACGACGTGCCGTGGCTGGGCCGCAGGGTCGAGCCGGGCGAGATCGTCGAGGTCCCGGACGGGGACCTGCCGAACTACCTGGAGGCCGGCTGGACGGCCGCCCAGGACAAGGAGACGAAGAGGGCCGTCGAGAGGCTCGACAGGGCCCCGACCAGCGGTGAGGAGCAGAGCTGATGGCGATCGGTTCCGGCCTTGGCAGCTCCTTCGGGATGGCGCCCGAGGTCACCTACGGCACGTACGTGGCGCCCACCCGCTTCCTGGAGGCGACGGCGTCGCTGACGAAGCAGAAGCAGACCTACCAGGGCGGCGGCATGGCTGCCGGCCGGATGGTGCAGCCTGGCAGCCGCCGGTACGTGACCACGAAGGGCGCGTCGGGGTCGCTGTCGACGGCCGTGTACTCGAAGGGCATGGGCCTGCTCCTCAACGGCCTGATGGGTGGCACCGTCGCGCCGGTGCAGCAGGGCGCCACCGCGGCGTATCTCCAGACGCATGCGCTGGCGGACCCGTTCGGCCGGTTCTACACGATGCAGGCCGGTGTGCCGGACCTGGGCGGGACGGTGCGCCCGTACACGTACCTGGGCTGCCAGATCACGTCGGCGGAGTTCTCGTGCGAGATCAACGGAAATCTGGCGACGACGTGGCAGGTGACCGCCCGGGACGTGTCGGAGGCGCAGACCCTCGCCGCCCCGTCCTACCCGTCTGGGCTGGGCGAGTTCCACTTTGGTCAGGCGACGCTGAAGGCGGGCACGTACGGTGCTGAGACGGCCGTGGACGGCGTCCGGTCGGTGAACCTGACCATCGAGCGTCCCCGCCACGACGGCGGCCCGTACATGGGCAACCAGGGCCTGCGGTCGCAGGGCGTACTGAACGGCTGGACCGGGGTGTCGGGCACGATTCAGGCGGACTTCCTCAACAAGGCCGACTTCGCCGACCGGTTCGCCGCGGACACCCCGGTGTCGCTGGTGTGGGAGTTCGTGGGACCGCTGATCGCCTCCACGTACTACGAGACGATCCGGTTCCGCATCCCGCAGGTGTTCTTCAACGGCGACACCCCGACCGCGGGCGGCCCCGCCGAGGTGTCCACGAGCTTCCCGTTCGTGGCGCAGCACGACGGCACCAACTCGCCGGTGACCATCGAGTACATCTCCGCCGACACGGCTCTCTGATGTCGGTGCAGGTGCGCGGCGGCGACCGGTTCACGCTGGTGGCCCGCCGGTTAAAGGGCGCCGCTGACCGCAAGGATCTCGTTCGGGAGCTGCGCAAGGGCATCCTCGACGCGGTCCCCGCGCTGAAGGATGCCGTCCGCACCGACGCCCCGGCGTACCTGCCGGACCGGTACGCGGCGGAGCTGGTGCCGTCGCTGCGGATGACGACGTCGACGAGCACCGGCGGGTCGCAGGTGACGGTGACGATCCACGTGTCGGCGAAGGGCGCGAAGGGCAACGCCCGGCAGGTCGGTGATGTGGAGGCCGGCCGGCTGAAGCACCCCGTGTTTGGGCGCACCCGCGCCCTGAAGCGGCATGCCCTGCATCGGGCGACGTCGCAGCTCAACCCGTGGGTGACGCAGGCCGTGAAGCCGGGGTTCGTCACCGAGCCGATGTCGGAGGGCCGGCCCGCGGTGCGCCGGGAGATCGAGGCGGCCGTGGACCGCGTCCTCAACAAGATCACAGGAGCGTGAGCATGACCATCATCCGGGTGTGCCTCGACGACACCGACCGCAAGCAGTACGGCGGTGACGACGGCCCCCTGCCCGCCGAGCTGGTGCTCGACACCGAAGCGCTGAAGGACATGGGCGCCGGTGACCTCGACGCCGTCGAGCGGGAAATGGACCTGGCCGTTGCCGGTCTGCTGACCGTCATCGAGCCGCGCCTGTCGGGGCTGTCGTTCGCCCGGCGGGCGGTGGCGTACCTCGCCGTGCGGATGGCCGGTCACGCGGTGTCGTTCGCCGAGTTCCAGCCGAAGCTGCTGCGCGCAACCTTCACCCAGGAGGACGCGGGCCGCCCCCCGGCTGGCCCCTCGGAGGTTTCCTCCGAGGCATGACCGTCGGCGCGTTCCTGCGCGCCGTGGAACCGTTCTTCACGTTCGAGGCCCGCATCCCCCCGTATGAGGTGCGGCGGCTGTCCCTCGACCAGATCCGCGACCACCTGCTGTGGTGGGAGGCCCACCGCGGCCCGATCGAGTTCAAACCGACCACACCCGGGAGGTGACCGGTGGCCCGCGAGAAGGTGGAGTTCGACGTCGTCGGCCGTGACTCCGGCGGCTCGAAGGTGTTCAAGCAGGTCGGTGACGCCGCCGAGAAGGCCGGCGACCAAGTCGAGGGCCTCGGCGAGCAGTTCAGCCACCTCGACACGGACATCGCCGCTGCCCAGGCCGCCGTGCGGGACCTCGCGGCGGAGATCGACCGCACCGGCAACAAGGAGCTGTTCAAGGATCTCCGCAAACAGCAGGGTGAGCTGCGCAAGCTGATGTCGGCGCGGAACCTGCTGCCCGACCCCGACGACGGCCGTAACGAGGCGCTGCGCTTCGGCGCCCGGGTTGCCGAAGGGGTCGCCGCAGGCCTGTCCAAGGCTGGCGGCCCGATCGCGGCGGCGTTCAGCAATGTGTTCGGAACGCTGCCGCCGCAGGCTCAGGCCGCTATCGGCGCAGGTGTGGTCGGCGCGGCAACTGCCGCAGGCCCGCTGATCGGTGGCGTGATCTCTGCTGCGGTGGTTGGTGCGGCGGGCGGCGGCGGCATCATCGGTGGTGTCGCTATCGCCGCGCGGAATCCGGCGGTGCAAGCGGCGGCGAAGGAGACGGGCAGCGCGTTCTCGGACGCCTTGGAACAGGCCGCTGAGTCGTTCGTTCCGGCGACCATCGAGTCCCTGGGCGTCGTCCGGTCTCGCATCGGTGACATTTCCGACGACCTGGACCGCGCCGGGAACGCCGCGTCGCGGATGCTGCGTCCGCTGACGGAGGACGTGCTCGACGGCGCCGAGTCCGCAGTTGAGGGCTTCGCCACCGCGGTGGAGCGGTCCGGGCCCGTAGTCGCGGCTCTGGGAACCATCGCCGAGCGTGCCGGCGACCTGGTCGGCGACACCTTCACCATGCTCAGCGAAAACTCGGCTGAGGCGTCGCGGGCGCTGGGCACGCTGTGGACGGTCTTCGAGTACGGCACCCGCGGAATGGTCGCCACGATCGCCGGGCTGACCGAGGTGTACGGCTGGATGGAGAAGCTGTCCGCCGTCGCTACGGGCGACGCCGCTCGGTTGGCTGAACTGGTCGCCCAGGAGGAGGCGGCGAAGAACGCTGGCGGCGGCATGTCGGAGGGCCTCCAGAACCTGATCAACGCGCTGGCCGGCACCGGCGATGCGGCTGGGTCGGCGAATGCCGACGTGGAGACGTTCCAGCAGACGCTGGAGCGGTTCCGGGACGCCGCGCTGGGGGCGGAGAACGCCGAAATCCGCATGGAAGAGGCCATCGACCGGGCTGCGGAGGCGGCGCAGCGCGGCAAGCGGGGCATCGACACGAACACGGAGGCGGGCCGGGCGAACCGGCGGGCCTTGCTGAACCTCGCCGAGGCGACGAAGGCGTCGTCGGCGGCGATCCTGGAGTCGACGGGCTCGCATGACCTGGCTGCGCAGGCCACGGAGCGGGGGCGGGCGAAGTTCCTGGCTGCGGCGAAGGCGATGGGTGTCGAGAAGGGCGAGGCCGTCGACCTGGCGAACAGCCTGTTCGGAATTCCGGAGAAGCGCCAGTCGGATGTCGATGTCAACATCCGGCAGACGCCGATCGACCTGAAGACGGTGGCTGGGCGCATCGCGGCGATCAAGTCGAAGCGGGTCGTCATCACGGTCGTCAACAACCAGGTGACGACCCGGTCGGAGGGCCGCAACGTTGGCATCGGTGACGGCGTCGGTGGTCGCGCATCGGGCGGTTCGACACTGCGCGGCGAGACGTATTGGGTGGGTGAGCGTGGCCCGGAGCTGCTGACGTTCGCGGACAACGGCTATGTGCTCAACGCCCGCCAGTCGGCGGACATCGCGCGGTCCACGATGCTCGCAGGGTCGCCGGCACCAGCGGGGGTGGCTGCGGGTCCGGGCGTGGACGACCTGTTTCGGGCGTTCGTGCGGGCTTTGCAGACGGTGCCGGTGGCGCGGATCGACAGCGGCCGGACTGCGGACATCTACGCGAGGGCGGGGTGAGTGGTGCCTGACGTGTGTCAGTTCGTCGACAGCATCGCGGCGTCGCCGACGGTGCGTCTGGACCTCAACGACGACGTCGTGTGGGGGCTGTCGTATGACGGCACGGACCTTTCGCCGCCGGACCTGCGGCGGGCGGTGTCGCAGACGCTGCTCACCGACGGCGGGCAGGTCACGGCGGCTGTGTACGACAATCGGGTGTTGCGGCTGCGCCTGGAGCTGAAGGACATCAGCGCCGATGCGATGGCCGTCCGTACGCAGGAGCTGCTGCGGGAGCTGGACCGGCCGACGAACCTGCTGCGGTGGCGGCCGGGCACCAGCGAGCCGGTGTTCTTCCGCACCATGCGGTCCCCAGTGAACCGGGTGACGGAGGTGCCGGGCGGGGGGTTGCTGAAGCTGCTCGACGTGGAGGTGCTCGCGGAGCCGTTCGCGTACGGGCTGAAGGAGACCCTGCCGGCGGTGACGGTCTACAACGACCCGGCCGAGGGGCAGACCCTCAACGCCAACCCGTACTTCGAGGCAGACGTTTCGGGGTGGACTGGCCGGGAGGGAGCGGCCCTCACCTGGTCCACGGCGCAGGCGCATGAGGGCGTGGCGTCGCTGCTGCTCACGCCTGACGGGGTGGGGGTTAACTCGCGGGCCGAGTCGGAGCAGGTGCCTGTGACGGCGGGGGCCACCTATCGGGCGTCGGCGTGGCTGCGGTGCGCGGTGACGCGGGTCGTGGATGTGCAGATCCTTTGGTACACGGCCGGGGGTGCGTTTCTGAGCAACACGGGCTCCGGTACGTCGGTTACGGCGGGGGTGTGGACGCTGGGGCAGGTGGCCGGCGTCGCGCCGGTGGGTGCGGCTTTCGCGACTCTGACGGTGCGGATGACGGGCACCCCGCCAGCGTCGAACACCCTGCACATCGACGAGGCGCGGATCCGGCCGGTCGGCGGAACGGGCGGTGCCTGCTTCGACGTGACCGATGTTCGCGGTGACGTGGAGACGCCGCTGTTCCTGCGGTTGGGCTCCAACGTGATCGGCAGTGTCTACGACTACCGCAACGTGGTGATGGGTGTGCGCCGGCGAGGCACTCCGTCGCAGGCTCCGTTCGTTCTCCAGGCGGAGGCGATGACGACGGGCACCAACACCACGTTGGGCGCAGCCAACGATCCGCTGATGTCGGGGTCCGGCCAGAACTACATGCGGGTCGCCCCTGCGGGGGCGCTGATGGAGCAGCGGCTCTACATGCCGCTGTGGCCGACGGCAGCGACCCAGGACGCGCGGGGCCGATACCGGGTGCTGGCCAGGATGCGTATCTCCGCGGTGAGTGACGTGTGGTCGGTGCAGTTCGCGTACGGGGCGAACGCGACGCTGCCGATCCGCAACGATGCGGTGCGGGTGACGCAGACGTCGGAGATCGCCTACTACGACTTGGGCACCATTCAGTTCCCGGTCGGCGCGGACCCGGTCACCGACGGCTACTCGGGCACGGAAACGCCGGTGGCCGGCACCCGGGTGGCGGTGTGGGCGCAGCGGGCGGCAGGCGCCGGAACCCTCGACATCGACTGTCTGGTGTTTGTGCCTGCTGACGACCGGTACTCGGTGACGCGGGTGTGGTCGGACACCGGCGCGTCGGCGGGGATCATCGACGGGGCCCAGCACATGGCGTACGCGGTCGGTGGCTCCGGTGAGGTTCGCATGCCGGCGCAGCCGGACGCGCCGGTCGGCGGGCTGCCGATGCTGTCGCCAGGGCAGGTGAACCGCATCGTGTGGCTGGTCGACGGCGGCAGCCCTCGCGACATCCTGTCGTCGACGTCGACGCTGACCCCGTACTACTGGCCCCGGTACCTCTACACGCGCCCACCATCGAGCTGAGGGGGTTGGGGTGAGTCTGCCGATTCCCCTGACGGTGCGGCTGCGTACGGCCCGCGCTGACCGGCATGTCACCGCCGACGCCCGGGATCTGGTGATGCGGTGGACCGATCCGGGCGGGTACGCGTCGTGCATGGTGCCGCTGGACCGGCCGCTGTCTCTCCAGCCAGACGAGATCGGCTACTACGGGCAGGTCACCGTCTACGACGCCCGCGACGGGTCGGTGGTGTGGGACGGCCGCATGGAGGATCCGGGCCGGTCGGCACGGGACGGGCAGGTGTGGGACCTCACCGCTGTCGGCGGGCAGGCCCACACCCGCGACCGGACGGTGCCGCTGGTGTACGTCGACCAAACCCTGTCCGACGCCTTCCGCACGCTGACGAACGCGCCGGGCGCCACCAACTCGACCGGTGAGGACCCGGGCGGCTCCGGTAAGGACAGCGTGATCCTCCAGTTCCCGGAGGGCCAGTCGGTCAGCACCGGCTCCCGGGTGAACGTCCGCTTCGACGCGCTGGCCCGCGCCGGCATGAAGTTGGGCCGGATCGACTACGCGTTCGACGGTGGTATCGCCGACGCCAACTATTCGGTGATGGCCATCGCCAGCACGAACGGCGGGGCGTCGGACATCGCCCGCGACCAACCGCTGTCGACCGGCGGCGGCGGATCCTCGGCGCGGGTCGTCGGCACCCACTGGACGAACGGCCGAAACACTCTCGACCTGCGGTTGCAGCGCAGCGCGGGCGGGGCGATCAAGGTCGCCGACGACCTGCATTGGGCCGCGTTCATGGACTTGGTCGTGCAGGCGATGCGCTACAACGCCAACGGCCTGGAGAAGACCACCGGCTACACCAGCAACACGATCCTGGCCTCCGACGTGGTGGCGGACCTGTTGGGTCGGCTACTCACCGACTACGACGGCACGAACGCCGTCATCGCCACCACCACGCATCCGATCGACCAGCTCGCCTACCCGGACGGGGTGACGGCGGCGCAGGTGCTCGATGACCTGCTGCGGCTGGAGGGCGGCTTCACGTGGCGGGTGTGGGAGCGTGCCGCTGCCGGGAAGTACCGGTTCGAGTGGGTGCCGCTGCCCTCCGTGGTGCGCTACGAGTGCGACGTGGTCGACGGCTACGACGGCCAGGGCAGCGCGGATGGCCTCTACAACATGGTCACCGTCCGCTGGCGGGACTCCGCCGGCCGGTCCCGGTTCACGTTCCGCAGCAGTGTGGTGCCGGAGCTGGTTGCGGCGGGCCTGAACCGGCAGGCGTCCATCGACCTCGGCTCAGAGGTGGGGTCGACGGCTGCCGCGCAGCGCGCCGGCGACCAGTTTTTGGCCGAGCACCAGTTCGCCCCGAACGGGGGCCGGTTGCGCATCGCCCGCCCGATTCTCGACTTGCAGACCGGGCGGATGGTGCAGCCGTGGGAGATCCGGCCTGGGCTGATCCGGGTGCGCGGCATCCTGCCCCGCGTGGACGCCCTCAACGCGTCGGCGCGCGACGGCGTGACCGTGTTCCGGATCGTCGGCGGCGAGTACCGGGCGTCCGACGGCGCGGCGACGTTGGACCTCGATTCGTACGCCAACACCACCCCGCGGCTGCTGTCGACGCTGATGCGCCGCATGGCCACGTTCCGGCGCCCCTAACCCATGGAGGACTGAGATGACGTACGTGCTGCCCGATCCGCCGGGCACGAGCATGGTGCTGGACCGCGACGGGATCGAGTGGCGGGGGCAGGACGGGACGTGGACGGCGTCGCCGTGTCCGCAGTGCCGCACGCGGCTCGGCACGATGACGTGGCCGGAGCTGTTGCAGGATCGGGGGCCGCTGTCGGATGTGCCGCTGCCGCCGGCGGGCGCAGCGATGGCGGGTGAGGGCTGATGCGTCTGACATGGCTGCCCGAGGTGCTCCGCCGCGCCGGCCTGACCGTGCACGTCGCGTCGGGCTGGAGTGAGCGCGGCTCGTCGAGCTGGGGCCCGATTGAGGGCATCACCATCCACGAAACCCGGGGCTCCCGCACCAGCACCGACGCGGGCGAGATCCGGGTGCTCATCCACGGCTCCAACTCCGCGCCGCCGCCGATCGCGCAGCTCTACCTGTCCAGGTCGGGCGAGTGGTGGGTGATCGCGTCGGGGCGCTGCAACCACAACCTCGTCGGCTGGGCCGGCCCGAACAAGGGCCTCGGTAACTCGCGGCTGCTGGGCATCGAGGCGCAGCACGCTGCTGGTGAGCCGTGGACGGCCCGCCAGTACGACTCGTACATCCGGGGTGTCGCCGCGCTGGTGCGGCACCTCAGGATTCCGGTCGGCCGGGTGGCCGGGCATAAGGAACACCAGCCGTGGCCGGCCCCGAAGGGGCAGACCAGCACGAAGAGCGACCCCGAATTCGACATGACCCGCTTCCGCCGCGACGTTGCGGCGAGGCTTGCTGGAGAGGACGACACTGTGACCCCTGCCGAGTTCCTGACCATCCTGAAGGACCCGAAGGTTGCCGCCGAGATGTCGCGGCTTCCGTGGGCGTTCAAGCCCGCCGACCACGACGGAGAGACCGCCCACGGGATCGTGCTGACGAACATGACGCACAGTCTGCTGACGGCGAACAACCTGGCCACGAACGCCGACACCAAGGCCACCCAGATCCTGGCCCGCCTCGACGGCCTCGACGAGGAGATCCTCGCCGGGCTGGGTGGGCAGCCGGCGCCGGAGGTCGCGCAGGCCCTCGTCGCTGCCGGCCAGGACCCGGCCGCCCTCGCCGCCGAGCTGACCAAGCTGGCCGGCACCACCCCGCAGAGCTGATGCGCCGGGCAGCGTCCGGCCTGCGGCGCCGGGTCGGCCACCGCGGGTCGGCGCTGCTGTTCTTCGCCGTCCTCGACCTCGTCTACTGCAGCAGCCTGCTGTTCCCGTCGCCCCAGGCACGCCGCGGGGTGTCGCTGATGTTCCTGTCCGGGCTGATGCCGCTGTGGGCGTGGGCTGCGGCGTGGGGCGGCGTCGGACTGCTGTGCCTGGTGCAGGCGTTCCGCCCCAGCGACCAGGCTGCGTTCGCCGCCGCCATAGGGCTGAAGGTGATGTGGGGCGGGGTGACGTTGGGTGGGTGGCTGGTCGGCGGCGTCGACCGCGGGTACGTCCAAGCGGCTGTGTGGCTGGCGTTCGCGGGGTTCGTAGGGATCATCGCGAGCTGGCCGGAGCCGATCGACCAGAAGGGGCGGCCCACGTGGACCCCACCCTTGGAGTGATCCTGGCGGCGGTGTTCTCCGCCATCGCGGCCGTTGTCGCCAGCTACATGACCAACCGCGTCGCCGGGCGTGCCCAGCGGGACTCGGCGCTGCTGGAGTGGGCGAAGCAGTTGCAGGCCAGCGAACAGGCGGCCCGCCAGGAGGCCCGGGAGTCCGACGACCGCGCGGAGCGGATCAGGGACGAAGCCGATTCCGACGTCAAGCAGTTGCGCACCCAACTCGAATCCATCCAGATCCAGCTCGACATGGCGCAGAAGGCCGCGGCCCGTCTGACGGACACGCTGATCTCCGTGGCGACGGAGGTGTGGCGCCCGGAGCCGGACATCGGCGCGCTGAGGCGTCTCGTCGGGAAGCCGGGCACGGTGAACGGCCGGTCGGTGTAGCGGGGGCCGACCGACTCAGTACCCGTCGTGGCGGTGGATCCGCCACTGCCCGGCCGCCCGGCCGGCAGCGTAGACGCGCTCCAGCTCAGCCCGCGCACCCGCCTCGTCCGGGTAGCGGACGTGCTGGGACGGCGCTGATGCCGGGTCGGACAGGTACAGATCCCATCCGGCCCCGTCCATGCGCTCCTCCAGCCTCACGTGGGCGAGGGGCACGTCCGGGTCGTCCGGCGCGTACAGCCAGGCCGACTCGCGGACCTGCGGGAAGCCTGCCATCCAACGACCGTACCCAGGAGGTACAGATGAAGCTCAAGCCGTACGCCAAGGCCGTCGTCGGCGGGCTCACCGCCGGCCTCACCGCACTCGGCACCGCCCTCGCCGACGACCACGTCACCCGGCTGGAGTGGACGATCGTGGCGGGCGCTGTCCTCGCCGGCCTCGGCCTGGTCTACGCCGTGCCCAACAAGCCGGCCTGACCGCACCACCCCAACGACTGCGCCCCCTCTCTGCCGCCCGAACCGGGCTGGCGGGGAGGGGGCGCTTCGTCGTATCTGGGGGCTACTTCACCGCCCACCGCGGCGTCACCTGCTCGCCCTCCGGCGCGTACTCTACGAACGCCGGCCGCGTCTTCCCCGGCACCGGGAACGTGATCCAACCCCGCACGCACCGGCCCGGCGCGAGAGCCTTCTCCGTCCACGGGTACTCCGGCTTCGGGAACGCGTCATAGCCCGTCTGCGACGCGCCGATGGTGGTGTCGTCGGCGTAGACGAGAGCCCACGGCCCGTTCGACACACCCACTGACGAGACGGTGATGTCCTTGTTGGCGCACACCTTCACGTCAACGGCACCCCACACGAAGCCGGGCTGTTCGTCGGGGCGGGGCGCGGACTTGGCGACGTTGTGTCGGTAGGCGTAGACGGTGGCGGTGACGTACCCGCCGCCGGTGACGATGCCCTTGCCGAAGGGCAGCGGCGTGTCCGGGTTGACGGTGGGGCTCGGGCTGGCGGCGCTGGGCGTCGGGCTTGCGGCGGCGCTGGTGGGGGCGGGCTCGGACGTGGCAGGTGCGGCGGCCGGCTCAGGGTCGCTGGCGCAGCCGGCCAGCACCGCGGCGGCCAGGGCCAGGGCGGCGGCGTAGTGGGGGAGGCGGGTCATCCGGGCACCATATCGACCTGCGGCAACGCTCGCAGGGCATGACGGACAGGTCGTCATGTGCGACAGTGAAGGCGTGATGACGCTGAGCACCCCGCCCGCAAAGCAGCGCGACGTCGATACGGCGCTCGCCGACCCGGCCCGCGTCGAGCGCTCCCGGGCCGACCACACCGAGGGCCTCCGCAAGCTCGCCACCGCCGTTGAGGTCGCCGTCGGCCGCGGTGCCACCCGCGAGGAGATCCTCGCCGTGGTGACGCGCTCGGCCGACGAACTGGCGCAGACTTCCACGCTCGCAGCGACCGCCCGCGCCCGGGTGCACGACGGCGACGACCGCTACTGACCGACACGCGAAGCGGCCCCCACCGTGCTGGTGGGGGCCGCTTTCTGCTGTTCAGGCCGCGTACTTGCCGCCGTCGAGCTTGCGGAGCTTGCCCTCGTCGACGTACCGCGGCACCCACTTGTTGATCGTCTTCATGGACACCTTGATGCCCCGGTCGGCGAGCTTGCGGCGCATCTCCGTGGGGCCGATGCCGTCCGTGCCGGCGTCGCGTGCCAGCTCGATGAGCAGCTCCGGCTGCCAGCCCTCGCCGTCGAGGCCGTCGTCGCCCTGGTCCTGCCCGGCCGCGGGCCGGAGGTCGGCGACCAGCGACCCGAACACGTCGTCGAGCTGGTCCTTCGGCATCTGGCTGACTTCCATCCGCGCCGTAAACCGCCGCAGGCCATCCCGAGCAGCCGCGCGACGGGCGTCCCGATCAGCGGGAGCAGCCGGAGCCTCCGCCTCTACCTCGACGGCGGCCGCCGCCCGCGGCCCCGGAACTGCGCGGTGGCCTCCGGCCGGAACAGTGGGCGCCGTTTCCGGCCTGCCCGCCATCCGGTCCAGCCACGGCCGCAGCGCATCGAGCCGGTGGGCGTACGCCTCCCCGCCGACCTGCTGCCCCGCCCGGTCCAGACGCGGCCGCTCCCCCGCGGTGGCCCGGACGACGGCGGCGATCCGATCCGGCGTGGTCCGGTACACCTTGATCTGCCGCACCGGCGCCCCCACGTCACCGCGCCGCAGGTAGAACGTGCCCGGGTGCACCAGGTCGGCGGAGCGGACCTTCGCGCCGGCCATCATGTAGCCCAGGTCGGTGTCGTCGTCCATTGGCCCGGCCAGCTTCAGCGCGGTTTGCTTCCGCACCGGCACCGGAATGGTGTCCTGCGTTGGGCGCAGCGCCGAGAACACCACGTTGACGGCCTCCGCGCGGCCGATCCGCTGCACCTTCAGCAGCGACTCCATCGCCTTCTTCGCCATCGGGTCCCCGTCGAGCTCGGCGGACTCGTCGACCACGATGGTGATCTGCGGCAGGTCGGCGGTGACTGGCAGCAGGTCACCGCCGGAGCGGGCGGTCAGGGCCGCGTACCGGGCCTTCCGGTCCTTCGCGATGGCGGCCGCGACCTCGGCCATCACCATCACCTTCTCGGGGGTGTCGGCCACCCAGTCGATCGGCGGCTCGTCGACCTCCCCGTCGACGTACGGGAGCATGAACGGCACGGCCAGGCCGCCGCCGTTGAGGTCGGCGATCCAGGTCAGGTTGTCCCGGCAGCGCAGCAGGTTCTCGATGAGCACCTTCAGCAGGTTCGTCTTCCCGCCGCCACGCCGGGAGGCGATCAGCCCGGACGCCTGCCGCAGGTTGATCACGGCGGGGGTCTTGTCCTCGTTGACGCCGATCGTCAGGTCTTCCCAGATCGACAGCGGCGAGTAGTCCTCGGGGGCGGGCACGTCGTCGGCGAGGGCGTACACGGTGGGCACCCGCATGACGGCGGTGCCCTGGATGTCACCCTCAGCAACGCCGATGGTGCAGCCGCGGGGCAGGCCGGCCGCAGCGCCGAGCCGGTGCTTCACGCCGTCGATCGCCTCCCACGAGTCGCCGGACTCGGGGGCGAAGGTGATGTGCAGGGTGAAGCCGGTGCCGGCCGGCCAGTCGTCGTCAGCGGTGATGGTGATGGGCTGCACGCGGGCGATGCGCTCGATGCGCTGCTTCCACACGGCCCGCCGCCCGGTCGGCGCAGTGGCCTGCCCGGGTGCTGTACCGGGCTGCTGGGCCGCCTGGGGCGCGTCCTCGCCGACGAACGCTGGCGCGACGAACACGCCGAACAGGGCCGCGCCCGCCCCGGCGACCAGGTTGGCGAGGTGCCACGGGCCGGTGAACGCGGACCAGGTGGTCCACGCTGCGGCGGCCAGGCCGGAGGCGAGCCGGAAGGCCCGCTCCGACCACGGCCGCCCGGTACGGCGGTCTCGTACTGCGACCCCGGCCAGGACAGCGCCGGCCAGGGTCGCGGGCACCACCGCAGGCACGTCCCCCGCGGTGCACAGCCCCGCACCGACCAGCGGCCCGGCGGTGGCGATGACCGCGCTGGCGATGTTGTCCCACGACCTCTGACCGTTCACTGCTCTGCCCTCCCTGGGTCAGACGTTCCAGCGACGCTCGCCCTGACGGGGGGCCTCGCCGCGCTCGATGTCGGTCTCGTTCTCCCGGTACACGGCGGTTTTGGCCTCGCCGACGGTGCTGGCGGCGGCCTTCACGTCCCCGGCGACGCTGCCGAGGGCCTCGACGACGGGGGCGGCCAGCGGCCACTCCGACTCGGCGCGGCTGGCCATCATCTTGATGCCGCCCTCGATGGCGGACAGGGCATCGCCGAGCTGCGGCAGCTCACGGACGAAGACGTGCATGTCTTCCTCGTCGTACGCCTTGAGCTGGCCGGCGAGGTCTTCGGCGGCGGCGAGGATGTCTCGCATGCTTCCCACGGTGGTTCCTCTCGATCGGCGGGAGGTGACCGGCGCCGGGGTGGCGTCGGCGACCTTCTCCACGGCTTCCTTGACCAGCTCGTCCCGGGTGGGCGGCTGGGGCTTCTCCTGCCCGGCGGCCGGCGTCGGTGCTTGCTCGGTCGGCTTCGGTTCGGGGCTGGGCTTCTTCGGCTGAGGACTGGCCTTGCTGCCTTCGCGTACGCCGCGTCGGAAGTCGGCAGCGAGCTTCGCCGCCTGCTTCCGCGCCTTGCCCCAGTTCGGACGCCACGTTCCGGCTGAGGCGCGCTGGCCGAGGCGGACACCCCACTGGCCGCGCCCGATACCTGGGCGCTTCTCGGTGGCCTGACGGCGGGCGGTCGCTCGCTTCGCGGCGCCGCCCAGGCGGCCGAGCAGGCCACCCGAACGGCTTCGGCCGGACCGCGACGTACCGCTGGGGCCCCGACCGCTCCCGGTCCCGGAGCCGCGCCCGAGGCGGCCGAGGAGCCCTCCGGCGCGTCCGGCGGACCGGCCCGCACCGGAGCCGGTGCGGCGGCCGGACGCTCCGCTGCGGCCCAGCCGGCCCAGCAGGCCACCGGACCGCTTCGCGCCGGCCCCCGACCGCCCGCCACCGGAAGCCGCGCCCCCGCGCCGACCGCCGGTGAGCCGGCTCAGCAGGCCACGCCGAGCCGAACCGCCGCCACCGCCGGAGGCACCCGACGCGGCTCGACCGTTGCGGCGGAGCAGCCGGCCCAGCGGACCCCGCGCGCCCCGCGCCGCACGCTGGCCGCCGGCCGCAGCCCTGCCGATCGGCCCCAGCGCTGCCCGGCCGAGGCGGGCGTCCCGCCGGCTCCGCCCCCGCAACCACACCAGCAGCCCGAAGCCGACCAGGATCAGCAGCACCCCGTGGATCACCCCGCCCCAGAACGGGCCGCCGACCTGCCAGACGAGCAGCTCCAGGGCGACCACGACCAGCGCGGCGGCAGCGAGAATCTTCGGCGGCGGTATCCGCAGGGACCGCCGGACCGGGCGGCCGGTGGACGGCTTCTCCGGCTTCCGGGAGTCGGGCTCGGGGACCGCCGGGGCGGGCGTCTCGGGGTGAGTCACCGGGGGGTGAGTCACCTGCGGGTCGGTCGTCATTTCCGCACCTCAGAGGGGGTTCCGGAAGGGGTGACGCCCAGGTGAGTCACCTCGGGTGAGTCACCCCGGGGTGAGGCCTTCACCCAGGCGAGCGCGTAGCAGGCCAACGCGGTGATCGCGGCGGTCGCGAGGAGCGCGGCGAGGAGGGTGTGCAGCGGCAGCCACGGGCCGCGGGCGGCCCGGTCGGCGGCGAGGAACCCGCCAACCGCGACGGCGGAGGCCAGGGCGACGTTCCCGCGCACGTTGAGCGCGGCAGCACGCTGGCGCGGCGTCTTCATCGGTGGTCCGCCCGGTACTCCATGACCAGCGCGAGCCCGGCCAGCACGAGGGCCACGGCGAACGCGGCCACGGCAACGTCGAAAATGCCGGACCAGTCGAGCAGGTCCGCGAGCGCGGCGCCGATGGCGGCCAGGCCGCTCGTGAGGGACGCGCCGTTGACGACGTAGTGCCACCGGCTGGGCGGGGTGTAGACGATGACCGGCTCGGCACCGGCGTCGCGGGACTCCGCAACGCGACGGGCCAGCTCATCGGCGGTCTCGGCCGGCATGGTGACGGTGCGGCCGGCGAGCGCGGTCAGAGGCGAGCCCTGCGGCACCTGGCTGGTGACGGCGTACCGGGTCGTTGTCATGATGGGTGTCTCCCTTGGTGGAGTGCGGGGCCCGGTCCGGCTCGGAAGGTGGGGCCGGGCCCCGCGGCTTGTGGTGGGTCAGATGCCCCTGGCCAGGCGACGCTGGTCGCGCAACCAGTCGCCCGCCGAGTCGTGCAGGCCGTTGATGAGGCCATCGGCCACCTGGTGCTGATCGCCGCTGGTCGCGGCGGTGGTGTGGAACTCCTTCTTGGTGTCGCCGATCTCGATGACGATCCGAACGCTGACGTGCTCTCCCATTGCGGTGCCTCCTCAGGCGGTCACGTCGATGTCGAGGCGCTTCCACCACGGCAACTGCTGCTCGCAGCGGATCACCCAGGCGTTCGCGGCCAGGTAGGCGTCGGTCTCCTCGGTGCTCTGCTCGCTGACCTCGGCGAGGCGGGCGCGGGCGCAGCGGTAGGCGAAGCGGGCGACGCGGGTCTGGTGGCTCATGGGCCAGCGGAGTCGGCGGAGTCGGCGGATGGCCTGGAGCATGGTCAGTTCCCCTTCGTGGTGCCGCTGAGCTGCTCGAACATCACGTGGGCCAGGCTGGCGGGAAGCTGTCCGCGCTGGATGGCGCCGAGCTGCGCGTACTGGCCGGCGATGCGCTCCCAGCCCTGCATCAGAAGCGCGCGGTAGCCGGCGTTCTCCCGTTCGTTGGCCGCGGCGGCCTTCTCAAGGAGATCGGCGGCCTTCGCCAGGTAGTCGGTTTCACCAGCGGGCACCCGTGTGGTGCCGGACTCGTCGTAGGTGGTGCCGTACATTGCGGGCTCCTTTCAGACCGCAGCGCGGTCGTCGGTGTCGGCGGACTCGATGGCGAGCGCCGGGTGGTCAGCGGGGATGCTGTTGAGGACCGTCCGGACCGTCCGGTCGGTCGTTCCGGCGGCGGCGGCGAGTTCCTTCCGCGTGCCGCTCGGGTTCTGCCGGTAGGCGGAAATCACGCGGGCCACGGTGGCGGAAGCGACGTCCTTCACGACCGGAAGGTCACCCGGAACGGATGGCGGAAGGGCTGGCGTCGCCTTCCGCTTCCGGGGGGCGGAAATTTCCGCCTGCCGGCGGGCTCCGCCTTCCGCCCGCTGCTGCAACCGGGCGATCACCTGCTGCGCCTTCGCCAGCTCCTCGGCGAGCGACTGCCGCGACTCGGCCAACGCCTCACAGTGCTGCTCAGCGGCCATCTTGTCGGCGATGGCCCGCTCCGCCAGCAGCCGCGCCTCCTCCAGTTGGCCGGCGACCCGGGCGGCCTGCTCGGACGCCTCGGCGGCCTGCGTGCGGGCGTCGCGGGCGGAAGCCTGGATCTCCTCGGTGCGGCGGATCAGGCGGGCGATTTCCGCCTCCGACTCGTGGCTCTCTTCCGCCCGTGCTTCCGCCTCCAGGGCGGCCTGCTCTTCCGCCTTCCGCCGGCGCTCGGCTTCCGCCTCGGCGCGCTGTTCGGCGTCGGCGCGCTTCCGCTCTTCCGCCTCCAAGGCGGCCTCGGCTTCCGCCCGCTTCCGGTCCGCAGCGACAGCTTCCGCCCGCGCCTTCCGGGCATCCTCGACCAGTTCGCCGTCGCGGCGCTCCGCCTCAATTTCCGCCCGGGTCTTGCCAGTCAGCGCCTTCACCCGTACGACCACGATCGGCGCAATGCAGGCGACCGCCATGACAAGACCCCACGGCGTCTCCTCGCCTTCGGTGATGAAGACGGGCACGAGGTGCACAGCGATCTGGCAGAAGAGCATCAGCGAGAGGCTGATCGCGACGTCCAGCCAGCGGCGCTTGTGGAACGCGGTGACCACGTAGACGTCGAGCATGACCGGGAAGATCCAAGCGATCCCCTCGTGGAAGTGCGCCATGACGGCCAGGTCGAACTCGCCCTTGGCGGTCAACGCCACGGCGGTGGACAGGGCGATGCGCTCGCCCCAGGCGGTGGCGTCGGCGCGAAACCAGGCTTGCGCCGGGCTCATCGCTCGGCTCCCACCATCGCGACGTGGGTGATCTCGCCGTGGCCGTCGGTGCGGTACACCTCGGCGTAGTCGAGGCCGAGGGCGACCACCATCTGCCGCGCGGCGTCGATCGCCTCGGTCTCGTTGCGGGCGATGTACCGCTCGGTGTGGTCGAACTCGGCGCCGGCGGCGTAGAGGTCAGCTCGGTACTCCATGCCGGCCAGCATGACACATCTTGGAAAGGTTGGAAAGGTTGGTAGAGTCTTCACATGTTGAGTCCACCGCCTGCTCCCAAGCCGCGTCTTGCCGTGCGACCATTGGTCAACTTGCGAGACCTGGAAGACCTGGGAGACGACGTGGCCGAGAACGGATACCTGACCATCAACCAGGTCCGCGACCGCCTCGTCGCCGCCGGCTTCAACGACAGCGGTCAAACCATCCGTCGGCTCGTCGACTCCGGCCACTTCGGGCAAGAGGGCGCCGACTGGTACCTCACCGAACGCGGCCGATACCGGATGATCGCCGTCGAGGCCGTCGATCGACTCATCGCCCGCCGGCGGCTGGCCGGCCACCAGAGGGGGGATCACGTGCCCGAGGAAGCTACGAAGCCCGAGCCGAGCCCCGTGGTGGCGAGCATCGTCACCAGCGACCTCGGCGTGCTCATCGGCCGACGGAACGACGGCAAGCCACCGTGGACCTTCATCGCCGGTGAAATCGAACCCGGAGAGTCCCCGGCCGACGCCGCGGTACGCGAGGTCAAGGAGGAGACGGGCCTGCTGGTACGCGCCGCCGAACGCGAGATCGGTCGCCGCGTGCACCCCAAGACCGGGCGCACGATGATCTACTTGGCGTGTCACCCACTCGGGAAGCTCGACGTGTTCGTCGGCGACGAGGACGAGCTGGCCGAGGTCCGGTGGGCATCCCTGGAGGAGGCACAGCAGCTACTGCCGGGCCTGTTCGAGCCGGTGCTGGCCCACCTTCAGCGGGAGCTGGGAGCCTGACGCCCTCACGACACAGCGGCCACCCCTTCGTCGGGGGTGGCCGCTGTTTTGTGTCGAGAGACAGAAGGACCGGGAGGCGCGGGGCCTCCCGGTCCGGGGTGTCGCGACCCGGCGCCAACCAGGGACGGAATACCCGCAGGTCAACCTAGGTCACAGTGTGGCCATAGGTCAATCACTGCTTGAGGTGGGGCAGCGGGTCGTGATCTCATCGGCGGGCCAACCAGGGAGCCACCGCCATGCCCATACCGATGTCGTCGCGCCAGATCGCGGACGACCTGACCGCCCGTATCCGCAGCGGGGAACACAAGCCGGGCAGCAAGCTGCCGTCGCTGCGGGAGCTGGCCGAGCTGTACTCGGTCAGCGTGTCGACGATCCAGCGCGCCCTGGAGCTCACCCGGGAGCGTGGGCTTACCGTGGGAAGGGCCGGCAGCGGCGTCTACGTAGCCGAGAATTAGCGCTGTAGCAGAGGGCAGAGTATTCCCCGACTCTCGTTCTTCAGCGACCTGCGTTTACGCACGTCGCTACAGCGCTAAGGGCGGGAGTTCTTCTAATCCCAAGGCCGCAGGTTCGAATCCTGCCGGGCGCAC